>JAGVLG010000087.1 GCA_020054325.1 Gammaproteobacteria bacterium
CTCATTCATCTTTAGGCGACATGACGCCTTGGGAATTTATGGCATGCAGTGCATGAGTGGTGTCTACTTTTAAATGGAGTAAGTAAAGGGGGCTTGACATAATTGGTGAAACAAAAATATACCCTAAGAATTCGGCTAATACAGTTTGACACTGTATGTCCGGCAATACTTCGTTCAGATATTTTTTAAATGTTGGTGCCTCTGCAAGTGGATCATAATTGAAAGGTAATTGGTAAGTAATAAAATTATGGCGGTCAAATGGTTGCAAGTTAATACCTGCAGGTGTGATTATAAATGTACCGTTTCTTAAATTAATTCGTACTGTACCTTTCGGTAGTACGAATTGTGGCAGCCCCATGGTACTTATTATCACAGCCCTAATTTGCGTACAAGTTTATTTTTATCTGCGCGCGGCAATTTAAGGCCATCTAAGGTTGCTCTATATAAACCATATGCTGTATGAATATCATGCATTCTCCACACAGATTGGAGCTTGGTTGCCGACGCTACTTCTTCAGCACTGCCAGCCTCTGCCATCTTTACAGAGGCAGTTTTAATTTCCCACGCAGTCCCTAAAAATAGTAAGGCATTAGCTTTTTTGGTGCGTACATAAGTTGATAATTCTAAATTTAACTGCCGAACACCTTCATGTTTATCTGATTGTATGCTTTTCTCTATAAAATCATTATCCTCAGCACTAAGAGACATACCTGCCTGCTTGAACATTTGCTTTGCTTGGTTGAAGATTATATTTCTTTTATTATCTGTCTGCAGAGATTTAAATTCTATAGTTACCATTCTGTCACTAATAGGTTTATATCTCTCATTGATAGCTGTTAGCTTTTGATTACCCGCAGCCATAATCATAACATTAGATAGATCAACATCTAAGGCTAAGTATGTGTCTTTCCAGGTTGTTAAAGAGTCGGTGTTTAACATATCTAATAGCATAGCCTCAACACCATTATGTTGGTTATTAGGTTGTGCTAAAATTTTGTCAAATTCATCTATAAATAGGATGCATTGCCTCGAGCCATACTGCGCTGCATAATGCAGTGCTTTAGCAAAAGGGGAAATATATTTTTTTTGAATATCATCATCTTCTAAAATTTGCCCAGAAGTGTAAGCAAATTCAGAAATTTTTATTAGAGGAACCTGTAAAGTCATTGCTAATTGATTTACAAACCAGGTTTTTCCAACACCAGGGGCACCTAATAAATAAACCGGTGCGGACGGTAATTTAAGTTTATCTTCTACTAAACTTAATAAAAATGGTACGATTACCTTTTGCTTTAATAAAGTTGCATTTTCCTTCGGATAAGAGACTAAGAGTTCGTCTAATTTGTTTAACAACGCTTCCTTGTTATCTGCATTTAATAAGGATGCTCTTTCTATTTTTTCAACATTTAAAATTGTAAATATATAGTCAAGCATTTTAAGCAAACCTCGTGTATCTTTACGACTAAATACATCGATGATCAGGATTGCATCTTTGGCGCGTTGCAATAAAATCTCGATAGTTTGAATATTGCTTTCCGACAAATTAGGTTTTATTTTTTTATAAGCGATCTCATATTCTTGTAGGGCGGCTATTGCTCTATTGCCCGTTAACGATGCTGGAAGAAATGGTGATAATGCTGTAAAGAAATTTGAAAATGCTGGTCCGGTTAAGCTGCTTACGAAGAAGGCGCCGCCTAAAGATGAAAATAGAAAAGCGTAGAGCTCATTCCAATTATATTCTTCTTTATCTTTATTGGCGTGCGCATGGTACATACATAACATGGTGCCCAGACCCATAAGCATTAGACCGCGAACAAGTAGGTTTTGCAACTCTGGGCTTAAATTTTTCTTATTATTCATTTGGCTACCTAAGTGATGGCTGATAAAGTAGGTCATTGTATCGTATAAGTCAGACGAATATAAGGGTTTTAGAGGTGGTTATTGCATAAAATTTATAATCTGGGGGGTGGCTTTGGGGCGTAATTTATAGGAAATCATCAATCAAACCGCTATATAGACCGAATCTATCACTGATCCCCATAAGAGAGCTATGTACAAATTGTTGATGTTGATTGAATAAACGTTCAAATGTGTTCCAGTGCATACCCTTTGGCTTTAGACCTTCGCCATTTAATATACCAGGTTCCCAATCTAGTCTTTCTCTAATCTTATCTGCGCGCCGCGTAGCTCTATTGGCAGCAGTTTCGCTTTGGCTTTTGTATGCTAATTTGTAGCATTGTCGGCATGCAAAAATAGCACCACCATACAATATGGCCACACGTCGACCACAGCCAACTGCTGGACATAAAAACCAAGGTCGTTTGCCACCATATGAACAAGCCGACCAATCAATTTTTACGCAATAATTATAATCTTTCCAGTCCCCATCAGACTCTCTATTCCTGTAACTAAGAATGACCTTATTTATTGCAACAAATACACTGATTGAAGAAAATTCTGCACCATTACGAGACCATCTACAACTGAATTGATTGGCTGGATCAAGCAGCTTTTTGCGAGTCCATTTTCTAATATCCAGCGAAATGTAATTATCTGTAGTGGATTTTGTATTCCAATAATAATGCCGACCGCTTCCTAAGCCACCCATATTGCCTCATTTTTTTATACGAAATCATTAATAAATATACCTTATATAAGCATAGTAAACATCAATGCGCGTTCAAGATTTTAACGAAATCATTTAAATCATGAGCACTAATAAATGTTTGGTTGCCGCTGTTAGCAGCAACACGCGCTAATAAATCAAGCAATACTGCATCAGCTGTCATGCCTCAATTGCTTCCTCTGTTTCTATAGAAGTTGCAGCTGTATCTGTTGGCTCTATCCCAGAGTTTCCTAACATTTTGCGTAATTTTAAGCTAATGTTGTCATACTTAAGCGAACAGTAGTTTGGATATGTAATGTGAAATGATATATTTTTGGGTGGCTTGTTAATATCTACCACTATAGATGCAACAATTTCTACCCGACTTACATTGTATAGATGTATAGGAAATGCTTTTTCAGCCCGTTCAATGATGTCATATACTGCAAACGGATCTTCGGTTGTGTCTGGTTCAAATGTTATTCTTTCGTTTGTGGCTCTAGATGAAAGTCGAATTGTTTTGATTTTAACATCTACAATGCCTGAATCTATAGGTTGAACGAAACGAAAGTTTTTGCGTAGTAATATGTTTAAATCGTAAATCCTATTATCTTCTGGATTTAAAGGTAGATCAGGCAAATTTAAAATGATTCTAGCTGATTTAAATGCCTCCATTCACTGGGCTAACCAAAACAACCGCCGATGGGCATTTACTCTATCAAATGCTGGTTCAAGCTACTTCGAAGACCGCAAGAATATTTCTCAGTTAAATGAAATAAATTGGGTGGCAGTCGAAGCTAGAGACTGGAGAGGTGAATTAAAAGAAGGTAAGCAAGCGGAGTTTCTAATGGAACAAAGTTTTCCTTGGCATTTAGTCGAACGTATTGGTGTGCACTCACAACCAGCATACCAGCGGGTGTTGAACGCATTACTTGATGTTGGTCATAGGCCGCGAGTTGAAGTTCTTCCAATGTGGTATTATTGATAAGTCGGGGGGATAGAAATGATTGAATACAAGCATGGTGATATTCTGCTAGAAGATGCAGAGGCTATTATCAATACCGTTAATTGCGAGGGCGTAATGGGCCGCGGTATCGCGCTGCAATTTAAAAACTCTTACCCAGAAAATTTTAAAGCTTACGCAAAAGCCTGCAAGAATAATGAAGTGCAGCCAGGTCGTATGTTCGTATTCGAAACCGGTCAATTAACTAACCCGCATTACATTATCAATTTTCCTACGAAGCGGCATTGGCGCGGTAATAGTCGTATGGAAGATATTGAAGCTGGTCTTAAGGCTCTAGTAGCAACCATACAGCAATACAATATTGGCTCTATTGCGATTCCGCCACTGGGTAGTGGATTAGGCGGGCTTAATCGGTCTAGCGTTAAACGGCGCATAGAAGCAGCATTGCAGCCACTCTCCAATGTTCGAGTAATTATTTTTGAGCCAAAAGGTGCTCCTGATGAAGTGGCTAAAAATAGTAAGGTGCCAGCTATGACCCCGGGTCGCGCAGCATTGGTTGAACTGATAAATCGTTACCTCAATGGGCTACTTGATCCATTTGATGCCCAGTCAATTGATGATGTGATCCGCCATACTTACAGCTGGAATAAGCGCAAACAACAGTTTACGCCAAGACAAATTACCCTTGCAGCTGAAATATTATCGAACAAAGGCTGGGTAAAAAAATTAGAGATGCGTGGCAAAATGTCCTAGCCTTATGTAACTTTAAGTTTGTCTAAATAATCCGCCCACGCTTGCATCATTTCCCTTCTTGCTGATAAATGCTCAGCATAATTATACGCAGCGCGTACAGAATTACGTTCAGCGTGTGCAAGCTGCCGCTCTATAGCATCTTTGTGCCAGCCTTGTTCATTAAGAATGGTGCACGCCATGCTCCTAAATCCATGTGCAGTCATTTCATCTTTGGTATAGCCAAGACGGCGCAGTGCAGCGTTAATAGTATTGTTTGAAATAGGGCGCTTGGGGGTGCGAATGCCAGGAAATACATACTGACCGCTGCCCGTTAAACATTTTAGTTCAAGCAATACAGCAATAGCTTGCGTTGCAAGCGGTACAATATGCTGTTCGCGCATCTTCATTTTATGTGCTGGGATGCGCCACTCATTAGTATCAAAATTAAATTCACTCCATTCAGCTTGCCGTAATTCTCCAGGACGCACAAAGAATAGTGGTGAGAGTTTTAGTGCACATTGAGTAATGAAGTGTCCTCATAACCGTCGATAACTTTAAGCAGCGCACTAATTTCATTGGGGTTGGTAATAGATGAATGGTTGCGAACTTTAACTGGTTGTAACGCACCGCGCAGATTACTACAAATATCGTATTCTGCACGCCCTGTAATCACAGCATACCGAAATACTTGGCTACAGTTTTGCAATGCACGATGCGCAGTTTCTACAGCACCGCGCTTTTGGATGCGCTCTAATGTATTTAATAGCTCTCGCGCTTTAATTTCAGATATAGGGCGTTTACCAAACCAAGGTAAGATATCTTTTTTAAGTCTGGTTAATATTCTATTGCCATGATCCGGCGTCCAGTTTGCTACATTCTTGGCATGCCATTCTAAAGCAATAAGCTCAAAACTATTTTCAGCACCCAATAGCCTAGCTAATTTACGTTCTTGGCGGTGTAAGCCTGGATCAATATCATCAGCTAGCAAACGCTTGGCTTCGTCGCGTTTACGCCTAGCTTCGGCAAGCGATACTTCTGGGTAGGCCCCAAATGATAGCTTTTTTTCTTTGCCGTCATAGCGGTACTTACATTTCCAATGCTTAGATCCATTGGCGCTAATCAAAAGATATAAGCCTTTTTCATCGGCTAATTTAAAAGATTTGTCTTTAGCTTTGGTATTTTTGATCTTTAATTCGGTTAATGCCATTTGGGGGCCTCTACAAACACAAAATCCAGAAAGGCCCCTAATCGGCCCCCACAAGATGTTGGATTTTGTTACTGCTTATAAAACTACAATGGACGATTTATACTAGAAAACCCCTTGTAAATCAAGGAGTGTAGGATATTATGGGATGGTATAGGAAGTGAATTTGGTGGAGGCGGCGGGAATTGAAGACTGGGCTGCAAGCTTTGCAGTGTAAGGAGCTTGCAATTTATGTCTAAATACTTGCCCCCAAAGTTGCCCCAATTTAATGTTGACGCCTTAAACTCGGATGAGTTTGGGAAACACGCGCTAAGTATTTCTCTTCATTTGGTATTTCTTTTATAAAATCATTACTCACTACGTATCCGTCGGGTACTATGTAAAATAAATTAATTAGGTATTTTCTAAAGTATGTTTCGACTGTATTTGTTGTATAGCCACTTATTTTAGCTATTTGTCTAGGTGTAAACGATCTCCTATCCTTGCTTCGTTCAGAAAGGAATTCGTACATTTTCCTCTGTTTCTCTGTAATATGGTAGCTCATTTTCATTATCAAATTATTATTTGGTAATTATACTACTTTTTACGCGTTAGTTAGTGTTTACACTATTCTATTTTATAGCTATAACTGTTATTATTATCAGTTCAACGAAAAGTACGGTAGTAAAATGGAATTAAGTAAAAAAATTTTAATATTTATAGAGGGGCTAACTGATGGTTTATATTTAAACCATGCTTTGCAGTTGGAAGCTGTGTTAGAAAAATTAAAAATCAAATGCTACACCGCAGATTTTGAAGATAGTAGAATTAGTGGTGCAATATTAAAAGAAGATCCTGATGATAAATTTATTATTTACGTGGCAAAGCAACATCATCCTAACAGAAGACGATTTACAATTGCACACGAGTTAGGGCATTACATATCTTATGTAAATGATAGCTATTCAAAGAATGGTTTTTTAGAAAACAAAGGTTTTGAAGATTATTCAATTTTGTATAGAGCTGACGGCAAAAGCTCAGAAGCTGAAATGGAAGCTAATGAAATAGCTGCAGAAATGTTAATGCCAAGAGTTAAAGTTGTAGAGTTACTAGAAAAAAACAGCACGATCGAATTAATGGCTCAAAAATTCTTTGTTTCAGAAATTGCAATGACAATACGATTGCAGAAATTATATCAAGACTTGATTATAACATGAGTTTCAATAGACCTAAAAATCCAACCCCAGCCAAACCTGATGCACCTGCAACGCACCCATTGTCGGAAAATTGGGTTAAAATTATTTTTATTATATGTGGAACCATTCTTATGGGTATCCTTATATTTTTGATAGTTTCTCCTGCTATACAAAAAATAATTGAAGAGAAATCAGCAAATGAGCTTGTTGTATACATAAAAAATATTTGCATTTTTGCTGGCGGATATATATTTAGAATAGCTCATTCTAAAATAATAAAATAATTTCTGTTATAAGCTCTTATCTACTATGTAAATAATAGTGTTGGGGATACCTTATAAATTTTGTTTTTGCAAAGCTACTTTTATATACAAGAAATGATGCTTGACTTCATGGATTTATATTAATATTATCGTCTTAGGAATCGAACGCCACGGTTGTGAGTGACCGAAAAGACGATATTGCAGAAGACTTGCCATTTGATGACCTTTATTAAATCGCTGGCATGGTTGTGTTAAACACTCATGACGACCAAGAATCAAGCCCAGCAGCTTTTAATGGAGGCAGCAATGCAAGACATCATAAAACTTTGTGCAGATAATCTTCGTACTTATTCTAAAAATCATGGAATTAAACTAAAATCTTCTCATGCTCATGAATTAGTAGCAATGTTCTTTGGCTATAATTCAAAAGCTGCTTTGCTGGCAGATACGTTATACCCTGTGAGCAATTTACCTCTGGCTACTATCATTATGCTTGCCCCAATAAAGCTTATAGGCGAACGGCACGCAAGCCTTAAAAGTTTGCCATCTGATCTACCTGATATCAATACGCTGCGGGAATGGTTTTATACTCCACTTCTCGCTGAAAAATGGTTTTACAGCAAGTTCAGGCCGGACTACAAAGTACTTGCAGCGTCTCTGGCCGACGAGTATTTACGTAAAAATCAAATGGAAAAATTATACCACTCTCATATAGATGATGACTTACAGGTAGTAAGATACGACGATTGTATCCATTTGACATTACGACGATTTTATAATGCCACAACCGAAGATATGATCCTGCGCAGCGATATACATGAAGCGATTATCACTACAACAATTCTACTTAAGCGTGTGGCGGCAAATGTAGGTTATGCCACACCTCATGTTACTGCTCAGTTAGAGCGAGCGAAAAAAACACATCGTCAGCTGGTGGTATCTCATTAACAGCTCCAGCGTTCTAAGCATTGCAAGATAATAGTTTAAATGAATTAGGAATCAAGATGGATATTTATGAAGACAAAATCAGAGAAAAGCAAATTGTTTCTCGGCTCAAACAACATGAACCGCTTAAAGATAAAATGCTTGAGCTTGCGCTTAGGAGCATTGAAATATGTTTTAGCCGTAATTGTAATGAGGTTAATAGTGAAGACAACTTTTCTATATTTTTAAAAAGTATGAGAAATAAAATTATAGAAGGCCAACCATTGAGTGAATATGAAATTTACGTAATGGGGGGTCTTATATCTAGTATTGATTATGAGGAAAGAAAAAAAGAACGTAAATCCAGAGGGGCTAGCTATGGACACATTACGCGTCGTTTAAAGAGAAATGAACCATTGACAGGAAAAACTCTTGAGCTTGCTCTCGAGCTAGTCGATGTTCCAGGTGACAGTGATTTCTTCAAATCTCTAAGAAGCATTGCTGTTAAAATGAAAGCAAGTGAACCATTAAGTGAATATGAATGTAGTATTTTGATTGATATGGTTTTGCCGCATGCCAGACTTGGATAGTAGGAGTAGATAGAGAGGATATTATGAAGTTTTATAAATACAAAGCCTTGTGCAAAGATGGAAGCAATCCATTATGGCAGCTTGAAGACTTTTTGAAACAAAATGTATATTTACCTAGTTTAAATGCATTGAACGATCCATACGAAGGACGGTTTAAGTTCAAAAATTTTACTCCAGAACAAGTGTTTGCCGATCCAGAAGTATTGAAACATACGTTGGATCATTTTCGCACAGCAGGAGAGCCAGAGCTAACAGAAGAAGAATTGAGGACTAAAATAACTTCAAAAGAATTTCAGGATTGTTTAGCGGATTCAGAATTATCTTTTGTAGAAGACTTCTTTGAAAATAATGGTGTATTATGCTTAACAGTTGATAAAAATAATATTCCTATGTGGGCGCACTATGGTGATAATCATACTGGTTATTGTGTTGTGTTTGAACTTGATTTGAACCATATTCAAAAATTATTAGACCTGACTGATAAAGATTTTCAAGAATATATAAATTTGGTTGAAAAAGGCGAAGAGATCCTTTCGTTTAATTACAATAGGCATTCATCTATTTTTTCTAAAATAAGCTACACTATTAACGTCCCTGTTATTAGCTTACCTGATTTTTCTAAAATTCCAGATAATTATAGCCGTCGCAAATATCTTGCTGAACATTCATTTGCTATAAAATTTGACCAATGGAGCTATGAAAGTGAGTTTCGTTTAATAGCAACTGGCACGGGAAGCTTGAATTTAAAGTTGTATGCGCCATTTTTATCTGTAACCGGAGTGATAGTTGGTAGTAAAATGGACAATAGATACGTTAAATCGGTCTATGATTTGTGCAAAATATATGGCATAAAATTATACAAAGCATTATGTTCTGAATATGCATATGAGATTCTTATAGAAGAACGTGCTGAGATAAGTAATGTTGAGCCTGTGATAGCATAATGTGACGGGGGCACTGGTGGAACTATTGAGAGGTTTCTCTGCCACCGGAAATTATTTAGTTGAAGAACTACTGGTGCTCCCCCTCAGATAACTAATAAAGTTTCTAGCACAAGACAGAATATACTAAAGGTTCTCTATGTATTTTGTGGCAATACCTTTTTTGATCTTGCTTAATTTATGATAAGTCGCAATCACGTTAGCCATTGAGTCATCATCTGCATAAAAGAAAGCTGTGGGGTATCCTAGGGCCTTGGCTATATTCTTCAAAGTGAGGAAGTCTGGGGTATGCTTTCCCTTCTCATATTGATTCATCCTTGCACTAGCTGAAAACTCATCAATACCAGCAGCAATGCCTAATTGTTTCTGAGATAGGCCGGAGGCAATCCTAGCCTCTTTAAGTCTTTTTGAAACCGGTGGTGCGTTGCTCACTCATTAGCCCAGATAAATTAACAGTCTTAAGCTAAGATTTTCTTAGTTTTATACTTGACACGATACTAAGGAATCCTTAGTATGTAGTTGGAAGGCTACAAAAGATAGTCGGGCAGCTAATAATATATTTTGGTGATTTAAATGATCGTGTACATTCTGGAATGGCTATTAAAACACGTAGTTCCTAAGATTAAATCTTTCTTAAAAGATCCGGTTGTTCTAATAGGATCAATATCTTGGAGTTTGTACAATTTTATCGCATTACACATGTGTGACAATTGGATATATCAGTTAAATAGTTTCCCCCCTTATGGTTGCGGTAGAATTCATTTTAACATTTGGGGATATATGTATTTTATCTTAGGACCTATAGTTGCAGCTATGGTGTTTAAATTGAGCATGAACCAACAATTATTATCTACAAAGTGGAAATGTGCAGTAGGAATAACCATATTATGGGCGTTATTTTGTTACGCTGCTTTTGCATTCAGGAAGTTATTTATTTTTGATTCTTTTATCGAATTCATTGTTCTTCCGATGTTATTCTATGTTGCCTTTTGGGTTATATACTGGATTTTCTATGAAAATATAGTGAAATATAGTTTTGTCACGGCTAAACATTCGAGCATTAATGACACAAAGTAATTTAATAATAACGGAGATCAAGTGTGAATAAGTTAAAGATTAGTTTGGTATTAGCAGGATTATTGCTAACAAGTCTAACAGTGCTAGCAATAGGTAGTGGCGAGACTAGATGTAAACGCTACAATTGTATTGGCGAATGTGTTGAGTGGTCTGTGTGTACACGCACTAACTCCTTTGATGAATGCGTTGAATGGTCATAGACTGGTAGTGCGAGATTGCCACACTTATGTATGGCAATCTTGAGCTTGAGTGGCAATCTTGGAATCAAATGACCACCACCATACAGCTACTCCATTTGTCATAAGTTTATATGACTTTATTTGAAGCTCTTTTTTAGCGCGATGAAGTGTTCTAACAGAAATTCCATTTTGATTGGCAGCAGCATGAACGTCAATTGCTTTAATGTCACCGTCTGATAGTAAAGAAGAAAGAAAATCTTTAGCTTCTTCTAAAGCATCTGATTGATTATTTTTTGATTTAGATAATAATTCTTGCGCTGAGCCAATTGCCTCATGTAGCCATTTAATTTTTGATGTAGTAACACCAGGATAATTAGATAGCTCTATCTTTTGTATTTCATAATAATATCCTCCACCTAATAATCCAATGTTTGATTTGGCTCTTGCGAATATATACCTAGAACTATTAGGAGTAGTAGTATCTTCTGAAGTAACCATTACAATTCTAGCCGCTGCGCCAAAAGCTAGAGAGCCAGTAACTCTATCTATAGGATTTTGTTCTGCGGTGCCCTTAGTGAAGTGTGTTATACCTATTATTGCGACATTTAGTTCTTTAGCAAGATCGATCAAAGGTTTTAAAGCTTTCCTAACATCAATATTGCTATTTGAATTTCCTGTTACTGCATGTATTATCGGGTCTATGATTATAAGACTTACTTGCCCAATTTCTTTAATTTTTTCTATAAGTTTAGGTATATCTGTAGCTGGGTTAAATCCTCTAGGTTCTATTGCATCAGCTTCATAAACATTATCAATAAAATATATTTTTTTTCGATCGGCACCAGCGGCGATTAATCTAGGTACAAGAGTATCCATAACATCATCTTCCCCAGACCATAGTAAAACATTACCTTGTGGGGATATGGTTCCATCTGGCAGAGGTCTACCCAAGCTAATTGTAGCTGCCATGTCCAAAGCTATTGTAGTCTTACCGGTGCCAGGCATACCTGCCAATATATGTAATTTGCCAATTGATAGATAACCAGTAAGCACTCGCCCAACTACACGTTGAGCTACTACGCGATGTAATGGTATGGCAGCAGCATTGGTAAACCCTCAACCTTGGTCACTGGCAACTTGGCA
>JAGVLG010000099.1 GCA_020054325.1 Gammaproteobacteria bacterium
GTATAGTGGATAGCATTTATATTTAAGAAATGACCTAGGTGTTAACTCGAACAATTTTTATTTTTAAAATCTTGCTCTTGCAAACCCCAAGCATGGTATAAATCATCCTTCGTCTTTAAACCCATCCGAGGTAACGCATGGTTTAATAAATAATTTGCGCCGCGATGCTTATTTTCCCACATATCTTGGTGAGCCCTAAATATTTCTTTTTCATCAACCACTAGTGGCTCATCTACATGTAAAAACCCGGCATTAATCATTTCATTCATTTTTTGCACTTCATAGGCATTATTTAAATGTGTACCCCAAATATTTACAGTTGGTAAATATATTCTGCGTTGTCGCATCCAAATCTGTGGGGCGTATAAGCTATAGCGTTTTCCTTGCATATCTTCACAATACACTACTTTTCCAGTGTATGGTTTTACTAACATCCCGCTAAGGCATAATGTATCTTGCTGTGCGCGTTCGAAAATTAAATCTGGCATCCCTTTGGGGCTTTCAGGCCCTTTTAACAATGATCCAACGTAACTTGCAAATGGCTTGAATACATAATCTTGATACCAACGCACTGCCTCTTTGAATTCTGCAGTTGCAGTTTTTGGATCCGGCAATTCTGGCATAGTTTTTGGCCAGACAAACTGCGTAGTTTCCTTACGCTTAAGTTCTTCGATGCTAAAAACACCTTTAATTGCATCACCATAACCCAAACTTTTTACAAAATTAGCTTGTGCGTCTGTTACAGTGCATACTACAATTTTCGCTTTGAATTCTCTACAAGATTCAATTATTTCTAAACCGGTTAAGTCTGCAGAGGTACCTTGCTCATCGCCATAAAATATTAAGACCGAGGCTCCAACTTCTAATTGAGCACGGTGCAACATATCCATTGGTTTGGCAGTACCAGGTTTACCCATGAATGTAAAATGATAACCGCTAGAAGCACCAAAGAATGTTAAAATACCACCTTCGGCTAGCAATTGAAAATCTCTCGGAAAAGACAACTCTCCAGCATGTGAAACAATATAATCTGGCAAGCTACCACCAGATTGTTGTTTGAACATTTCTACTAGAGGTTCTCCTTGTTTTTCCCAAGCTGCCCATTCTGCAGGATTTTCTGGTACCTTGGTGAAAATATCTTTAATCAATGGATCTGTTCTATTTATGACACCCCTAGCACCATTTTGTAATACATCATGCGCCCTCTTTTCAGAAGATACTAAACCGATCACATTTAATTTATTACGCACTGCTGCTTTTACAGCTTCTGATCCGGTCCCAGTGGCTGCCCCTTCTATAAAAATAGTTTTTCCAGCAGTTATATCTAATGTATTAAACAATGCTCTATAAATTGTTCCCAAATTTAATGTATAACATCCTGCGGCCTCTAATGTTAAATCTGGAACTTTATCGTGTAGTTGTGGCCCTTGGGTTAACATAAACTGTTGGTGCGATCCATCCGGCAATTCATAACCCTGTATGTGCTGATCAGCAAACATTGGATCTAACCCAGCAATTGGCGATAGAAGTTGCGATTTTCCAGAAAACACTGTTACTAAATCACCGACTTTGATCCTGCCTTCTTTTTCTAGTTCTGAACCAACTTTAACAACTAATGCCAATCCACCGCTACCAGTGACATGCCAATCTTCGTCATGCAGATCAAAAGGTGATACTGGAACACCGGTTATTGCCCAGATATCATTAAAATTAATTTCGCTAGTCAGCATATATACTAAGGCTTCAACTGAACTAGGCTCCTCGACCGGAATAATGCGTTTCTTTTCTGCCACAAGAGGATCGCCATGATTCGGGATCCCGGTTGCTCGATCTTTTTCCACTAAAAATGCATATTGAAATTCCGGTATGGTATCAAATCCAGGATAAAATCGTGAACCAAACGGGATTAACTTACCTTGCTCTAACAATTCAGCTTCATGAGCTCTAGCATATTCCAATTTCGGCATATATTTTACAGGCAGAGCAGCACTTTTGCGTTCAAAGAAATTTTTAATACCTATCTTGCCACCTTCCGAATGTAAAACCGCTGCTGCAAACAGCTCTGTTTCATGCCCGATGCCTTTGGTTAAACCATTTTCAAAACCAAATTTAATAGCATCAATCGCCCATTGCACTGGCAGTTTACGGCCAACCACTTCAGCTTGCTTAGTGTATTTTTTTACATCTTCATGACTGTCGTATTCTTTGTGTGGGAATGTTCGTTTTTGCTCCCAGATTTCAAGTTGCGCGATCCGTTTTTGATGTGCTTTTGCAATTGTACTATCTGGCTTGAGTATATACTCCTTAGCTAATTCTACTGCTCTTGAAACAACATCTTGTTCTGCAACGATTTCATCTATCAATCCCAATTCAAATGCAAAATCAGCCTCTATGTTTCTACCACTTAAAATTATGTTTGTCGCCTTAAGTAATGCATCAAGTTCATCACTAGTCTTATTTTCTAAAACTCTGAATAAACGTTGTGTACCACCATAGCCTGGAACTAAATTTAAATTAATCTCAGGTTGACCAAACTTTGCCGTAGGTTCCGCTATTCTGTAATGACAAGCCATTTGCAATTCATTACCACCGCCTAGCGCAACCCCATTCACTGCAGCTATTACTGGTTTATGCATAGTTTCTATAGTTCGCATCAACTGCGCCGCTTGATGCGGTAATGGTAAGACATCTTCAATTGTGTGCATTTCTTCCAACAATTGTCTAACATCAGCCCCAGCAACAAATGATTTGGTACCTGCTCCAGTTATAATTATAACCTTTACATCATCCTGCTCTTTTAAATGTGATAATACGGTATTTAATTCATCAAAAGTTCTTTCATCTAGTGAATTAACCGGCGGCCGATTTATTGTAACCTCTGCAATTCTACTCCCTTTAGATACTTCATGTGTTTCTAAACGTAAGGTTGCAAATACTTGTAATATTGTACGTTCTTCTTCTAAATTGATTTTGTTTTTCCAATCTTGAATTGACTTAGATATTTCGTCTAAAATTTCTGGATTTCGCAACGTGCTGGTATCTCCAAGCGGCTCATCTTCGAGTAAATTGCGCAAAAATCTACGCATATATTTACCGCTTCTGGTTTCCGGGAATTGGCTAACTGTTATAAAACCTCCAGGAACAGCTACAGCCCCTTTTTCTTCCTTAACTAAATTTATTAGTCTTTGCTCGTCCTCTAAACTTAAGCGCTTACCTTTATTAGTTAATATAAATGCTACTGGCACAGTACCCTTATCTTTATGCGGTGCTCCAACTACAATTGCATTTCCAACTACAGAGTGCATATTGATTTGTTTATCCTTTAGAATAGCCCCTTCGATTTCTTCCGTACCTATTCTATGCCCAGAAGTATTGATCACATCATCAGATCTACCATGTAAGGTTAGGCCGCCATCTTCATATGTACATGCGAAATCTCCTTGAGTGTAAGCCAATTCGATTTCGTTACCATTAGTCCCTCGTTTAACCCAATGTTCAAAATAGATTTTCTTAAATCTTTTTAAATCCCCACGCCAATTTGCATTACATACATTAGCCGCATCACCCCATATTGTCCTCGCAAGATATGGATAAGGCTTGGTTAATACTATTTCTCCTTTTTCATCTGCCTTGGCGACGCGATACTCAAATCTTGTTTTGCCATCTTCATCAAAAGCCTGCTCAGGTACCCAAACTTCCGCAAAAATCCATGGTAATGCAAAAGTATGCGCATCTGCCTGCAATTTAAAATCGTTATTACCATAGAAATGCGTTAGAATAATGCCACCATGTTCAGTAGCCCAATACGAATTTATATACTCCGGAGTTAATAAATTCATAGCAAATTCTTGAATGGCTGGGCTAGTTGGTTCCGCACAAAATGTACCAATTCGCAAGCTAGATAAGTCGTAACGTTTAACATCTGCAGCATTTTGTGGATCAACAGCAATCGTTTTTAGAAAAGTTGAACCAGCTTTAAAAATATTAACTTTATAACGCTCGATAATACTTGCAAATCTACCAGCGTTGGGAAAAACTGGCGAACCTTCTGTAATAATGCTTGTTGTGCGAGTAATTAATGCTGCGCTTATCATATAGGACTGCCCTGTAATCCAGCCAGGATCAGCCACTACGTAAATAACTTGCCCCTTGTTTAATTCAGGATCTACAGGAACATCAAAAGCAATTTGCATTGTATAGGCAATCCCGGCCAAATATCCACCGTGAGTATGTACCACTCCCTTTGGTTTGCCGGTACTGCCGCTAGTGTAAATGATAAATAGAGGAAATTCTGCTGATACTGGTAAAGGTTTGCTTAATGCATAGATAAGCTTTATAAATTGCTGTAACTCTAAGCTCAGCACTTGCTCTGCATCGCTTAGCCGGATCGATAATTCATTTGCTTTAGCAGTGAAGTTTTTTACAGCATTTTGTCGCAACTCGTGGTACCAAACATCGCGTTTATCATTCCAAGCTAAATCAGGGTTTTTAGTATGCTGCACCACAATAACTCTATTCACAGTAGCCTCAGAACTCACTAAAGCTTCCGCGATTTCGGTACGTAACTTGGCTTTTATTCCTGCATCAAGGTCAGCAATTTGTTCAAATGCTAAACCTATACCGTACATGATATCAGAACGTTCTACTGTAATTTCGCCATCAGTTACTTTTTTAACCTCAGTTAAAATTAATTGTTTAGTTGCTGTATTGAGATTTGGATATTTATTTAACAACTGTTCGACTATTTGCTGTCCAACCCCCAGAGGAATATAATCATCCAAAGCCTTGTCTGTATAATTTTCCTTAAATCCGATCACCTGGGCATTACGATAGGCACCATCTGTAGTAATAATTACCTTAGCCCCAGCATCATAAATCCGATCTGCAAGGGTTTTAGCGCTATAGCCGCCAAAAACACAAGTGTAAATAATGCCGCTACGCTTAGCCGCCTCTATAAAATAGATTTGCTCCATAATATTTGGCATATTAATTGCAATTCTATCCCCCTTCTTTAAACCAAGGTTTGCTAATATTTGTGCACAAACCGCTACATTCCACAGTAGCTCTTTACGTGTTACCCTGCGCGAATATACCGGACCGCCTTTACCATTATTCAAAGCTGGATCCCAGCGATCTCCTTCAAAATAAAACGCAACTTCATCACCATATCCTGCCAACACATGCGCATCAACTTCGTTAAAGCAAGCATTGGTCTGTGCACCTTCAAACCATTTATAAAAAGGCGCCTCGGTAGCATCGAATGCCTTATCCCAGGGTGTATAACCAGGCGAAACCTCGCTAGCATCTATAACATTTCCAGTTTCAGTGCTAAAACCTTGCCATTTTTGTTCATGATCTGAGAATTTGATCCAAGCATTTAATTTAGGATTTAACCAATACAACATGCGCTTAGCAATATTGCCATGAAATTCTCCTGGGTTAGCTCTGACAGCATCACGCATTTTTTGCCAATCAATTTTGTTCTTAATGGGATTTGCTAATATTTTCATTTTATTTGCTCACATATTTTAAATATCATACCAGTATGATAACGCTTTTCACTTTCTGCCGCGGCCAAATCTATAACTGCGTTGATTAGAGTTTCATTACTACCATTCGGTTCGATTTGGTAAAAGTAAGGGGCATGCGGTAATAAATTTGCTTCTTTTGCTGCTGTAGCAGTCAAGGTACGCAAGGTGTTCTTCAAAAACTCTATAATTGTTATTGCCATCTTAGAATCTGTGTGTTTATCTTTAATTGCTTCAGTAACAATTAGAACCTTACAATTTTTAATTAAACTGGCACGCTTCAAGATCATAAAATTATTATTAATATGTTTTTTAATTAATTGTTCAAAAATTGGCGTACTAGGTAACTCATCAGTAACAAGATCATATACATCATTCAAAGGAAAACTTATGATTACATCTGGAGGGGCATATTTACGAATATTATTATTAATTGTACCAAGCAGTTCACGAAGAGGATCTATATTATCAGCTAGCACTTGTATTTCAACCGTGTTATTGTCAGATAGTTCTTCGCACAGTTTAGCAGCAAAGTTTTTATCATTTACAATCACGATCAGCTTTTTTGCTACAGTAAATTGCTTAATTGTTGCTAACATTGCCTCTAGCATCGCATTACCAATTATATACACTACTTGGCTATCTACTGGCTTATTGGTTATTAGTTTACCAGGACTCCATTCAGTTTCAGTGACATAATCATCAAACTTCAAACCACAAGATGGGTAAAGTGTTTCTCCAGTAACATTGTTATTACTTAAGTAATATACAACCTCGCGAGCCACATCAAAATTAGATGGCATACGTTTTAAAGCAAGGGAATTCAGCATTTTAGTGCGTATTTTTTCAACCCCAGCAGCAATTTGCTGTTGTGAAAAAAACGCCAGCTCAACCTTTGGTTCATTAAATTTAGTTACGAACTCCTGCTCTGAAAAGTCCGGCTCTAGCAACAGTCCTAATTGCAACCGTTGTAATAATTTATGTGCCAAATCAGACGTTAAGATGTATTCTGAAGAAGATGCTGCTGGGGCGGCATCAATCTTTGTAATAAGTTCTTTAAAGTCATTATCATTACGCAACTCAGCAATTTTATTTACTGCCAATTTGTATAACATCTCTGTTGGTATTAGAGGATATTTACTAAAATTCTTCAATAAATATTCATACACTAACTCCAGTCGTTTATTTTCAAGTATTAGTCTAGCGCGTTTTTGATATAATCCTTCTCTACCATTACCACCTCTAATCCGTGCTCCTTCCACTGGGCCTGGAGCAATCGCGTTAATTTGTATTTCCGGTCCTAGGTATTCTGCTAAAGTCTCTGCTAAGATGCGCTGCCCAGTTTTACTTAACGCATAGTCTGCTCGATTAGGGTACACTACAGTAGTATGCCGTACCCCACCAAAATGCGAACTTATATTCAGTATGTGCCCATACTTTCGCTGTCGCATTTGTTCTTGTGTCAGCATTAGTAGTTCGTAGTTCGATATCAGGTTGGCTTTTAGGGTGCGCTCCCAAGTGTCAAGCTCCATATCAACCACCATTTCTTCTGCCCCTGCAATACCGGCATTATTTATCAAGTAATCGATCCTGCCAAATTTTTCCAAAACTTCATTTACTATTAGCTGTGGAACCTCAGCTGCTCCAATGTCTGCGTTACTAATAATCAATATCCGATTCTCAGGGTGATTAAACCCTTCAGCTTCTAGCTCTTGAATTAATGTTTGCTTAAGTAAGTTCAACTTGAGTGAGTCCCGTGCTGCTATGGCAACTTTAGCCCCAGACAGGAGTAATAATTTTGCAATTTCGGCACCAATGCCTTCACTAGCCCCTGTTACTAACGCTACTTTATCGTTATGCAAGCCAGTAAATGCGCTAATCATAGCTGGTAAACGGTTTAGCTGGCTAGGTTCAAGCTCAATATTAATTGCTGAAGGTGGATTTTTAGCTGTAGCCAACCATGCTATGGTATCTAATGTTGCCTGACTATCTTCCTCAGATCCATATTGGCTAATTAAATGACAGATATTACCTGCTTGATTTGCATTTTTTAGTGTTGCTTTATGCTGCCTTTCTTGACGCCAAACTCGAATTAATTGTTCTATGGCTGTATTTAAGATCTCATCGTAGATGCTATTGTTTGCTGCATTGGATAAGAAAATTACTTTCGGCGGTTTATCCTTACTTAGTGATTCGATTTCTTTGGCAACCTCTAGAATTCTTAAAATTTCTTTATTACAAAATGCAATAATGCTTGACTCTGGCACGGAGAGCACTGCTTCGCCATATCTCTTCAAGCCATTTGGAGTTAACACCAAGCACACATCTGGTGTCATATTATTCGGCATTGAATTATAGAAAACTTCTGCTTCTTTAAACACAGGGTTACTATACACTTTTTTAGCAAAATCAGATTTTTCTTCTATACCAATTATAAGAACACTTTCATTGCCCATTGTAATGTTATGCATTCTTGGTGGCGAAACTAAAATAGTGTTAGCACTTTCTATCTGCATACCATGCGTAACTTCGAAAGAGTGTCCTGTAAATCCTGCGCCTGATTCACCGCCGAGAAATAACGCTGTGTCTGCAATATTGTTTTTAGAAATTAACAGAGGCTCCTGTTGTAACAGCATTTTAGAAGTATATTCTTTGTAGGTAGTACCTTCAATAACTTGTTGCAATTTATCCATAGCTTTAAATACGTTTTGGATCCTATCACTATCAACTGGGCCAGGGTATATCGTATTAACGCGGATATTTCTGATATCCTTGCCTAATTCAACTGCCATTTGTTTCGATACTGCATTAAGAGCAGCCTTTGGTACAACATAAGCAGCTCTGCCAAAATAAGCAGTTTTTGAAAAAATAGTAGAGATGTTAATCACACTTGCGTTAGCATTTAAATACGGCATAAAGGCCTTAGTAACTAGCCATGGTCCTAATAAAAGCGAACCAATAGCATCTACTACAGTTTCATTATCCGTTCTTAAATCCTGCTCTCTAAACGGCAAATCAGAGATCATTTGTTTTGGACCAGCTGAGCCAGCGTTGTTAATTAACACATCAACGCCATGAAAGGATTGTTTTATTTCAAGAGCAATTCGCGAAACACTTTCAGGTTTTGAATTATCCATCGCATAAATAAATAAACGCGATTGAAGTTCAGGATTATTATTAATGAAACTTTGCTTTAACACCTCTAATTTTGAAAAAGTGCGTCCTGTCAAAATTAATATTGCCCCAGTCCGCAAATATTTATGCCCGATAGCTGTACCGATTTCCCCAGCTGCCCCGGTTATAACTACCACTTTATTTTGCAAAGAGTCTTGATGCACTATTGTTTCATCCAGCTGGTTGTTTATACAAAAATTTGCTCAAAAAACAATTCGAGTATCAATAAAGTATAGTTTTGGAATGTACTATTATGTAAAGTCTAATAACCCTTTTTGTCCTTTACGCATTCTGAATTTTACAAGTTCTTCTTCAGTTTTGAAATTAAGGTACACATTACTGGCTTTAACATCAGCAAAAGTTTTACCAATTTTGCGTTGATATTGATGTCCTGGATAAATAATCACATCATCCGATATGTGTTTTTTTAACTTTTGTAATGAATGAAACATACGCCGCGCATCACCCCCAGGAATATTACACATCCCACAACCCTCCATAAACAGGGTATCTCCAGTAAACAAGTAATTCCCAATTAAATAGCATGCCCCGCCGTATGTATGCCCTGGCGTTAAAAATACGCCTACCTTTATTCCAGCAATTGACAAAGATTCAACATTATCTGGAATAAGCTCTAAATTATAACAACTGAAATTATAATATTGTGCCTCCGATTGTGACATGTAAGCCGGACAGTTGTATTTTTTTGCTAATTTTCCAGCAAGATCTGTATGATCCATATGGTGATGTGTTATTAAAATTCCGGCCAGCATTAAATTGTTTTCTGTTAATGCAGAATCGTACGCTTGCATATCCCAGGCAGGATCTACCAGCAACGCATGCTGAGTTTGATCATCAAACACTAAATAAGTAAAGTTTTTAATAAAAAAGGTTTGTGTTTTTATTATTTTAACTTGTAACACTTTTGACTCACCATATAACACTAAAATGTCGCTAAGTACTTGTTCAGTATAGACTCTATGAGTGCAAGCCATCTGTATTTAGGCTATAGAATCTACCAGACCAGACTTATCTATAATTAGGCTATGTCTGATAACAAGAAATTATTAATTACTGTAACAGCTATTAGCTCCTCTGTTATGGAAGTGCTCGATATGACCATCGTCAATGTCGCCTTACCTGATATGCAAGGTGCATTGGCAGCAACACCAGATCAAATTTCCTGGGTATTAACAAGCTACATGGTTGCGACTGCGATTTTTGTACCATTAACTGGGTTTTTATCTGAAAAGTTTGGTCTAAAAAATTACTTTATATTCTGTATTATCGGTTTTACTATCGCTTCTGCCCTATGCGGCACGGCAACAAATCTAGAAATGATGGTTATCGCAAGAATTTTACAGGGAACATTTGGCGCTGGCCTATTGCCATTATCGCAAACTATAATGTATCACGCTTATCCTAAAGAAGAACTTGGCAAAGCTATGACTATATGGACCATGGGAATTATAATTGGACCGGTAGTTGGCCCAACACTTGGGGGCTTTATTATCGATCAATTAAACTGGCGTTGGATTTTCTTTATTAACGTACCAACTGGGATTTTTGCAAGCATAATTGCTTGGCGTGTACTAGAAAAAACCCCTAGCAAAAATATCTATGTAGATTGGACTGGCATTTTATTACTTGCGTTGGGGGTTGGTTGCTTTCAATTAGTGTTAGATCGCGGTAATACCGAAGATTGGTTCGAGTCTAGTATAATATGGTACTCCTCAATAATTTCAGTGTTTGGCATATGTGCTTTCATTTATCATTCTTTATTCCAGTCTCCTGAACCTATAGTTAAGTTACAAATATTCAAAGATCGAAACTTTGCCATTTCTTGTATTTTAATGCTTTTTGTCGGCTTAGGCTTGTTTGGAACTCTAATATTGCAACCCCTAATGATGACCTTAGTTTACAGCTATCCTGCGCTAGAAATAGGTATTACTATGATGCCAAGAGCTGTCGCAAGTTTCATAACTATGATATTTATTTCACGCCTAATAAATAAAGTTCCTGCCAGAACCTTAGTAACACTTGGATTGCTATTTGTAATTATTAGTGCCGCAATAGCTGGGGCTACCTTGAACCCGCAATCCAGTAACTTCTGGCTTATTTTTCCATTTATATTCCAGGGAATGGGATTAGGCTGTATTTTTGCACCACTCGGTTTGCAAAGTATTGCAACTATGCCAAAGGAATTGGTACATCAATCAAATGCAATTTTTAATCTAATGCGAGTTTTAGGTGGCAGTATTGGGATCGCGATAATTGTTACGTATTTTACCAGAAATTCAGATAAACATTGGCAAGAATCGGTTACACATTTAAACCCATATAACCCTGCTGTGAATAAATATTTAGAAAATTTAGATATCACATACGTTGATCCAATTTCAGGACCAATACTAGCTAAAGAATTATTGCTACAGGCACAGATGCAAGGCTTTGTAAACAGCTTTTATCTTATGGCTATTATCTTTATATGTATAATACCCCTTGCATTCCTACTGAACAAACATGTTATAGGTCACAAAGCAGATGCAACTGAAGAAGCCATAACTGAACCACTTTGAACCTATTTTGTATGAGTAACTTCATACTTTTAAAAAAATGCCGATACTAAAAAAAAGGCAACGTAAATTATGAAAAAATCAGAAATTGATCATGCCCTACAACACGACCACAAGTATGACTACAGTATTCTTGGCGATGCTGCATACGAAGCGTTTTACAATGCTAAACGCGGCATGACATATCATAGTCAATCATTAAGAAGCTATAAACACATGGCATTAAAGTATCAAATTGCTTGGAATGCGTTCGCGTATGCGATAGCAACTCTATCTGAAACCGCCAAAGTAGCGTGGGATGATTATTATATCCCAGCAACAGAAGGTAAGACCTATGAAAATAAACCGCACAAATGGACTTACAGCAACTTAGATGTTGAAACGCAGCTTGCCATCTTGAAAGCTAAGGAAGCAGTATATAAAACACAATTCGCATTAGATGACTCCACACCACATTACTAATACATATGCTGACCGCCATTTATAGAAAAGTTTGAGCCTGTAATATACCCAGAGTCTTCTGATGCTAGAAAAGCCACTGCCCTAGCCACTTCGGCTGGTTCGGCTAAACGACCCACTGGGATTTGCTTGATTATATCTTGTAGTATTGCTTCATCTACTTTTTCAACCATTGAAGTTTTTACATACCCAGGAGATACAGTATTAACAGTCACACCCTTCTTAGCGACTTCATAAGCCAATGCCTTGGTAAAACCGTGTATGCCTGCCTTTGATGCACAATAGTTTGTTTGTCCAAATTGACCCTTCTGGCCATTAATGGATGATATGTTGATTATTCGCCCATATTTCTTATCTAACATCGGTTTTAAAGCATTGCGAGTAACATTGAATATAGAATGTAAATTATTATCTATGACCTTATGCCAATGCTCTGGGGTCATTTTTACTAGTGTCGCATCTGCAGTGATCCCCGCGTTATTGACTAATATATCTAATGATCCGAGATCAGCAACGATTTTTGCAATTAATTGCTCAGTTGCGTCAAAATCCGTTAAATCTGCATAATATATTTTAAAATCATAACCTTGCGATTTTTGCTCTCGCAACCATGCTTCTGCAGCACTGTGATCACCATTTTTGAAGTAGGTTACAGCAACCACTGCGCCATGATCTGCTAAATAACGCGCAATATGACTACCAATACCTCCCATACCACCAGTTACCAATGCCACCTTATTTTTCATTTTTTTACCTTATTAAATTTATAATTGCTATAATTATAATTCAAGAGTGCATATTATTCTAAAAATTAAATTGAGGCACATTTATGGCTACTGCAAAACCGCTCCAAGAACAGAATTCAACTCCTGAATTTGTTAACCTACAACAATCTTTGGTTGAGATACACCAGCTATTACTACAGCTTGCAGATATTTATAGAAGTAAATTTCCAAAATTAGTGCCTACCGAACTATTACAAAGCACTCATGGATTTCAATTACTCTTAAAAGTGTTAACCAGTGAAAGTATCCAACCTGAACGCCTGTATGAACTACAACAAGAATATGGCGCTGAATTATCCCTGATTTATTCTGAGTATCTAAATTTAATCAACAGTATTAAAACGACTGAATATAACATGAAGTCAAATGCTCCAATGCAACCACAATTTGCACATCGTGCCTGGCATGACAACCCTAATTTAATTTTCTTAAGAAAAATTTATGAATTAAATAAAGCGATCACATTTAAATGGATCCAATCCATTGAAGGTATTAATCACAAAACCCGAGAACAATTGCATTTTTATGCAAACAATTTCTTAAGCATGCTAGCACCCACAAACTCAATTTGGACTAACCCAGAGGTGATGGAATCAATTATTGATTCAAGTGGCACAAACTTAATTCGAGGCTTAAGAAACTATTTAGATGATTTAGTAGAGAACAATGGTCAGCTCAACGTAAGGATGACTGATTTACGTGCCTTTAAAGTAGGGAAGAATTTAGCTGTAACTCCTGGCAAGGTAATTTATCAAAACGATCTAATACAGCTAATACAATACCAACCAAGTACTCCAAATGTTTATACTACACCAATCTTAATAACCCCGCCTTGGATAAACAAATACTACGTACTAGATTTATCTCCGAAGAATTCTTTAGTAAAATGGTTAGTAGAACAAGGATTTACGGTATGTATTATCTCTTGGAAAAATCCTGATGCGAACTTAGCTGACAAGAAATTTGAAGATTACATGCAAGAAGGGCCACTAGCTGCGTTAGATGTGATTACGAAAAAATTAAATGTCAAAAAAGTTCATATGGTTGGTTATTGTATCGGTGGAACGTTATTAGGTTGCACTTTAGCTTATATGCGACAAAAAGGTGATAATCGCGCGCTTAGCGCAACTTTTTTAATGTCCCTATTAGATTTCTCTGATCCCGGTGAAATTGGAGCTTTCATTGATGAACCGCAATTGAAAGCCTTAGATAAGTTAATGCAAGACCACGGTTATTTGAATGGTCATTTATTAGATATGACGTTCAATCTCTTACGCCCTGACGATTTAGTATGGCCATACTTTGTTAATAGCTATTTACTCGGAAAAGATACCAAGCCGTTTGATATTTTATATTGGAATGCAGACTCGGCAAACTTACCCTATAAAATGTATTCCTTTTATCTTCATAACATGTATTTACATAATAATTTATGTAAACCCGGTAAAATAGTCTTATCTGATACACCGATTGATCTAGGAAAAATTGATACTCCCGCATTTTTCTTGAGCTCTGAAGTAGACCACATAACTTTGTGGAAATCGATCTACAAAGGATTACATAATTTATCTGGTCCAGTGGAATTTGTGTTAACAGAATCAGGACATGTTAGGGGCGTGCTAAACCCTCCTGGTGATACCAAATATAATCACAAAGTAAACACGCATTTCAGCAAAGCTAACGATTATCAAAAAAAATCTAGCGAATGGTTAGCAACAGCAACAAAGGCCAACGGATCCTGGTGGCCGCATTGGCGAGATTGGTTGATACAGCATGATCAAACCCAAATTCCAGCAAGACAAATCCCGGCATCCTCAGTTATTGAAGATGCGCCGGGATCTTATGTTATGAAAAGATTATAATGTTACTTTGGTGGCATACGCATTGCACCATCAATACGTAATACATCACCATTTAACATTGGGTTATTGATTATATGCGCTACAAACATTCCCATTTCTATTGGTTTGCCAAAGCGATGTGGAAACACGGTGCCTGCCAGCATCCCTTCTCGCACTTTTTCTGTAGCGGCAGCAATCATTGGAGTTTCAAAGGTACCTGGAGCCATTGCAACAACTCGTATCCCATATTCGGCCATATCACGCGCCACAGGTAAAGTCATTCCAGCAACACCACCCTTAGAGGCGCTATATGCTACCTGGCCTATTTGGCCTTCATAGGCACATATAGAAGAAGTGTTAATTACTACACCCCTTTCTAATGTATCTGGAAATGGCTCTAAATTCACCATTTCGGCAATTGCTAACCGCATTACATTAAATGTGCCTATCAAATTGACATTGATTACCTTTCGAAACTCTTCTAGATCGTGTGGTCCTTTACGTCCTACAATTTTACCCCCACCTAAAATTCCAGCAAAATTAACACAAATTCGTGGCACGCCAAGTTTGCTTTTAATTTCTGCAATCGCTTTCAGTACACTTTCTTCACTAGTTACATCACAGCCAATCCCTATGCCGTCAATCTCATCTGCAACTTTCTTAAC
>JAGVLG010000071.1 GCA_020054325.1 Gammaproteobacteria bacterium
ATTTTGGCTCACAGAAAATATTCTACAATTGCCGATAGGAGTGTTGTGAATATAGCCTTGGATGTAAGGATGAAGAATTAAAATTAATAAACGCTCAGCGCCTAACAATTTAATATCCTTTTTTGCATTATTGGTTGGCGAATATTATGGATGGGGTGCTTACTATATAGTTGAATAATTAGTCTTGCGGATTTCACTTGTTCAAATTTTGAACAAAACTTGCAGACCTTGCGACACAACCTCGCTAACAAGTTATCAGCAACTTATCCACATGCTTGCTAAGCGAAAAAGTGTATATAAGATCTAAGCAGGATTGATAATTAAAACTTGATCTAGCCAGCCATTATCGTTATGATGGCGCCTTTATTATAACAAGTAAGAAGTATGAAAATTCTTAAAATTGCATTTTTTGTATGTTTTTTTGCCTTTAGCTCTTGTACTTTTGCTACCTATACCGACATGTCGTTAGGCTGGAAGACCATAGAAACTGAGCATTTTAACATCCATTACCATACTGCAGAGCAAGAAACTGCAGATTTACTCGTTGTTATTGCAGAAGATGTACATAAGAGTTTAACTAGCAAGCTAGGTTGGGCAGCACCGCGCTGCAAAACTGAACTAGTCGTAAATAATAATCTAGATACTTTAAACGGTTACGCCTGGGTTGGGCCATATAATAGAATTTTTATCTATGCTTACCCAAATTTACACCCCAGTAATGGTCTCATCACGCATGAGGAATACCTTTGGGGTTTAGTGTTACACGAATACGCACACATCCTACAATTAACCCAAATAAAAGATTTTCCTGAAGATGTGCGTGATATTTTTGGGGTGCCTTATCCACCTATGTTGCTTTCTTACTGGCTAACAGTTCCAGAAAACTTTGCGCCTTTATGGTTCATTGAGGGTTTTGCAGTTTATCAAGAAAGTAGGTATCACGGTAAATCGGGACGTGGCAATAGTAGTGCTTACCCAATGCACATGCGTATGGAAGTACAAAATGGCATTAAGTCTTTAGATACACTCAATTTAACAGAAACTAATCGCTGGCCACTTGATAGAATGTATCTCTATGGCTACTATTTCATGGAGTTTATTGAGCATACATACGGCGAAGAAGCGATTTCTAAAATTATCCACGAATTAAGTGGCCATATAATTCCTTACAATATTAATAAGAGTATTAAATGTGTAACAGGGAAAAATATTGTAGATTTATGGGGTGATTATAAACAATATCTACTTCAAAAGTTTGGTTCACAGCTGCAGCATATTAATGATAATGGGATTGTACAAGGCTCTGCTTTACAGACCAAAGGTGGTTTTATCAGCATGGTTAAAGGCTTGCCAGATGGACGAATTTTTTACAGTGGCAATCCGCTGTATGGTTTACAATCTATCTCTGTTAAAACTCCGAATGGCCAACACAAAACGATATACACGAGCAAATCTCCACTAGAAATTAATTTTGCGGTACATGCGCAACGCGGAATTGCATTTACCAAAGCCGATCGCGACGACAAAGATAATATATTTTACGATTTGTATATTATGGATCTTAATGGCAAACGTGTTAAAAGACTCAGCTGTGGTAAAAGATTTAATACCGTATCTTGGCATCGAAGCGGTGAATATTTAATCGCAACACAATACATAGATAACAAATGGCGCTTAGTAAAACTAAGTCTGCAAGCAGAAATACTAGAAGTATTATGGGAAGGCAAAAATGTTGAACACATTTCCTATATTGATTGTTCTCCAACTGAAGATAAAGTAGTTGTATCAATATACATTCCATACCAAGGGATCAGGCTTGCAGAATATAATGAACAAACTAGGGAGTGGCGTTTTTTAACTGATGGTGCAGATATCGCCACAGATCCGGTTTATTCAGTTGATGGCAAAAAAGTATTGTTTAGTTCGGATCATAATAAAGTATTCAACATCCGCGAGCTTGATTTAAGCACTGGCTTAATTAAACGCATCACTAATGTCTTAGGTGGCGCAGTCCGTCCTTACCAACAAAGTAACGATCATGTTTATTATTACCAGTACCAAGCAAATGGCTATAATTTGTTTGAAATTAAATCACCTGCTCCAGTAGCAGAAGGTACAACAAAATTCGAAGCATACTCTCCAGCACCTAATAAAGAAAAATGCCCCAATAAAAACAAAAAATATTCACCATGGAATACTTTAAAGCCACGTTCTTGGTGGCCGTTTCTGATTGGCTCAGAAGATGCATTAGACGTACATCATTATTCTATTGGTTACCAATCCACTGGATTAGGTTTGCTTGTTAATTATAACTATAACTCTAGACTGTTTGTTTCTGGCATTAGGCTACAGAATGATAATCGATCTATAGTTACAAGCTTATATATTCCAATTATTAATAGCTTCGAGCATCGCGTGAATATAACACCATATGTTTTACTGAATAATTACGTTAGTGAATATGGAATAGATCTAGTATACAACAGCTCAGTCATAAAAATTGGTGGTTATGGACAACCATCATTTGGTAGAAAGATTATTTTTTCTGCCAATAACCAACAAAGTATAAGAAGCAGTATTCCTACATCGCCTTTGTATTATTTCAAATGGAACGAATATATTCCGTTATCTGGCACGAATATATTAAAGTTGGAATATTTAAGAACATATGAAAAAAATTTTAATCAATACTATCAGGATCATAATAAACAGAACTATACCTATCAGTTGCCATTAATCGTTGCGGCACACAACGAGATCGCACAAGCAAACTGGCAATTTCCATTGTTGTATGTCGATCGTGGCTTGAATTATTTGCCAATTGGTATAAACCAATTTTGGGGTTCTTTATTTACAGCTACCACATATAGCTCTACTCCAGAAAGCAATGGCAAACAGCGCCAGAATTATATTGGAGCCGATTTTACGACGCGCTTTATTGTTGGATATGACATTCCATTTTCATTAACAGTAGGAACTGCAAGGGGCTTAGCAGGAGCAAATAATAAGGTTTATGTTGAATTTGCATTAGGAGATTTTCATAGCACTTTATCTAAGTTACCTGCAGCAGTATCAAATTTGCAGTAAATAACTCTATAAGATAGTATTATAGATCGTAAGCAATTTTAAACCTAAAGGAAGACGGCCGAAGCCGACGAGCGAAACAACAAATAACAAAATAGGGGAAGTTTATAATGCCTAATAATGGCTCCGTACTCTGTGCTCAGTTACACAACATTGTTCATGAATGTTTAAACATATGTTCCGAAACCTTAAACCCCTGTTTAATAGAAGCAACTGAACCATCGCATGGGGATGCTATAAGGGCCTGTGAGAAATTTACTAAAAACTGTAATGACACGTGTAACCAGATAATTGATTTTTGCTTGCCAAAATATCCGGTAAATCCTAAATATCATAATGGTGAAGAAGCCATAGCTGCTGCGGTAACTTTAGAGGCTATTATCGCATATTTTATCTTAGCTTACTTAGCACATCAGCATGGTATAAGAATAGAAAAGAAACAAAATAATTTGATGTTAGCCATAGGGCAAATATTCGGGCTAATACTAGGAATCTTTTTCACAATAAAGCTTGAAGATTTTTTTGCAGTACCGCCTCTTGAAAAATTCGAACAACGTAACCCATTAGATGTTAGTAATGCCAACGTAATTACCGCATCATGCGCCATTCCAGCAATTGTAACATCGGTTGCCGTTTGTGGAGTTGCTTTAGATTTTGCAGAGCCGTTTTTAAAGCGATCAATGTTACATGCTTATAGAGCTTGTAAGTCTCCAAGAATTCAAGATGGAACAGAAATGCATATTGTAAGTCGGCAGAGGCAAGACAGTACACAGCTAGCGCCTAGTCTATCTGGAGGTTATGCGCATGTGGCAACGGCGCCATAATGGTATTAACTATAATGCATAATCTGTACTACTGCAATTGAGCTCAAATCCAATCAATAATGCTCTTTGGAATCGTGCGCCGCGAGCAGCTTGTTCATATCAATTATATTAGAAAAGTAATCGCTTTCATGTAGCTCTTCAGTAATCCCATTGACGTGAATCAACACTGGGCGGCACGACATTCCCTTGGGTCGCATTAAGCGGTTAATCTTTTGCTTTACCTCGTCAATTACTTCTAGACCAATTTTATTCTTAGAAAACTTTATTTCGCAGATGTATAGCGTGTTGTGCTTGGTTTGTATCAGATAATCTATCTGGCAACCACGCATTTTAGTTGTTGCATGTTGAAAAAACGCGTTGTCATTTACTATTTCATGATTTGACAAATTTAGTTCTTGAAAAATATAAAGACGATTATTCAATACTAAATTCTCAAACTGTAAACCCATAATCGTACGCCACTCTGGTAAATCGCCAATAGATTTATAAGAAAACACCCCTCTCTCAATTTTACTCTTATTTTTTTGAATATAGCGTAAATAAAATCGCAGATAATTATCTGTCAGTCGATATTTACTTAATTTCGAATCATTTCCGGTCTTAAAATCCCATACATATTCACGTTTAACAAAACCGGCTAAAACCAGCTCTTGTAAGTAATCCGAAAATACTCCTGAAATAGGCGTATCTATTTCCCTGCTAATATCAATACTTTCTTTAGCACCATAAACTAAAGATTGCACGAGTTTTTTGTATATTAAAGAACGCCGCTTAAATGTAGTTGAAAAAATTCTATCGAATTCATCAACTAGAATACCACCCTTTTTAAAACACAATAACCTAATGTTATCTTCAGCGCTAAGACCCGGATCAATTTCTTCTAAATATTTTGGGACCCCCCCGGTAACTGATAGCAATTTAAATTTTTCATAAGCTGAAATATGGCGACCTTGCTCACCCCAAAATTCTACGCAATCTTTAAGTGGCAGTTCCTCAAGAGTCAAAGTATAAGAAATCCTACCTAAAAATCCGGTATTACTTAATATATTTTCTTCAATCCAACTAGAAGCCGAACCACAAATTACAAAAATCAATTCTGGATTTTTTTTAAACAGCAAATCCCATGCATCTTTTATTTTTCCCAAAAAATTCGGATCTATAGACCCCATCCAGGATATTTCATCAAATAATAGAACCACCCTCCCTGATTTAATTTTTTCATACAATAAAGTAAATAGATCTGTCCAATCCTCAGTTTTAATAATCGGTAACCCTGTTTTATCATGCAATTGTTTTGCGAATATATCTCTTTGCATTTGCGCGGTTGTCTTGTTAGTAGGAGCTAGGCCATTAAAAGAATAAAAATCCATTCCTTTCGCAAACTCTTCAATCAATCTGCTTTTACCAATGCGCCGCCGCCCACGTACTACTATCATGGAGGCAGTTTTTTTGCGTAAAAATCTTTTAAGATCATCTAATTCGGCCCTTCTACCAATAAATTTAGGCCTTTTACCGGTCATTTTTTCTTCTCCGAAAGTTACTATCATTCATTCTTTTGCTAGCTACAGCAAAAGTATATTTGAATCCTATCATTACTGCAAACAGCATTTTTGCCATTTGCAGTAATGTAAACTGAGGATTATTTGATACTGTAAACAGCATTTTTGCCATTTGCAGTAATAGAGCTTATGAGAATATAAATAGCCAGCCTCAATTTGTTCAAATTTTGAACATTTATTCCAGCCATTACTAGACAAGGTCCCTAACAACTTATTAGCAACTTATCCACATGATTACCAAGTGAATAAGTGTATATAAACTGAGGGATCCCCACAAATTTCACCTTTGTCCCTCTTGCTGGCAAGCGGCCAATTGGCTGTACGCACATCTAAGGCTAATATCCCCGCGACCAGCAAG
>JAGVLG010000098.1 GCA_020054325.1 Gammaproteobacteria bacterium
GAGGATGCTCAACTAATTTATGAGGCGTTTAACATTGAAAGGGGGATTACTGTAGCTTGTTTGGAGGAGCCCATGTAGTGCGGGCGCTGAAGTCGGGAACAAACTTCAGCTAAAAATACTAAACAAAGCAATGAGCTACTCATTACCAATTTGCATGCAACTATTAGTGGTTTACAACAAGATCGGCTTGAACTTGAGGCTGAAATAGCGGGCATTCAAAGTCGTTTAGAGACTAGAAGTTTTCGTTGGATGGAATCTATTGCTCTGGGACCAGAGCCCATTATGAAAGGTAAAGATTCTTTATCAAGGGCTGATTTTGTAAGATTAAAGGCGATAGATATTGTAAAATTAGCTTCAGAAGATTTACAAAAAATGCTTATATATCTTAAAAGAGCAAAGCAGCATATTGATGATCAAATTCATGTATTACATATGCAAATTCAGGAAACTACAAATAAAATCAAGGCCGAAGAAGAAGCAGAGCAGAATGCATATTTGCAACAAAGAGATAAGGCATATCTGCAACGTTATCAAAAAAACCCTGGCGTTTATTTGGCGGCAATTTTTTCAAATTTTCGACCTGATGTAAATCAGGCAAAGGATGAATTGTATAGTAACGCAGATCAGATCTTGGCTGTTTGCGATCAATTTGATGCCGCGGTTGACTCTCGAAATTTATGGCTTGCTTGGGAAATAGTAAATCGCGCTGCACAATTTGAAAATAATATTCATTATGTTAAAGGTGCAAAACATTTGCTAAATGTATTATGTGCAAGTTTACCTCAGGGAATGCAAGGTTTAAAATTTCTATACGAGTCAAAGCAATTTGAAAAAGTAAATTCATATTTACGTAGGGCATATTTAGGAAATGTCACTAGTTCCTATGATGAATATAATGACATGTTGTTACAACTTGCGCGTGATGTTGAGGCTGTTAGTGTGTTTGATGCTAAAGTTTATTTAGAACATACTGCAAATTTTAAGTTAATCACAGAAAAGCACGCAGCGCGATTATTGAACAACAAGCGTTTATAAATCGTATAGAGTTTGACGTTAATTACTTGGAGCCTTCGCATAAGAAAGCAGAAATATTGGCATTACTTAAGCTGCTCAAAAATAACATATATAATTATTTACATCCAAAAATTAAGTATGATTTGTCGCAAAATAAAAACGAATTTGCACGTCTTAAGCAAGAAGTATTAGATAGCACTAGCGGCTTAGTTTTAACGCACCCTGTGAATATTTCTCAAATCAGTTTTGGATCTGGCTTGGGAATGAGTTGGCAACTTCCGGATGCAACACCTAGGGCTCGGGTTTAGGTATAGTCGCGGCCTTATCCAAATGGCTTAGACTATACCTCTGATTCATCCAGCAAGTGTTTCATTCATAATTAAATTAGATCCTTGGGTTTCTTTACGATATATCCACATAAAACCTAAAGCGCCAATACATAATGTGATTGGAATGATAGATATTGCATACTTATATGCTAAGGCAGATTCAAATCCATTGCACAATTTTAAAATAAATCCAATTGCTGAATGGAAAAAATAACCAAAAATCATGATTATCATGTTTGCTACTGCGGTAGTTAAGCCAACGATCCCTTCACGCACATAAGTAGATGCTTTATATATTGCAATTATTTGGTAGGCACAGCAAATTCCTACTACTGTAAATAAGACACTAATGCTGGTTGCACTTAAAGTACCAGTTAATAATAATGCAAAGCTGATGGTCATAATAATACCAGCACCAAAAATGGTAACTAAATCACTTTTTGTTTTACTGGCAATTAAACTCAACAGCGGCCCACCAAAGCACATTCCGACAAACATCGTAGATGGTAAACTCGCAGCAATACTACTATTAAAACCATAAACCTTTTGTAAAAATTCTTTACCCCATACATCTGCAAAACCCTCTAATGGACCAACCATTAAACCGGCAAGAAAACACACAGATAAAACTTGACGAGAAGTAAAAACTTCTTTGATGTCCGTAAGTATTCCTGAAGATGCTTCAACTTCGATATTCGGCACAAGTAAATAAGCTCCAACTGCCAGAACAATTCCAAGGATACATAAAATCTCAGTAACGGTTTTATATCCCAGTGTGTCACACATATAATTTACTGGGCCGCCACCATATATGGCGCCAATTAATCCTATTGTTACTGCAAAACTTAACATCCGAGTGAATTGCTCTTCCTTAAATGAAATTCTAATAATTTTAAAAGTACTCAATATAGCTGCCGATGAACCCATACCGATTAAAAATCTACCAATTAATGGATATAGCCAATAGTCTGCAAAAATAATTGGTAATAATCCAATGACTGTAATTAATGCACAAATTGGCATTATACTTTTAGGCCCATAGCGATCTAATAATATACCCAGTGGAACATGCATTAGTGCGTAACCAATATAATACACTCCTGAAAATTGCCCGAAGGTAGTAACATCAATGCTAAATTGCTGCATTATATCGTTCATGATGATGCTTGGCATAACACGCAAAATGTATTGATAAGCATAGAAAAAGGCACCAACGGTCCACATCGCCCACGCAATAGTGCGTGGAATTGACATAGTATTTGGTCTAGCAACGGTATTCATAATAATCCTTAACTCGTTAATTTTGAAAGTGTAGCTTAAATCTAAATGACGATGACTATATTACAACCGCTCTCTAGACGCCTAGAGTAGCGCGGTTGTAATAACCTTCTCTAGGCGAACAAAGGTAAGGTTAATAATAACGCAATGGCCAAACACAAAGTGGCTGGTGAAGTGATTCTGAAGATATTGGATGTAAATTTGTAAACTAACATACTTGAGTTGAAGTTATCCGCAATATCAAAAATTTGATTCTACAGTAATTAAGTACGCAATCGCAAGGAATTAGTTACTAGTAGCAGTTCTTAGGTTAGAGTAAAAAGCTATATTTTCTTCCTGCCCTAACTGCTCTCTATATTTTTTCTTGGCTAGATAAACCCCACTTAATGCACATATCCCAAGAACTAACAAGTAAAATACTGGCGACCAGTTTAAATTGGTCCAAGCGATTAACTTTGCGCTTATATATGAGCATGAACCTGCAATTGCAAGGCCGATGCAATTACCTAAGGCCACGCCCCGATAGCGAACTTCATATGGAAATAAAGCTGCTTCAATAGCTGGGCATGGTGCGTAAAACATAGCGATAAAGACCACCATCAAAATTTCTATAGCAACAAAATTATACAAGTTACCGTTATATACAATAGTAAAGAAGGGCACAATTAGTGCTAATAATGCAATTAATCCAATGCGCATCATATTATGCGGGTTATATCGTTTAGCTAAATATCCAAAAATAACCAACATTATCGCACAAAAAATATTTATACCTGCGGTAATCAGTAATAGCGAGGTTTTAGTATAAGACATTGTTGCAGCAAGATAAGTATTTAAGAAGTGAGATATAACGAACAAAAAGGCGCTAATACTACTAAAACTAATAGTACAATACATGCCGATTTTATAATTTTTGAAAAGCTCTTTCCATGCAACTGTATTATGTTGTTCTTGTTTAATAAAATTATTAGATTTTTTTAGAGTAGTTACTTGCGCCCAGATAGCAAATAAGCCAAGACAGCCAGCAAGCACAAACAAATAGCGCCAGGCATTTACTGGGAAATAACTAGTACTAATTAAAGCGGCAGATAATGATGCTAAACAGCCTCCGCCTAAGCCAGAAGCAATTAAACATGCCCCGTTAAAAAAGCGATTGGTACTTTGCCCTTCAATTAAAACTAAACTTGCTCCAGAATATTCTCCTCCAGAGCTAAAACCTTGTAACATGCGGCACAGTGCTAAAATTATTATTGAATACACACCGGCATTAGTTGGTATTAAGCCTACAATAATAGTGGCAACTGTCATCATTAAGATAGATATAGTTAAAGCAGAGAGCCGCGAAAAACGATCGCCTAAGTAACCAAAAATTACCGCACCAGCTGGACGAGACCAAAAACCTATTGCTAAGAAAATATAGGTGTAGGTATAAGCATTTATAGTGTTTTCTGCAGGGAATAATTGAGTTGCTATTATAGGTAATAAAGCTGCAAAAAGGGTGAAGTCGTAAAATTCGAGGATGTTTCCTAGTAAAACTAGATAATTTTTTCTCATATACTCGTCGCCATGGCGTAAACTACAGAATCATATAATTATTGGTACACCGGAAAATAGCATTGTGGTATTATAAAAGCAATTAAAAAAAGGAGAAAAAATGTTTAGAACTATAATTTCATCGCGGCCGCCATTATCTGGGGCACGTTTATTTTCGCAATTATCAGAAAATGCGGCGAAGGTACAAACAATCCTTGCGGAAAAACGTATTACATCTGAAGTTAAAGAACTTACACAAAGCACACATACTGCTCAAGAAGCAGCTCAAGCAATCGGATGTGAGCTTTCGCAAATTGCTAAATCTTTAGTATTTCGCACTGCACTCACAAATAGGCCGGTGTTAGTAGTTGCATCTGGGCCAACCAGGGTTAACGAAAAAGTAATTGCACAGCATCTTGGTGAAAAAATTGTTAAGGCAGATCCTGAATTTACCCAAACAGTTACTGGTTTTCCAATTGGAGGTGTTCCGCCGCTATTGTCAGTACCAGGTATGTTATGTTTTTTGGATGAAGATCTTATGCAATTGCCTCAGATATGGGCTGCAGCCGGTACACCACATGCCGTATTCAGTCTAAAGCCTGAAGATCTACTTGGTTTGTTGGTTGGATGCCAAGTAATAAATATCAAAGATTCAAAAAGTATGTCTGCTAAACCAAAAATTTCTTAATATCTTGATCCTGCATACCAAAATTGGTATGTTAGGTGCAAATGATAACTAGGAAATTTAAGTGCCAGAAATTATACAAAATGAAATCGGACTTTTTTTATTTATTTTGTTAATAATGCTTGCACTAGGCCAGTTGTTAAGTTCAGCGGTAAAAAAAATAAACTTGACTGAAATAACTGGCCAATTACTTGCTGGAATTATTCTAGGCCCGACAGTATTTGGCTATTTTAACCCGCACCTTTATGGAAGCGTATTTTCTAATACTAATACAACAATATTAATTGATAACTTCTTTCAGTTAGCTTTAATTTTCACCATGTTTGTCGCTGGTTTTGAAGTAGATCTTTTGGCTTTAAGGAATAACAAAGTTACAACCTTATTAGTAACGCTGTTCGGAATGTTGATACCGTTTGCTGTAGGTGCTGCTTTTGGTACATATCTAGGACTTGAAGCTGTTAGCGTTTTATTTTTAGGCACAGCATTTGCTATTGCTGCATTACCAGTTATCGTTAAAATTTTACAAGATGCGAAGTTAATTTCAACGACTGTAGGTACTATAGTAATTGCATCGGCAGTTTTAACTGATATTGTAGGGTGGATTTGCTTTGGGGTAATCACTAAGTCCAACGACACCCCAACTTTAGCTTCACTATTATCGATTAGTTTTATTTTTATTGCTGCAATTAGTATTATCCCAAGACTTTTAAATACCCTACGAATAACGATTACTGCTTGGATTTGTGTTTGTTTAGTATTTGCCATCGTTTGCCAGCAATTACATTTACATGCATGTTTAGGGGCGTTTTTGGCTGGAATGGCGCTACGCAAGGCGGTACAGCAGCATGAAAGTCTCAAAGAAACTTTGGTTAGTTTTGTTAGCAGTTTCTTTGCGCCATTATTTTTTGTGTCAATTGGTTTGAAAGTAAATTTTATTGCAAATTTTAACCTAAGTACGGTTGTAACACTATTTGTGCTCGCAACAACTAGCAAAATATTAGGGGTATTTATTGGTGCACGTTTAGCTGGATCAGAGCCCAAAAGCTCGTTATTACTCAGCATTATATTAAATGCCCGAGGCGCAATGGAGATTGTGTTTGCTTCTATTGCACTAGATTTGGGAATTATATCTTCAGAAATTTATGTTGCTTTGGTAAGCATGGCATTTTTAACAACAATTGTAAGTAGTTTGGCAACTAAAAATTTAACTGCCAATTACAATTTACATTTATTGTCACAACATTAATCCCACAACGCTACTCAGTTCGATAAATAATATTTATATTCTTGCTGCAAAAATATCAAAACAGGTATTGACGATATACCAAAATTGGTATAATTTTACTTTTAATAAACAGGAGGAATTACCATGCAGAACAATCAAAATTTTTTACTATCGGAAGATGAACTTCGTAGTTTTCATGAAAACGGATATATCGGACCTTTCAAATTGTATGAACCAGAAGAAATGGTTGAGCGAATGAAGCATTTACGCGCCCAATTGTTAGACAATCGCAAATCAATTTATTACGGCGGCCAAGGTATTTCTGGGGTTACAAACATTTCTAATTACGATCGACATTTAGATGTTGATTTTTTAGCAGAACATATTTGTCGTAAAGAAATAGTTGATCGTATTGCGAGTATTTTTGGACCTGATTTACTCTGCTGGCGCTCTGAATTCTTTCCTAAATACCCTGGCGATGAAGGTACCGATTGGCACCAAGCTGGTAGCTTTGCAAATGTTACTGCATCTAAGAAGAAGCAAATCGTATGGCCAGAAAACGCGCCATTTCGTGGAGCTTTAACAGTTTGGACGGCTTTTACTGAGGCAACAATTGAAAATGGTTGTATGCAATTTATTCCAGGAACACATAAAACTATGTTTTATGATGAAAACAAAACTTTAACGTACGATGCCAATTCAATTAACAAAATGGAAAAGGATGGTATAAAACGTGGTTTCTTTGGATATGATTATCGTCAGCTACAAATTGATCCGGACTGGAAACCAGATGAATCTAAGGCTGTTTCAATGGTTATGCGTCCTGGTGAGTTCTTCATGTTTACTTCTACTTTATTACATGCATCGCATCCGCACAGTGGTAAAACCAATAACATGCGTTTAGGGTATGCGGCACGATACATACCAACCTATGTGGAGGTTTATCCAGATTCAACCACTTTAGAAGAGTTTGGTGGTACTGGTAGTTTGGATAAGTACGGTGCTGTGTTAGTAGCAGGTGAAAATAAATATACCCATAACCGCATTGCAACACATACAACCACTGGTAAAGCATTTGAAACTCGTACTTGGAATGAATATGCTAGCGTAAGTTAATTCAAGTACACAAGGAGATTAAAGATGACAGCAACCGTACAATCAACTGCCGACGTATTAATAAGCATATGGCAAGAGATTTTTGAAACGACAGAAATTACTCCTGATTCAGATTTCTTTGAATTGGGAGGAAACTCTCTAACTGCCATAAAATTATTATCCCAGGTTGAAAAAATTTTTGGCCCAGAAACACTATTGCCAGAGGTTTTATTCAGTGATGCGCGTATAAAATCATTAGCAGCAGCTATTGATCTAGAACGAAGTAAAAAATGCCATATAGCTTGATAAGGTAATAGCATGCTAAGTAGTATAGAAAGTAAATGGTTCATTAATTTTAAGCCGCGATCAAATGCGAAGTTAAGATTATTCTGTTTTTCTTATGCGGGCGGTAACCCTAACATGTTCCGTGCTTGGGAAAAGTTTTTACCAGAGTATGTTGAAGTCGTAGCGCTAGTATTACCTGGTAGGTATTCTAGAATTAAAGAACCAAATTTTACTACTTGGCCTGAGTTGCTAGATGCTCTAGAGAATGCAATAACCCCATATTTAACGGAAAGTTTTGCATTCTTTGGGCACAGCTTTGGTGCTAGAATAATTTATGAATTTACTAAATTATTGCAAAACAAAAATAAAACTCTACCGAGATGTTTATTTATTGCTGGTTGTAGAGCGCCGCATATCGCTGGTCCCACTCCATTTATGTATAATTTACCAGAAGAAGAATTTTTTGCGCGTGTAAGTAATATGAATGGCACGCCGTTGGAAATTTTGAACAATCGCAGCATAATCAAGTTGTTAGAGCCAGCGTTGCGCGCTGACATGGAATTATCTGAACCTTGGAGTGGTGCGCCAAATCCTAAATTACACGTACCAATTGTCGCTATTAGTGGTATTGATGATCATATTGATTATCCTAACAGCATGTGTGTTTGGAGTTCGTACACGATAGCAGAGTTCGCATTTTATAAATTAAAAGGCGATCACTTCTTTATCCACCATAATGAAGCGGAATTATTGAGTATTCTAGATACGCACTGTGCCATGTCTTTGGCCGATAATAAGGATTTAGAAAAAAAATTGCTTTGTTGGAATAATACCCATACAGCATACCCAACCAAGCATACGATCCAACAGGCATTTGTTGAGAAGGCTACTAAAACTCCGCATAACATTGCTTTGATTTATAATGATCAATACTTAACTTACGCCGAACTAAATACTAGATCGAATCAGTTGGCACATTTTTTGCTTAGCCTAGGTTTGCAGCCAAATGAGTTAGTAGCGGTATGTTTAGATCGTTCAATCAATATGGTTATCGCTTTATTAGCAATTTTAAAGGCTGGTGGTGCGTATTTGCCAATTGATCCAGAATACCCAGCAGAACGTATCGATTACATGTTTCAAGATTCAAAAGCTCAAATTTTATTAACCCAAGAAAAATACAGGCAGCAATTACCAAACATCACTAATGTTCTTTGGGCTGAAGAATTAGAATTATCTAGCAAGCAATACCCTGTGCATGCGCCGATAGTTGCAATGAGCTCTGAAAATCTAGCATATGTGAATTATACTTCTGGATCTACTGGTAACCCCAAAGGTGTAGCGATAAAACATAAAGGAGTAATGCGGTTACTTTTTGGGATAGATTATGTACACATAGATGCTAATTCGGTGTTTTTACAGTTGGCGTCTAATAGTTTTGATGCAACCACCTTTGAATTATGGGGTGCATTATTGCACGGCGCTAAATGCGTTTTATTCCCTGAAAAATTTATAACATTACATAAGTTGCGACAAGTTATCGCAGAAAATCAGGTAAATATTTTATTTATTACAACTGCTTTATTTAATTTGATTATTGATAATACACCTGAGTTGTTGTTGCCAATAAAGCAATTGCTCACTGGTGGCGAAGCACACTCTGTAACACATATGCGTCGTGCTATGCAATTGCTGCCGCACATAAAAATTACTAGTGTTTATGGGCCAACTGAAAGTACTACTTTTGCTACATATTTCCCCTTAGAACAATTGAGTGCTAATGCTACAAATGTTCCGATTGGTAAACCTATCAGTAATACTAGAACTTATATTCTTGATGCAAATAAAAATTTAGTGCCGATTGGGAATGTGGGTGAATTATACATAGGTGGAGATGGCCTTGCGCACGGTTATCTAAACAAGCCGGAATTGACTGCTGAGAAATTTATTAGCAATCTTGTGTTTTTGCCAGCACATGAAAGACTATATAAAACCGGAGATCTAGCACGTTACTTACCAAATGGCGATATAGAATTTTTAGGACGGGTTGACAATCAGGTTAAATTAAATGGTTTTAGAATAGAATTAGAAGAGATTGAACATCATTTGCTGTCGCATCCTAAAATTAATCAAGCGGTAGTAATGTTAAAAACAATTAACTCGGAAAACAAATTGGCTGCTTATGTTGTGCCAAAACAAGACAACATAACAATACAAGAGTTAAAGCAATTTCTTGCTAAAAACCTGCCGAATTATATGATCCCAAGTTTTGTATATTGTATTAAAGAATTACCTTTAACTATCAATGGCAAAGTCGATCGTAAATCTTTATCTGGTATGGTGGCAGCATGAAATCTATCTATTTTACTAATGAACACCGAAGCTTCCGTAACGAAGTTCGTAGTTTTATGCAACAACATGTATTGCCAAATGCTGAAACCTGGGAACTACAACGGCAGATTCCAAAAGAGATCTTTAAGCTTATGGGACAAGTAGGTTTGCTTGGTTTGCATTATCCTTCGAATCATGGTGGGCAAGCTAAGGATATTTTCTATTCCATAATTTTATTAGAAGAACTTGGGCGTACCGGGTTTACAGGATTTCGGGTAGCTATAGCGCTGCATACATATATGGCAATTCCATACATTTTGCATGTTGGTAGTGACTTTTTAAAACAAAAGTATTTGGCGCCTGCAATAACAGGACAAAAGATTAGTTGTTTGGCAATAACCGAGCCACAAGCTGGTTCAGATTTAAATAATATTAAAACTACAGCTGTATTACAAAATGAACATTACGTTATTAACGGCCATAAAAAATACGTGGCTAACGGTCAAATTGCAGATTTTATAATTGCTGCAGCAAAAACTGGAACTTCAGATAAAAACATTTCATTATTCATAATTGATACAAATACTCCTGGCGTAAATATTAACAAACTTGACACTTTTAATTGGCATAGTTCAGATACTTGTGAGATAACCTTTAACAATGTTTGCGTCCCTAAAGAAAATTTGCTTGGCATGCCTAACATGGGTTTTATTTATATTATGCAAGGTATGCAACTAGAGCGAATTGCGGCTGGTGTTTTGGCAATTGGCGGTATTGATTCGTGTCTTGATCACACCTGGGAATATATTACTAAGCGCAAAGTGTTTGATCAAACTTTAAGCAAATATCAAACCATTCGTCATAGCCTAGCTAATTTTGTAACAAAAACCGAGGCAATTCGTCAGTTTGCGTATCATACTGCTTGGCTATATGCAAATCATGATTTGCCGATTGCAGAAGCCTCAATGTTAAAATTACAAGCTACTGAATTAGCTCGCAAAGTTGCAACAGAGTGTATTCAATTTCATGGGGCAAGTGGTAGCTTAGAAGCAGCGCCAATTGCACGCATATTTCGTGATGCGCAAGCAGCAACAGTTGCTGGTGGTGCTAGTGAAATCATGCGAGACATTATTACCCAACTTGCTTTTGATGAATCCGGTTGGAGAAGATATCCAGCCACTAGCAACAACGTTATTACTAACCAAGGAGAATTTATATGCCAAACGTAACAAATTATGGCGCCGTAACCTTAAGAAGAGATCCATTTTTAGTTGATTTATGCAGCGGTGCAGCAGCAGGTGCCTGTGCGGGAGCAATTATTGCCCCTGTTGAATATTTAAAAGTACTACGCCAAAGCGTTCTAACAACAAACTGGCAAAACGTGTTGCGTAGTCCTACGACTTATGTAAACATGGCAAAGTCAATCGCGCCTTTTTCCGCTATATTTGGAAGCGTATGTGCCCTAGAATTTTCAATTAATAAACGCATTGGAGATCAATATGGCCACGCTGCAGGGTTGACGGCTTCGTCTGCTACTGGTACTTTCTTCTTGACGGCATCAGATCATTTGATGTTTTATCGACAAAAAGGTATTTCAGCTTCAGATGCTGTGAAGCATCTATTTAGAATTCGTGCTACAGCGTTGTGGACTGGAACTACTCCTATGATGGCCAGAGAAGCGGTATTTGTAACAAGTGTCATGCATCTTGGTCCTTGGGTTGGTTCAAGATTACAAAAGGAAAATGAACCAAAATCCTTATTTTGGAGTTCTGTTGGTCGAGTTATTTCGGGCGTTGGAACAACTTTGGTTTCGCAACCATTTGATGTATTAGCTCGTGATTTACAAATAAAGTTACATGCTGATCCTAAATCGCGCCCAAGTGTTATACAATCAATACAAGATATGCGAGCAGAGTATCGCGCTATGAGAAATCTTAATAGTGATAATCCTGGAAGCATAAGTTTCACCCGACATCCGTTGTTTAGAGGGGCATTGCCTCGGATGGGGCTTGCTGTTGCAGGTGGCACAATAGCCGGTGGCTTTTATGATATGTTTGTTAGAATGTTAGATCCTGAGCGCGATCAACAAAGAAACAATGCACTTGAAACACCCAAGGTACAAGCTAAACTGAGACCATAGTTGATTGTGTAGTAAGGAATGGTAGTTTGAAAACAGAACTTGAGGAAAAGGCGCCGCCACGTCGTATTGATGCGGCTAAGCAAAAGCTGAGTACAGAAAGGGGAAAACGTGTAAAACTAGCAAGAATGTTGGTGGAACTAACACGCAAAGACATCGATGAGCGTTATAGTATTAGCCAACATACCATTCATGCATGGGAAAAGGGTACTAATTGTTTAACCGAAAAAAATGCAGAAAGGTTAGTTGAAGTTTTCTCCCGCGAGGGGTTGGCAATTACCAAAGATTGGCTGTTATATGGTACTGACTTACAGCTTTCGACGAGTGTAGAGCCAAAAGGAAAAAATAAAGAACTCCAAGATGCTCTTAATATAACCGGCGACTTTAAAATTTTGAATGAAGTTAATTTTTTTCTTGAAAATAACAACAATTCAATTAGCGCCATGATTACAGATGAAGCATTGCTACCAATATTTTGTGTTGGAGACTATGTTGGTGGCATAAACGTTGACAGCGCATATGTACCAAATTTAGTAGGTGAATTTTGCATTATAACTGACAGTGAAGGAAGAATATTGATTAAAAAAGTATTTAGTCATCATAAGAATAATTCGTTTTTGATTGGTAATATCAATCCATTATTCAATGCTGGCGAACCTGCGCATTTTGTTTGTGATATTCATTCAGCAGCCAAAATAACACGACACTGGAGATTAGGAAGAGCGGTTGTGAGTCAAATTTAGTCATTAGACTAGTTGCGGTATGGAACTTAGTTGACCAAGGACGAATATATAGCGTAAACTTTTTAAGTTTACTTTACAAAAACTTATAAGCATAGAAGTAAGAGGTAAAAATTATGCCAAAAGATCTAGAGTTAATAAAAATTAGCGGCGGTAGTCATTATATATCTGGTGGCATGTCCTTTGGGGTATATGTTAAAGATGGCAAGGCAATTTTATTCGATACTGGCATCGATAAAAGTGCTGCTAAAGCGATTGAAGCGGTATTAAAAGCAAATGGTATAGTTCCAGTTGCTATTATAAACAGCCACCACCACGTAGATCATATCGGTGGTAATCCACATTTTCAAAGCACATATCCAGGAATACAAATTATAGCTACTAAATTTGAAAGTGCTTTTATTGAAAATAAGGGCTTAGAAACTGCCTGCTTTTGTGGTCATTCTGAACCACATTCTGGTTTAGCTGGCAATAGACATATTGAGGGACCAGAATCAGTAGTTACAAATAAGCTTAGTGAATATAAAGATCAAGATATAGAGCTTTTAGGTGAGAATTTTAAAATTGTAACATTACCAGGCCATACAGATGGTATGATTGGCGTAATCACTCCAGATAATATCCTCTATTGTGGGGATGCAATTTTTAATGGCGACACATACGCTAAGCACCCATTACCACTATACACTTCGGTAGGTAAGGCTCTTAAAACCTTTGATAAGTTAGCACAATTAAAGCTTGCGGGATGTGTGTTTTATCATAGTGGTTATGCAGAGAAAATTAGTGATATTTGTGAAATGCATAAACAGCGTATGCTACAAACTGCAGATGTGGTATGTAATTTTATCGATGAAAATCCTGGTATTACTCTAGATCGCTTAACACAATTAGTTATGCAGCATTTCAAACTGGAAGATAATCACGTTAAGCTAGCATTAACACGTACTAGTGTTGGGGCATTTGTAACCTATCTAGAGCAAGAAAAGCGATTAGAGTTAACGGTAAAAGATGGTTTGAGCTGTATTACAGGAATGAAACTGAAACTAGCTGCCGCGCAAGAAGCAAAAGCGCGAGCAGAAGCGGCTGAATTAAGTGCCAACGCAAAACGAGTGCAGGATGCCCTGCTAAAAAAGGGGGTAGCTTTATCAGTTAGAGAAATGCCCTCTAGTACCAAAACAGCAGAGGAAGCCGCTGCAACATTAGAATGCAGTATTGCGCAAATTGTTAAATCATTAGTATTTAAAACTAGCTCTGGCCAACCAGTTTTAGTTTTAACAAGTGGTGCAAATCAGGTTGATTTAAGTTTAATTAAAGCTCAGCTTTCTGGGCAGAGCGTAGATAGAGCTGATGCCAAATTTGTAAAAGAAGTCACAGGATTTACAATTGGTGGGATCCCGCCTGTAGGGCATACCAAACCAATTCCTTGTATTTTTATTGATGATGCTCTAATGCAACAACAGTTGTTGTGGGCTGCTGCTGGCATGCCAAATGCGGTATTTAGCTTGAGACCAGAGCAATTAAAAGAAATAACAAATGGTAAGGTTATAAAAGTTGCTGCGGTTGCTGGTGCTCCAATATTGACAGCGTTTAGCGGTGCTGATAAAGCTGATCCTCAGGCCGGCGCTAGTGCTAAACCAAGACCATAAATGCAGTGTTTGGCCGATAGGGATGTCGGCCTCTGTATTCAAATTAAAAATCTTATTCTACTTGTTCGGTAACGTCGTTTAATACTTGGTTCTTGATAGAAATTAATGTGTCAATTTCTTCGTTTAAGAATTTCAAAAAATAACTACTTTTTTCTTTCGTGCCCATGGTTACAGCAGCTCTGTAACGCCCCTTTTCGAAAATAACTGTCAAATTAGAATTAATATTTACATAATCATTTCTAAATTTAAAAAATTCGCGGGTTGATTTATCTAGCGATAACAAGTCCCAATTCAAAACCTGTAATGTTGAGGATAAAAGATATTTTTTTGTTGGGTTTGTGGTATATGGCAACCCACAAATTGCAGCAACTTGATCAACTAGATCATGATCAGTTATCTCATTAGTATCAGCAGGCATTAGATACGTCAATATTTTTTTAGTAGATTGACTTATCCTAAATTCACAAATTTTGCCATGTTGCATCCAATATCCGGCTTTAAAGCCATTTTTATCGAGTAAGATTATATTATTTGGGTTGATAAGTTTTTCAACCTCATCTTCGGATTTTGCTCTTAAAACGCCAATGAAGCCATTTATGTAGTAACGTTTCGTGCTAAATTTTTGCCATTCTGAGGGGCTATTGGAGTAACAATAAGTATGACGGCCGTCCTCAAATATATCAATTACTAAATTATTTATTTTCTTTTTTGATAGTTTTTCAAAAGATATTTCTGGCAATATTATATTCATATATTCTCTCGTTGATAGTACAAGAATTCTATAAAAAAACTATGATAAAGTCAATCGAATTAGCATTAATTGAGTTTAATCACATTGCCATGCGTCATCGCAAGCAGATCTGAACTATTCATCTTGAAAACAGCATTTGGGGTTCCTGCTGCTGCCCAGACACAGTCAAAATTTAATAAATCTTGATCGATAAATATAAAATCAATGTGTTGCTTATGACCTATTGGTGGAATTCCTCCAATCGCAAATCCAGTAATTTCTCGAGTAAAATCAGCATCTGCTTTAACTATTTTTTCATTTACCACGGTTTCGATATTTTTTTCTTTGACCCGATTTGCGCCAGATGCAAGGATTAATACCGGTTTATGAGTATCTTTGGTTTTGAAAATTAAGGATTTTACGATTTGGGCTACTTCGCAACCTATGGTGTTAGCAGCATCTTGTGCAGTTCTGGTACTACCTGGCAATTCTAAAACCGTACATTCTAGGCCTTTTTGATCTAAGGCGGATTGTACGCTTTGCGCACTTTTTGCTAAGGTTTGTGTCATTTACTGTAGTTCCTAATATTAATTGAGTCAAATATATCTTTTTCAATAAATTGTGCTATACCCAAAATTAACAAATTTAACTTAGATTGGCAACAGAGGCGCGGCGTTATATAATTACGGCTTTAAAAAGCAAGAATCAAAAATGACAATCTACAAAAATCATATGTTTATCTGCACCAATCAAAAAGCAAATGATAAGCCATGTTGCGCTAAGCATAATGCTAGCGAAATGGTTGAGCATGCTAAATCGCTTGCTAAAAGCCTTGGGCTAACTAAAGAGCTAAAATTTAGGATCAGTAGCAGCGGGTGTTTAGGCCAATGTGCAGTTGGGCCAGTTCTAGTTGTTTATCCAGAAGGTGAATGGCATTCGTACAAGACTAAAGAGGATATTGAACAAATCTTGTTAAGAATTGCTGATAAAACCTTGATTAAAGACTGATTAATTGCTGGCAATGGAATTTTATGTGCATTTTGGTTTGCTCGCATACACTCTTATTTATTAATCCAATGCAAAGTTACATAATATGGCCATAAAAAAATTAGCTGATATAATGCTCCAAGTCGAAGCAAATAATTATAACGCGTTACGACGCTTATCATAAGCATTATTGCTAATAACACCAAAGCAAAAAAGAGCTTAGAGCGCATTTCTTCCCAGTATTTATAGATGTAATACAGTAAAAATGGGGGGCAAATAATTACATATAAAATATTTTTCTTTTCGTTGCGCCAAACAACTTCTAAAATCCAGCAAAGTATTAAAAGGCTAACGACCACGAATATTTCAAATATTACATTGATACCGCCCATACCCATGACGGGATAATCATTCATACACAAATAACTCCGGGTTTACACGGACGCCATTTAAACTTACCGACCAATGTAAGTGTGGACCAGTAGCGCGGCCAGTATTACCAACAGTGCCTAATACCTCACCCTGTTGTACTTCTTGTCCGGTAGTTACTGCAACAGTGTCTAGATGACAATAACTAGTTATGAAACCTTGGCCATGATCAAGAAAAACAATTTTACCGCTATAAAAATAATCGCCAGTATTTATAACTTTTCCAGACTTTGGCGCAATTACTGGCGTGCCTTTAGGTGCAGCAATGTCCAGACCAGAATGTGGGTTTTGCGGAATATTATTCATGATCCGTTGTAACCCAAACGGACTAGATCTGCGTCCTTCAGTTGGGAGTTGCAATACTAAAGATTCAAGATCTCGATATTCCCAATTTTCATAGCTCCGAATGGTTTCTAAATATTGTGCTTCGATGAGTGGTAAATCTTCAGGTAATGGCTGTACTTTACGATGATTCCTAATTTTTAATTTTTCTCGCGGATAAGTTTTGGATTGCACATAAAATTCAACTGGTTCAATTCCATTACTGCTAACTACTTCTAGATAATGTAATCCAGGTTTTACATCTAACGGAATACCTACAATAGCACGCCAAACATTTGGCTTAGATTCGTGTGCAATAATCAAGGTGCGTTGGTTATTATAAAATGCAGTTGGTGGGTAGTTGGTAGTTGCTTCCAAGGCGACAATTGCAATGCCACCTGGAACATTCATATGGCGCGGTAATTTAGGCAATGGACATTCCGCATAACTTGCTAGTGTAATTACGTTTAGCGATGTTATTAATAATATTTGCAGGCCTAAATTTTTAAGCGCTCTTAAACTCTGTCTCTTCGCTAGCAATAGCATCTGCATCCTGCAACATTGGTAAAAGTTCATTGCGATCATGTAAGTCCATTACTATATCACAGCCTCCAATTAGCTCACCTTTAATATACAGCTGGGGGAAGGTTGGCCATTGGGCATATTTAGGCAATTCAGCACGTATGTCCGGGTTTTCAAGGACATTTACATAACTAAATTTAGTCTTTAAGCTTTTTAACACTTGTACTACTCGGGCTGAAAAACCGCACATTGGAAACTGTGGAGTACCTTTCATATATAGTAGCACCGGATTGTTAGCAATTTGTTGCTTTATAATTTCAACGGTTTCCATACAACACCTCTATGTGACTAACTAACTAAAGGCAACAGCCTTATAAAAATTAAATTCTAGCATAGTTGTTGTAACAAACTCTATTTATGTCGTCGTTTTCGGTATAATATACATGGCAGCTTCTCAATTTTTTAAGTTTACATGTAGCAAGGAGATTAACCAAATGGCATTCGTATTACCACCATTACCGTATGAAATGGATGCACTACAGCCTTATATTTCTCGAGAAACGATTGAATATCACTATGGTAAACATCACAAAGCTTACGTAACAAAGCTAAACGAATTAGTTGTCGGCACAGAATTTGAAAATAAGAGTCTTGACGATGTTGTTAAAACTGCACCGCAGGGGCCAATTTTTAATAATGATGCGCAAGTATGGAACCACAACTTTTATTGGGATTGCTTGAGTCCTAACGGTGGTGGCGAGCCAAGTGGTAAATTATTAGAAGCTATAAATAAGAATTTTGGTGATTTTAAAACTTTCAAAGATAAATTCAATCAAGCAGCGATAGCAACTTTTGGATCTGGTTGGGCGTGGTTGGTGCGTACTCCAAAAGGAGATCTAGAAATCGTTACTACCAGTAATGCACAAAATCCTTTAACAACTGCGAATAAACCTTTGCTTACCTGTGACGTTTGGGAGCACGCATATTACATAGATTATCGTAATTTACGTCCTAAATATGTTGAAGAGTTTTGGAATTTAGTGAATTGGGATTTTGTTAATAAAAACTTTATGAGCTAAAATTTAATGGTCTGCTATTAATACTGGCTAGTATTTGCAGGCCATACCTATCTTAATTTGACGGAGCTAGCATATGAGCCATTTGTTGGGTGTCTATAATCAGTTACCAATTCAGTGGGAGCATGGCGAAGGGGTATGGCTGTTTGATACTAATGGCAATAAATACTTAGATGCATTTTGTGGTATAGCAGTAACTGGGTTGGGTCATAATCATCCAGCAGTAACAGCAACTATTCAAAGTCAAGCAGCTAAAGTTATACATGCTTCAAATGTGGTGCAGATACCGCAGCAAATGGAGCTTGCAGATAGGCTTGTAGAACTTGCTGGTATGGATGCTAAAGCATTTTTTAATAATTCCGGCGCAGAGGCGGTAGAAACTCTGTTAAAACTCGCGCGTTTATATGGCCATAGTAAAAATATTGAAATTCCCAAAATAATTGTCATGGAAGGAGCCTTTCACGGTCGTACTATTGCAACCATATTTGCTGGCGCAAGCGCTAAGGCACAAGCAGGTTTTGAGCCGGCTATTCATGGCTTAGTACGGGTTAAATTTAATGATGCTGCTGCGATAGAAACTGCTTTAAAACTAGATAAAGATATAGTTGCAGTATTGGTAGAACCAATACAAGGCGAAAGTGGTGTACAGGTTCCAAGTGATGATTACTTAAATAAAGTGCGTGAACTGTGCGATAAGTATCAGGTTCTAATGCTAGTAGATGAGGTGCAATGTGGCATGGGGCGCACTGGCACATTTTTTTGCCATGAACAAAACAAGATTAAGCCAGATGCGATATCTCTAGCGAAAGGTTTAGCAAATGGAGTTCCTATTGGAGCTTGTATTATACGTGCGCCATACTGTGACCTATTTAAAGTTGGTAGTCATGGCGCCACATTTGGTGGTAATCCTTTAAGTTGCGCGGCTGCTATAACAACAGTCAACGAAATCATCAGCCATAAATGGTATGAAAACGCAGCAAAACAAGGTAAAAAAATTAATGATTCTTTACGAAAATCCCTTGCTGGTAATAAGCATGTAGTTGATATTCGTGGTAAGGGTTTAATGCTTGGTGTGCAATTAGATAAAGAATGCCGCGATATTTTAACCCTGGCACTAAAGCATGGAATAATTTTTAATATTGCAAATTTAAATACCATACGTTTGTTGCCACCGTTGATTATTGATGATGTGCAAACGCAGATGATTTGTGATCTTATTCCACAATTAATTAATGAGTATTATGCAGAGGCTTAGTATTCGATTCTAATTTAGTAAAGGTAGTATAATGTTCAAGAATCTTTTAACTTTTAGCCGAAATACTCGTGTCTGGGTAAATGGCTCGCGTAATTCTGCAATTACATCTGCTCGTAGTATTTCTAATATTGCCCAAAATAATTCACGTCATGGAACAACACGTGATAGTCTCAATGAAGCTATTACGAGTTTTTGCTTACGACACCAAGTGACTCCAGATATAGTGCTTCCAGTAATTGCCCTTAGAGCTAAGGTTTTCTATGCCGAATGTTTAGTGCATCCAGATAGAACAAACCAACAGGTATGGGCTGATATTGCACCTTTGAGTTGGCGCCCTTGGCACGGTGCCTTTGAAGTCTACTCAAAAGTAAAATCAAATCCTAAGGATAAAAAAACAGACGACAATATTTTACTAAAATTATTTGATAGAGACAGGGTGTGTTTAAAATTCAATGATTCTAAGTCTAATCTTGGCACAGAGCCTAGCAATGAAACAAAATTATGGTATGAAATTTTCAAGACTTACTCGCTATATTTACTGAGAATGCATTGCGACGCAAGAGATAATCTAGTTTTGATGCAACGTTATGAAACTTCACGTCAATCTGCCTTTGTAGAATTTCCGATCCGGGCTCTAATCAATAACGTTTTAGCTAGGGATGATCATGATCTAATTGAGACTATTTTATTAGATCCAAATTGTAAGCGGGCGTATAGTCTAGAGACTCCGGTCAGTGGTCTCAATTTTAATACTATGCTTAATGAACTTAATAAAATTCTTGCTGATTTCAAGTTAGAAGTGGAATTATGTAGCATATTTCCGCAGCTAATATCTGGTTTGATTGGTAAAAAGTCATTAAGAGGTTATTATAGTCAAATTAATTCAACCTATGAAGCGCAAAAGCATGATTTTGAATTAGGCTTATTGGCGCCTAAAGCTGATGTACAAGCTTTAATAGTTGCAATTAATCGGGCATCAGCTACAGATAGCGCTAGTTTGAAGAAATACCAGAATGGTTGCGGGGTTATATCTTTAAGCTTTCATTTCGTGGAAAAGTTTGTATTAGAGTATGCTTTATGGTTCCTAAAAAATAACCCTGCATTAGTGACTGATGCCAGAAGAGAATATTTAGAAAATTCTCGTCTTTATCCTGATGCAAAATTTGCACAACCACAAGTGCAACACACCAGATCTACCCCGAGAAATAAACCAAGATAGTTTTTAATATTCATTATAACAAAAGCGAGAATAACAATGCCAAATAAAACAACGCATGGAAATAGTCTTGATCCACAAACATTAGTGCGCAAATTGCGAATCAGTCGCTCGAGCCTTTCTTTATTTTTAAGACGTGCCACTGCACATGTGCAGCTACTTAGTGATTTATCCTCGGAATATCAACAATTAAAATCTTCCATCCTCTTGAGAGGCTGGGCAAGATCTAGATTGCAAACTATACTGCAAAGCGAAATATCTGATTCAGAGGATTGGCAGTTTTGCAAATTTATTTATGGTTTGTATGAGTGTTTTTTAGAGAACAGGCTAACAAGAGAAATGTTACTTGTAAGCATCTCTGAGGGAGATGCCAATGCTTTAGCGACACTAGATAATTTTGATATCCAAGTCCTCCAACAATCCTCCATCCCAAGTGATTTTATAAATTTTATGGCGCTTGATGCTAGAGATATAGCAGAATTAGATAAAATTTCAGCGCATATCCAGAAGAATAAAGCAATAATCCTTGGTAAATATTGGGAGATATTTCCAGAGCGTAGGCCAGACGCTAATGATTCTTATGCTGCGAAACCTAGCGTCAAACGTGCAAGAGCTATTTACGGCGCTTAGCAAAAAATTCACGCAACAAGTTGCTACAAGGCTCAGCAAGGAGACCATTTTGCTGCACAATATTATGGTTCCAGGTATGTGCGGCATATAAATTAGTAGCGCCGCCTAAAGCTCCAGCCTTAGGATCACTGGCAGCAAAAACTACGCGTTGAATTCGCGCATGCAATAATGCGCCTGCACACATAGGGCATGGTTCCAGGGTAACATACAAAGTAGTATTGATTAGTCGATAGTTATGTAACAATTGTGCTGCGGCTCGCAATGTTACTATCTCGGCATGTGCCGTTGGATCATTGCTAGAAATTGTTTGATTATAACCACTGGCAATAATTTGATCTTGCTGCGCAAGAACTGCGCCCACCGGAACTTCATTACATGCTGCAGCCTGTTGTGCTTGTATTAATGCTTGTTGCATACAATATTCGTCAAACTCAGAAAACATTATTCATCATCTGTATTATCATCAGGAGATGTATCTAGTAGCGACTGTAGTTCGTCGAGCTCATCAAGATCATCTATATCTGGTAGCTTATGATCAGAAAAATCTGTAAAATCTAAGTTTCGAATTTGCTGCTCTAGATCAGCAAACTCTGGTATTGTGGGCAGCTCAGGTAAATCATTTAAATTTAATAAGTCTTGATATTGCTTAATATCTGGGACTGGCGGCATTTCAGGAGTATATGGCCTACCGCCCATATGCATAATTAACCGGTTTAAATCTGTTAATAACTTCTCTTTGCTAGTATTTGGTAATTGATTGCTACCTGGGAAAGTAGTTTTTTGCTCTAAATCGCGTAATAAATGCTGTGCATTATTTTTGGCAGTGTCGGCTGATTTGCCAGTCAAACGTTCAATATTAGTTATGTCTTTTATTGTGGTTTCATAGCGTACTAATGGATTGCTAAAGGTTTGAATATTCTCTTTACCTATCATACGTTCTACTATGCTGCTGACCTGCACCGGCGAGAAAATTGACATTGAATTATTGGGTGTTTCAGCAACATATTCTTCCTGGATTAATTTATGCGCTGCAACCTCGTGCTCTAATATTGCAATTAGGCCGGCAATGCCGCGCTCAAAGGGCTTCAATCCATAAGACTCTGCAAAGGCGTGTGCTAAAAGACTGATATCTTCATTTGGCGCAGGGGTCACGAAATTACTGTCGTATTGTTTGAAAATTTTCAGGAAACGACGGTGGCGCTCATCAATTTCAAGTAATTCATTTGCTGGCGGCGGTTCTACTTTCAAGAAATGGTTTAAACGTAATTTCGTAATTGGTTTAGGGTTCGCATAAAACATTTCTGCGCGAATAATTTTAGATTTAAAAAATATGTGCGCTTCGCCTTCACGCTGATCCTTTAGATCTAATAATTCTATTCTTTGGCGTCTGTCTACTGAAGTATTGCGACTATCCATGTAGTTCATGGTTAAACTACCAGGATTCATTTGAAAGCTACTAACGTTGGTAACGTAAGTTTCGCCGGCAGATTTGTTGAAGAATTCCCATGTTTCCTGCGGATCTTCTAATTTCATACAAATCTTGATATTGCAGTTAGCGCCTATGGATGCTGCTTCTTCTTTCGAAGCTTTTTGAAAGGCGGGTAAATCTTGTCCTGCAAAAACTGCAGAGAATCCTAAGGAACGGGCTTGAGCTGCAACTACGGCGAAGCCTTTAACTGCGTAATAGCCATATTCATCCATAATACAAACATATGGCGATGGCGAATTGGTGGGCTTTCGTGAAATAACATCGCGGTAATCGCCTTCCACAGCATCACCTAAACCTGCCGCCATCATTGCTTTTAATGAAGCAATAATAATTTTTCCAAGGTTTGCCAACTCTTCAGGTGATTTTTCTAGTGCAGGTAGTAATACTACCAGAATGCGTCGATTTAATACGACATCTTTTAAGTCTACTTCGGCTAAATTGGTGCGCAGTATATGGCCGTAAGTGTCTGCCAAAGAACCGAATACCCGGGTTAATTGCATAGTGATGAAGCCATGTTGTTCTAAAACTTCACCAGACTGGTTACCCTTTTTGGCCGGATTATACCCCGGCAAGTTCAAGACATAATTGCGCAGTGGGTCGAGTATTTGGCGTGGTAAGTGTTCTAGTGGTACTGTTAAGCCAGTTTCGCCGATAGGAAATTTTTTATCAACTACAATAGTTTCCAATTTTTGTAATAAGAAGTAATCACGAATCGTATTGGCATCTAGTAATACATGACCTGCATCGCGCATTACCGTCAAAATCTTCATCAAACTTTCAACAAAGTTAATAGCCCGACCCTTCCACATATCGCCGTTAGCATCACTGCTACTAGCATCCATCAAGCTAATTACTAGTTGCGATAACATGCTTGAAGAGCCATTGGCAAATGGATTCATAGTATTTGATAAGCGATTTGGTTGCGGACCTACAACATCGCGCGCTCCAGTCATGAAGTTGATAGTAAGCAAATCATCTTCACGTCCCATCTTACGTACCATAGAGAATACTTTGGCATATAATGCATTATCGCCTTTACCATCAACATAAATAAAGCCGGAGCCATGTAATAACGAATTAAACGCCATTGAAACTAGGGCTTCGGTTTTACCGCTACCAGTGGATCCAAAAATCAATACGTGGGTACGCATGTCGCTATTAGTAAACCATAACTCTTCGCCGTTAGATCGATCATTACCAAAAAAAGCAATACCAGCCGCAGGACCAGGCTTATTACTGCCAGGCGCTGGATCGTTGTAATCTAGTTCGCCAGAAGAGAGTGGCAATTTAAATGGTAAGGCATGCTTGCGACTTATTGAAAATGCGCATAGGCTAGCGCAAAGTAAAAAGCAGATATCACTATAGTGTGGTAGAAACCACACAGTTGCAACGGCGCTAGCGTATATCGTAAGATTCGCAATAGGATTGCATAAGAATTCCGCGAAACGTACCCCTAAGGCACGAGTATCACGCGCCACCATTTGGGCTGCATGTTCATGTTGGCTTTCTATTCCGCGTACCAGTCCGCTCATTAGTTATAATACTCGTTGTTTAATTGATTATTTTCTTGCTTCTCGAATCTTGCCATAAAATTCTTCTACTTCAGCTTTATTAGCAAATACTTTTTTCTCGATGCACTTACCGTGTCGTGGATCATCATAAAGATAACCGTTTAGGTGATCTGTTTCATGTTGCCATACTCTGGCCGGAAAACCGCTTAATTCTTTTTGTATTGTAGTACCAGATTGATCTTGATACTTAACGTGGATTTTAAAATCACGACGAATATTGCCAGTTGCTAGCGGTACTGAAAAACATCCTTCCCAGTCATCTACTTTAGTTGCTTCACTGCTCGCAAAAATTGCTAGACCGTTGATTGCTTCATAGCTAGGATTGATAATTACTTCTAAACCATTAACAGTATCTCCAGTTGGACAATATAAAAAAATACTTTTGTTTATGCCCCACTGATTTGCTGCCATACCAACTGCCGCATCCCATGGTGCATTTGTACGTCGTAACTGTTTCGGTTGAATGGTGTAAATCATATCAGCAATAATTTGTTGATCTTCGATACTTAATGGAAATTCTATTGGATTCGTTTTGTTTCGAAGGATAGGATCTTCATATGCTGCGAAGGTTAGCAGTTTAGGTTTGTAGTCATTATTGACGGCAGCCATTAATAGCTTTCCTCTTGTTGCATTCGAGTACCGATATGCTGTTGATTGCGTTGTTTTGCAAGCTGCACTTGTTTATGACGTTCACTGAAACGTTGCAATTGATCAGCTGATAACGAATCATAACAATGTGGACAATGTACGCCAGGTTGGTATTTTTCAGATTCTCGATCTGTTACAGATAACGGATGCCTGCAACCGTGACATTGATCATATTGACCTGGCTCCAATGCATGATTTACTGCAACGCGATTATCAAATACAAAGCATTCGCCTTGCCACAGACTTTGCTCTGGTGCGACTTCTTCTATGTATTTTAGAATGCCACCTTTGAGATGATAAACCTCTTTGAATCCTTGTTGTAATAAATATGCAGTAGATTTTTCGCATCGAATACCGCCAGTGCAAAACATTGCAATTTTTTTGTCTTTGGCATGCGCAAGTTTTTCATGCACAAACTTTGGAAATTCCCTAAAGTTTGTAGTATTTGGATTGATTGCATTTTTAAAAGTGCCAATATCGACTTCATAATCATTTCTGGTATCAACAACTAGTACATTTGGATCGGAAATTAATTGGTTCCAATCTTTGGGAGTTACATATTTGCCAACAAGCGTTGTCGGATCTACATCTGCAATTCCCATAGTCACTATTTCTTTTTTGAGTTTTACTTTGGTACGATAGAAAGGTTGTTGCTCGCAGTATGATTCTTTATGCTCTAAGTCTGCTAGCCGCGGATCAGACTTTAAGTACGACAACAAACTATCTATGGCATCCCTAGAGCCAGCTACAGTACCATTGATTCCTTCTGCGGCTAGTAATAAAGTACCACGGATTTCCAGATAGAGTAATTTATCTAATAATGGGGCTCTAAGGTCTTTAAAATCGTGTAATTTGGCGAACTTGTATAAGGCTGCTACTACTATATTGTTCATAATCTATGCTAAAAGTATGTTACATCAGAAACTTGCAGTTTAATCGATTAGCGCCGACCTGTCGAGGGGGTTAAATAACCGTGAAAAAGCTATATTTTGTGTGTATGGGTAATTATTATCGCAGTCGTTTAGCCGAAGAACTGGCACTACACTACGCAGCTCAAAAGGGCATTGAAATCAGCGTTGATTCTGGCGGCTTATCCCATATTCCAAATCCGAATCATCCTGGCACAATCGCTAAAGCAACTTTATATTACTTGCAGCAAAAAAACATTACTCCGGTTAATGCTGGCAGATTTCCAAAAAACTGTATTGCAGCGGATGTATACGCAGCTGATATAGTTATTCTTACCGATTCTGATGAACAGCATCAATTGTTTTTACAGCAATTTCCAGATTTTACAGGTGAAATAGTACATTGGTACGCACGTGATATTCAATTTGATAGTTTTATTACAACTACGGAAAGAATAGATAATAGCGTGCGGCAGTTGTTGGAGGAATTATTCCGAGGGTAGCCTTTGTTTATTCTTTTAGCAAATCACCGAAATCAATTATTTTTGCAAAAAAATCTTCATCGATAAGATCGTCTGTTACTCCGTTAATTACGACTCGACCCTTAGTACATTGTTTGGCCAATAAGGTAAAAACTGTCCCCCACGTCCGATTCAAATGGTGGAAATGAAAACTGCTCGCAAAATTGGCGTATAAATTTCTGGCGCTGGGATTGAGCCAATCCGCCGTCGCCCCTTAATAATCACCATGTGGGCTATTTTAATGTCCAATAGACCTTTAAGCTGTGCTAGTTCTGGTTCTCGCCCTATAAACATTGCCTTTCCTGCCTTTCTCTAGTCTAAATAATCCTCTACAAACCTGCAAACGCAGTTTCCTAGAGGAATAATTGACAAGAATATTTCCTCTACAGAAATGCAAATGCAGTTTCCTAGAGGAATAGGCTGCCAAACTAGCAATTTTCCGCAACTCATATTCACATTAGTTTGCGCTTATTTACTTTGAATTTTTACAAATTGCACGCCCAATATATCTGATCTTACATCCAGTACGCATTAAAAAACTATTTTCGATTGCAGATGTCATATAAACTAGCATGGTTAATTAATTTAGGATGTCCCGATGCCCCCAAAAGCTAAATCTAAACCGAAAGCAAATCCTAATAAGGCACCACAAGAGTTGCGCCTTTCAACGTTGCAAAATGGCCTGTATTTTTACTTGCTAGATAATCTAGGTCAACAAAGTCCTGTCATGCAGTTTCTTAAGGATTTACATATAACAGTTGATCATAGTAGAAAGGTGCTCGTAACTAAGAGGAATGCAATTTTTTTGAATATGCCAACAGATATTTTGCCGCAGTCTATGTTTTCTGAGAAAACCCTAAAAGGTGCTCATCTAACGTTAGACAAAGACTATTTAGAATTTGATCATGATGAACTAACGGATCGAGCCAAATGGCATTATGCGCATTATACTGAAGAATACGCAGATTCGACCAAGGTGCATGTTTACTTTAATAGCAATGGTATTATTGTAGGAGCAAAAACTACTAATGCAGATGGTACAATTACTCCGATTTCTGCTGACCAATTACATAGAATAAATATCAACTTAGCAAATGTTGCTGACATTTTAAAAGGTTTGATTGAGTTCAAGGCAGAGTCAGTTAAGGATGCATCAGAAAGGGCTACGGCAGAATACTCTAGCATCAAAAACATTATTAGCGGCAATTCATTAGAAGACCTTGAAGAAGTTTATAGTGACTATAGGCAATATACACAACTTGCACAACGGTATGCAGATACTCACTTGGTTTTGGATGTTCCTGGACTGGGGCACGAAATAGAAATTTATCAAGGACAACAAGCTGCAATAGCAGAGGCCTCAGCTGTTGCATTAAAAGCAAATGATATAGATGCCGCCATGGCAGCGGAGCAACAAGCTGCAATCAAACTAATAGAGCAGCGCCGCGAATTAGAAATTGCAAATGCCAAACAACAATATGAGAGATATAAGCAGCGTTGTGATGAAATATTCGGCAAAAAAGGAATCGAGCTTTTACAAAGCATTACTGAAATTGAAAGAATCAGGGATGACTTATTACTGTTATTAGAAAAACCAAGTGACCCTAAACAAAAAAAAGATATGCTGAAGCTGTTAAATAATATTGACGATAAGTTAAATACCGTTCCAGATACGGCTAGAGGATTGTTAAAACCGAATACTCTTACATTAGATTTTTTAAGACAGAACTTCAGCATGTTGTCGGAATATATCGATGAAAATTTATGCATCGAAATCATAAGATTAGCTGTATCATCTAATAGCCAAGACCTAGAAAAATATCGAGATATTTGTGAGTTTTTATACAAAAACTCAGCAGTTTATGCTGCGGTGATCAAGGATGCTAATCTAGTTAAAGAAAATGTCCCAGCTAAAACAACTGGCGCTTCCAAAAGCCAAGGTCATGTTAAACATAGTGTTGCAGCGGCTGGAACATCTACAGAAGTCAGATTATCAAACCCCTTGGCTTTAGAATGGCTAGAGTCATGTTTCATGCAAAATAATCTGGATGCGTTCCAAATGTTACTTAGACATGGTGTGGATCTAGGCGCTAACGCGGTAGTAGATGAAACAGATCATAAAAATCTCATGGAAACAATTTTTAGAGTATTAATCCATAGATTCGAACTAGTACGTCAAAAATCGTTACGTGATGAATATGCAAAAACTCAAGCCACAGGCGCACCGCTTGATACCAAGAAAAGCGATGCTATATTACAAAAGTTCATAGAATTTTTGAATATCATGTTAGAGCCAGAGTTTTGTAATGGCGCAGTTTATGAAGATAATCTGCGGGGCAGGATGACCCGCGCAGCTCGCCTTGCCAGGTTGCAAAATTTACGTCGTTTTAAAAAAGAAACAGATGGAAAAAGGGTAGCTGCTAGGTACATTGTTGATCCTGTGAGCAGAAATGGTATGTTTGGGGTATTTGAATATGCGGTTTTGTACAATTTACCGCTAGATATTATAAACATAATCATAGGTAAGATTAATCCTGAAGCTTTCAACCTAAGAATTATGGCAATCTTACTCAGTAAGATGGTGCAATCCAACAACTTTAGCCTCTTGTTGAATGCTCCTGAAGCACATAATTCTTTGGGTCAGTCGCCAAATTCTAGTTTTATAAGCGTTCCCGTTCATATTCAGCCCAGGATAATAGCTGATATTCATGAAGCTAACTGCGAGAAACCTACTGGTAATTTTAGACCAAAGTTTTATGTTTCGGCTATAGCTCCGGGTTCCGCAACTAACCGCGATTTTACCGAGCAGCAACTAGCTGAACGAGAACAGCTTTTGCTGCAGTGCCAGACTATCTTCCAAAAGTGTTTCGATAGTGCCAAATCAGACGAACTCGAAAGCTGTATAAAACTATTATTAAATAGGCAACGGCCTAAGTCAGAAGATCTTCGTGAGTCCACAATCAGCAGTTTCTTAGACGTGCGTTATGCAGCTTTATTTATTCTTTTTGCAATGCAGCCAAAGGTTACTACAGAGCGTAGGCTTGATTATTATAAGAACATTATGCAATGCCTGATTGATATTGCTTGGATAACCAAAAATCAAGTAAAAATTGCGCAAATGTATGATTACTGCATTTTTCGTTTATATAAAGAGTTGCAGCTGGCGCATCCGGATATCGCTGAACAATTAAAAGCACAAATCGAACAACATAATGCATTAAGCTACTACAAAGATCGGGCAGAGGCTCACATCGGTGGACCATTTGATACTAGCCAAGATCCATCATTAGATTCCGCATCTCGCCCCAGACCTGGCAGATAATAGCGCTCTGGCAAAAATTCCTTTTTTATGGCATCTTGTTGCCACAGATTGAGATCACGCATTTATGAAAGTTAACTTCATAGAGGTGCGCATTTCAGTGTTGCAGCCTTACACATAAGCGATATTATATGACACGAAAAATTACTACTGTAGTACATATTATTACTGGGCTTGGCATGGGTGGCGCGGAGCGCATGCTAAGTAATGTTGTAATGAATATGGATGAAGATCACTTCTGTAATATTGTAGTGTCTTTAAAAGATTTGGGCCATTGGGGGCCGATTTTACAAGAAAATGGCATTACGGTATATCATTTGGATATGCAGCCTAGTTTTTTTTCGCTAATTAAAATATTTAAATTACGTAAAATTTTATTAGAACATAAGCCAGATTGTTTGCAGGGTTGGATGTATCATGCAAATATAGTAGCTACTTTAGTGTCAAAAATTACAAAGGTTAAAAAGGTATTTTGGAATATTCGTTGTAGCTTAATTGACTTCTCTAAATATCGTTTTACTACTAAACTGGTATTTAAATTGGGTGCGCTATTATCGCAGCAGCCAACTGCAATTTTAAACAATTCTAAAGCCTCAATACGTCAGCACGAATTGCATGGGTATAGTAATACAAACACAATTCTTGTGCCGAACGGTTTTGACATACATAAATTTAAGCCAGATCCGGAAATCTACCGTAATTTCAGAGTAATGCAACAATTACCAACAGATGCAATTTTAATTGGTATAGTGGCACGTTTCGATCCTATGAAAGATCATGCTACCTTTATACATGCTGCTACGATTATGGCGCAGTTAAATCCCAAAGTTTATTTTATTTGTGCTGGTACTGGTATGAACTCTAAAAATACTACAATTTATAATTTAATTATGGCAAACGCATTACAAGAGCGTGTATTTTTGTTAGATCAGGTTAACGAAGTACAATATTTATTGCCTGCTTTAGACTATTTAACCCAAACCTCTACCTTTGGTGAAGGCTTTCCAAATGTTGTAGCTGAAGCCATGAGTTGCGGCGTAGAGTGTTTTGTTACTAATGTTGGCGAATCCCTAGAAATTGTCGGTAATTTCGGCTTTGAAATTCCAAAGCAAGATCCATATGCTATTGCGCAGGCATGGAAAACAGCTATTGCTAGAGATGCGGATGATATAAATGCAGCGCGGCATGCGGCGCGCCTACATATAATTGCAAATTATTCTATTGAGAAGGTAGCTAATATTTATAGTGAGATTTATTCAAGGGGCTTTTGAATATTTAGTTTGGCTCATAATATGGCAGGACCGGTAAAATTTATTAGCGGCGTCGGCCGCAAATAATTTCGATCATCAAGAGGATAAATCTAATATTATGCATATCAAGGAGGATACATGCTGCGTAACATAATAATAGCAATTTTGGCGATATACAGCATTGGCGCTAGCTATTTACTGCTTGAAATAAATAATAAGCAAAAACAAGCATTATCTAACAAACACACATCAAATATTGCTGCGGCACATAATGTAGTTGCCACACGTACTCCGCAACAAAACATAATTATTAATGCGATACCTAAATCCGGTAGTGCTTACATCGCACAGGCACTTGAGAATGGTTTACATTATCAACATGCTACGATTTCAAATGAATACATTCCATACGATCAAGTAAATTACAAGAAGGTAAAAGCATTTTTTAGTACTGGAGCTAAGCTTAGTAAGCAGCATATGGAGCCATCTGGCATCAACATGCAAATTTTAAGACGCTTTACTGATCGTATAGTTCTAAATGTGCGCGATCCACGTGAGGTTTTATTGTCTTGGGTGCATTATTTGAATGCTGAGCATGCCAAAGGAATTGATATCTATTACGTTGATCCTGAACCACCTGCGGAATATTATCAACTGAGCTTACAGCAACAAATTGACTGGAATATTCAAAATTTTTTGCCGAGCATGGTGAAATGGTTGCAGGCATGGTCTGACTATAAAAAGTCTCAAGATTTAAAACAAAATGGCCTTAAAATTCTAGTTGTAAAGTATGATGATTTAGTAGAAGATGAGGCAGGTTTATATGGTAGAATTTTGCAATTTTATAATATACCTGAATCAGATTTTGTGTTTGTCAGGCCAGAAAAGAGCACATATCTGCATTTTCGTAACGGTGATCGCAATGAATGGCGTAGCGTCTTTAGCTCGGAACAAAAAGCTGCGATTGCAAAAACTATACCACTAAGTTTGTTAGAGGAGTTTGGCTGGAAGGAGTAGTATGCAGCCCGCAGTATTTTTTGATCGAGATGGAGTAATAATTGAAACGGAAGTGCGCGATGGTAAACCTTATGCAATTCGTGATCCGCAGCAATTAAAAATTTTTCCAGCTGCATTGCCACTAATGCAAAACTTTAAACAGGCTGGGTATAAAATAGTTGTGGTTACTAATCAACCCGATGTTGGCAATGGCTTGGTAACACAGCAAACTGTGGAAACGATGCATGCTAAATTGTTAGCAGAATTACCAATCGATTTAATCGAAGTCTGTTATCATAGTCAACAAGCTGGATGTAAATGTCGTAAACCTGACATTGCAATGTTTAGCACTGCTGCCGAAAGATTAAACTTAGATTTGTCAGCAAGTTTAATGATCGGCGATCGCAATAGTGACGTTGCAGCTGGAAATCGTGCCGGATGTTTTACTTTGTTCATCGACTATGGTTATAATGAGCCCCTTGTAGCGCACGCAAACTTAATCGTCAGGTCTCTATCTGAAATTTTAGAGCAACAAATGGAAATCATGGAGTTGTTGAAATATGAACGCAGTCAATCTTAATAATCTAAATGTAAAAATCTATGCTGATGGGGCAGATATAAAACAAATCGTGTCTCTAGTTAGCAATCCGCTTATTAAAGGTTTTACAACTAATCCAAGCTTGATGCGTGCTGCCGGAGTAACAGACTATGAAGCTTTTGCGCGTGAATTATTAACTCAAGTTCCGAATCACCCAATTTCATTTGAAGTATTTGCTGATGATTTAGCCGAGATGGAAGATCAGGCTCGGCAGATCGCTTCCTGGGGTTCGAATGTCTATGTAAAGATCCCAATCACCAATACTAAGGCGCAATCTACTGAAGATTTAATCGGTCGCTTATCAGCAGACGGTATTGCTTTAAATTTGACTGCAATTTTAACCCTAGAACAAGTTTCAGTAGTAGCGGATGCTTTAGCGGTAAATACACCAGCGGTTGTTTCGGTATTTGCAGGTAGAATTGCAGATACTGGTGTGGATCCGATCCCTTTGATGTTGGCAAGCAAACAAACGTTAAAAAACAAACCTAAAGCTGAATTGTTATGGGCAAGTTGTCGCGAATTATTAAACATAGTGCATTCTGAACAATCTCAGTGCGACATTATTACTGTGCCGCATAGTATGCTGCAGAAGATTGACCTTTTTGGCAAAAATTTAGAAACATATTCACTAGAAACCGTGCAAATGTTTTACAAAGATGCTTGTGCATCAGGGTTTAGCATTAAGATCCCAGCTGCAGCAACTGCGTAATTTTAGGAGATAAACATGTCAGAGATGAAGAATATATTAATAACTGGTGGGGCAGGTTATGTTGGTAATTTGCTGGTGCCACAGCTTTTAAATTCAGGTTATAGGGTGCGTGTTTACGATATCATGTATTTTGGTAAAGAAACGTTACCGCTTGATAATCCAAACTTAGAAGTAATTGAAGCTGACATTCGCGATACTGCAACGTTTGCAGCAGCTTGCAAGGGCATTGATGTGGTAATGCATTTGGCATGTATTTCTAACGATCCAAGTTTTGAATTAGATCCAGATCTTTCTAGATCAATTAATTACGAATGCTTTGAACCGATGGTGCTTGCAGCTAAAAATGCTAAGGTAAAACGTTTTATATATTGTTCCAGCAGTTCGGTATATGGCGTATCAGATCGTCCACAAGTAACCGAAGATACTCCGTTGGTACCATTAACTGATTACAACAAATATAAGGGTATGTGTGAACCATTGTTATGGAAGCATATGTCAGATGATTTCACTTGTGTCACTATTCGCCCAGCGACAATTTGTGGTTATAGCCCAAGGACTCGCTTAGATTTATCGGTAAATATTTTAACCAATCATGCAGTTAATAAAAATGCAATTACTGTATTTGGTGGAGTTCAAGAGCGTCCAAATTTACATATCCAAGATATGTGCGATGCCTATGAAATGTTAATTGAAGCACCACATGAAAAAATCCATGGTGAAACTTTTAATGTTGGTTGGCAAAACTATTCAATTATGGATTTAGCCAAGATGGTTAAGCGTGTAGTAGAAGCAGAATTCCCAGAAAAGGGCGATATTCCGATTACTGTAACTGAAACTAACGATATTAGATCGTATCGTGTCAATTCTGACAAGATTAAGAGAGTCTTAGGTTTCGAAGCTAAGCATACTGTTGAAGATGCTGTACGTGATTTATGTAAAGCCTTTAAAGCCGGAAAACTGCCTGATTCTTTCGGTAATCCTAAGTATTTTAATGTTAAGCAATTACAGGAATTGGAAGTAGCATAATTATGAGTAAACCGATAGCAGTTGTCACTGGTGGGGCGGGTTTTATTGGCAGTCACATGGTGGATCTGCTATTGGCGAACGGCTACCAGGTACGTGTAATAGATAGTTTATTGGGTGGGCGTGAAAGTAACTTAGTACAACATGCAGGTAATTCGGATTTAATTTGCGAATGGGCAGATATTCGAGATCTACCAGTAGACTCAAAATTATTTACTGGCGCACAGTATGTGTTTCATTTTGCTGGTATTGGCGATATTGTGCCTTCTATCGAACATCCAGTTGAATATATGAGCACTAACGTACAAGGTACAGTACGTGTTTTAGAGTGTGCTCGATATGCAAAGGTAAAAAAATTAGTGTATGCGGCCTCGTCATCTTGTTATGGTATGGCCGATGTCCCTACTAAAGTAGATCATCAAATAAGTCCACAGTATCCATATGCGTTATCAAAGTATATGGGTGAGCAAGCGGCATTTCATTGGCATCAAGTATATAAATTACCAGTAAATTCGATCCGAATATTTAATGCGTATGGTACGCGCGTGCGTACTACGGGTGTTTATGGCGCAGTATTTGGTGTGTTTTTTAAACAAAAGCTTGCTGGTAAGCCATTTACTGTAGTGGGTGATGGTAATCAAAAGCGCGATTTCCTGTATGTGACAGACGTCGCTAAGGCATTTTTAGCTGCGGCAACTACTGATCAAGTTGGACAGGTTTATAATCTTGGTGCTGGCAATCCGCAGTCAATTAATTACTTAGTGCAGCTTTTGGGTGCTACAGAAGTAGTACACATTCCGAAGCGTCCTGGAGAGCCAGATTGTACCTGGGCGGATATTTCCAAAATCACAAGTGAATTGGATTGGAAACCTACAGTATCTTTTGAAGATGGCGTTAAATTAATGTTGGCAGAGATTGAAAAGTGGCAGGATGCGCCATTATGGGATCCAGAATCAATCAAAACCGCAACCAAAACTTGGTTTGAATGTTTAGGCGAGATGGAGCAGGCTTAATGCAAGATTTATTAATGCAAGATTTGTTGGCAAAATTTGGCCACAAAATAAAAACAGCGGAAGAGTTAAAAAAAATTATTGGTGGCCGCCCGCGGCAAAATAAAGTAATTATGTGCCATGGCGTATTCGATGTGGTACACCCTGGACATATTAGACATTTAGTGTATGCCAAGAGTAAGGTATCGCCGCATGGTAATTCGCTGGATAAATCGCAGGGAATTTTGATTGCTAGCATAACTGCAGATATTCATATTACCAAGGGAATTCATCGTCCGCATGTACCGCATAAATTACGTGCGGTAAATATAGCAGCATTTGAATTTGTAGATTATGTGGTTATTGATGAAAATGCCACACCACTTAAAAATTTAGAATATTTGCAGCCAGATTATTTCGCCAAGGGTTACGAGTATGTATCTAATGGCATGCCGCCTAAAACTAGCGAAGAAGCAAAAATTCTAGAATCATACGGTGGCGAAATTGTGTTTACACCTGGTGACTACGTAAACTCTTCAACCAGCTTGATAAATATCGCTCCTCCTGAATTGCAGATGGAAAAACTCTCGATTTTGATGTCCTCTGAGGGTATTACTTTTGCCGAGTTGCGCAATTGCTTGAAGAAATTTAGCAGTCTTAAAGTACATGTTGTTGGTGACACAATTATCGATAGCTTTACTTATGCTAGTATGATTGGTGGTCAGACTAAATCACCTACCATGAGTGTTTTATATCAGAATAGAGTTGACTATGTTGGTGGTGCTGGGGTTGTTGCCAAGCATATGCGTGCTGCTGGTGCAGATGTTATTTTTACCACGGTACTCGGCAATGATGCGTTCAAAGATTTTGCATTAGAAGATCTGGAAGCATCGGGTGTTAAGTGTAAGGCAGTGGTGGATCAAACCCGACCAACTACTAACAAGAATGCAATTATTGTTAAGGATTATCGCTTGCTAAAGATCGATACTTTAGATAATTCAACAATAACAGATTCAGTTTTAAATCAGTTTGTTAAGCAGATCAAAGAAACTGAAGCGGATGCTGTGGTATTTAGCGATTTTCGACATGGTATTTTCAACAAGCGTACTATACCAACTTTAGCTGCAGCTATTCCCCCGAATGCATACAAAGTAGCGGACAGTCAGGTTGCGAGCCGTTGGGGCAACATAACTGAATTCCAAAACTTTGATTTAATAACACCAAATGAACGTGAAGCAAGGTTCTCGTTAGCAGATCAGGATTCAGGAATTCGTTCATTAGCAGCTAATTTATACGATGCTGCAAATTGCAAGACTTTGATTCTAAAATTAAGTGAAAAGGGATTGATTACCTGTAAGAATAATGATCATAGTTCTCTCGATTCATTTTTTGTATTAGATAGCTTTGCTGGGCATGTATTAGACGCAGTTGGATCTGGCGATGCACTATTAGCCTATGCTACTTTAACGATGTTAGCTACCAAATCAGCTGCATGTGCTTCAATTATTGGTTCAATAGCGGCTGCTTGCGAATGTGAAGTTGATGGTAATATTCCTATAACAACTGATGTTGTTTTAGCGAAGCTAGACACTCTAGAAAAGAAGATGATGTTTGAATCTTTTGAAGCAGTGGAAGAAGTAGAAGTATGCGCGTTATAGTCGTTGGCCTAGGAGTACAGGGAGCAAAGCGGCAGCGTATAGCTGGGGCGGATTGTATTGCAACAGTCGATCCAGTTAATCCGGCAGCAGACTATAAATCGATCCAAGATGTTGCAATTAGTAGTTATGATGCTGTTTTACTGTGTATTCCAGATGAACCAAAATATAGTTTGATTCGTTATGCGCTGGTAAATAAAAAGCATGTTTTGGTAGAAAAGCCGCTGTGGTGTCCAGATGTGCGGCAGTTAGAAGAATTAGAACATTTAGCTAAAGCAAATAATGTGGTGTGCTATACCGCATATAATCATCGTTTCGAACCGCATTTTATGCGAATGAAACAACTCTTAGATTCAAATGCATTAGGTAAAATTTATCATTGCCGTATGTTTTATGGCAATGGTACAGCGCGTTTGGTGCGTGATTCTGCATGGCGGGATACTGGTGCTGGAGTATTGCCAGATTTAGGATCACACTTGCTGGATACGTTAAATTATTGGTTTGGCTCTAAAGTTAAAAATTGTCATTTTAATATTGTAAGCAAGCAATGTTTTGAAAACAAAGCGCCAGATCATGTAATTTTTGCAAGCCACGGTGGTTTTTTAAGTATTGAAGCGGAAATGACTCTACTGTCTTGGCGTAACCATTTTACCTGTGACATCTTTGCAGAAAATGGGAGTGCACACATTAGCTCATTATGTAAATGGGGCCCTAGCAGTTTCACTTATCGTAAGAGGGTGCTGCCAAGTGGCCGCCCGGTAGAGGAAGAGCATACTTTGGTGCAAAGTGATCCAACTTGGGAGTTAGAGTATGCGCATTTCAAGAAAATATGTGAACAGCCAAGTGTCGCGCAAGATTTGGGTACTGATCAATGGATTTACACTGAATTAGAAAGATTAGGGAATGAAGAATTATTGATAGCTTAGGCAAAATTTAAAAAGCTTAGACTATATGAGGAGTTAGAGTGGGAAGTACAATTACTATTGGCTATGCAGGCATGACCCATCTTGGTATAAATTATGCCGTTGCCGGAGCTGGTAAAGGTTTTAAAATAATCGGCTATGATCCTAAACCTGAATTAGCGCTTGAGTTAGCCGCTGGTAAATTGCCGGTAGTTGAACCGGGGTTGGATGAGGCGTTACAGCAGCGCGCTCAATTAATGCAATTCACAGCCAATGTTAATGATTTAGCGGCTTGCGATATAGTCTACGTAGCCCCAGATGTTGCTACCAACGACAATGGTCAAAGCGATTTAACCTACATTAATGAATTAATTGCTAAAGTAATCCCAGCTTTAAATCCACATGCTTTATTGATAATTTTAGCGCAAGTGCCGCCTGGTTTTACGCGTAAAATTAATTTTGCAGCGCATCGATTGTACTATCAAGTTGAAACTTTGATTTTTGGACAAGCGTTACATCGGGCTGAATGTCCAGAGCGTTACATAGTTGGGTGTGCTAACCCCGATATGCCGCTGGATTCGCGTCTGAATACCTATTTACAGGCTTTTAATTGTCCGATTTTACCTATGCGCTATGAAAGTGCTGAGCTTGCAAAAATTGCGATTAACTGTTGTTTAGTTGCTGCGGTTAGTGTAGCGAATTCGCTTGGTGAATTATGTGAAAACATCGGCGCGGATTGGAATGAGATTGTGCCAGCTTTGCGTTTAGATAAGCGGATTGGCGAATATGCTTATTTACAAACTGGGTTGGGCTTATCGGGCGGTAATTTAGAGCGCGATTTAGCCACGGTAGTAAATTTAGCTGCAGAATATGGTACGGATAAAGCAGTAATTCAATCTTTTAGAGATAATAGTAGCCACCGTCGTAACTGGCCATTAAATAAATTATTTGATTCAATTTTATTGCATAATCCTAAAGCAAAGATTGCGTTATGGGGTTTAACATACAAAGAAAATACGCACTCTTTAAAAAATTCACCGGCCATTAAATTAGTCCGAGATTTAGCAGGGTATACGATTCATGCATTTGATCCAGTAGTAAAAGCCCTGGGAAATATCGGTAATGTGCAGTTTTACGATTCAGCCATGGCTGCGCTAGATTCAGCAGATGTCTTAGTAATTATGACGCCATGGTCGGAATTCAAGCTGGCCGATTTAGGTCAAATTGCGCAACGCATGCGTAATAAAGTTATTATTGATCCATTTAAGGTTTTCTCTGCAGAGCAGGTTAAAGCTTTAAATTTTGAATATATCACTACAGGAAAATGATTATGCTAAAACATTTGAATGCAACTGCTATGCAACCAGCGCGAGTTGTTATTTTAGGGGCTGGCGGTTTTGTTGGTAGTACTGCGGCACATAATTTACGTGCCAAGGGAATTAAAACATTAGAAGTAACCCGTGATCAGGTGGATTTACAACATGCTGATGCAGCATCAAAACTTACGGCATTGCTCCAAGCTGGGGATGTATTATTAATTGCAGCAGCTATTGCACCTTGTAAAAATGGCGAGCAGTTATTAGCAAATATCCAAATGCAACATGCAATTTGTGAAGCAATTAAGTCTAAGAATGCAGATTTGACACAAGTAGTTTACATTAGCTCGGATGCAGTTTATGCCGATGATGTAGCATTAGCCAATGAAGATTCTAAAATGCAACCAAGTAGTTTTCACGGTATGATGCATGCTGCGCGTGAATTGATGTTAAAAGGTGTTTGTGGCGCAGTGCCATTAGCAATATTGCGTCCCAGTGTGTTGTATGGGTTTAATGATCCGCACAATGGTTATGGACCAAATCGCTTTTTCCGTTTAGCAAATGAAGAGAAAAATATTACTTTGTTTGGTGGTGGTGAAGAATTGCGTGATCATATTTATGTTAATGATGTTGCCGAAATTATTGCACAAACTATGTTACATCGTAGCCATGGTGCTTTAAACGTAGCAACCGGGCAATCGCATTCCTTCAAAGAGATTGCGGATAAAGTTGTAAAATTAATGGCTGCTGATGTAGTAGTTGAAGCAACCCCACGCCAAAATGCTATCACGCATCGGCATTTTGATATTACTGCTTGTCGTCAAGCGTTTCCAGAGTTTCGCTACACTACGTTAGATGCTGGATTAGCGCTGGTGCAAAAGGAGTATGTAGCGCAACAAGTTACAGTTTAAAAAAAGGATTTAAACATGCCTAATACCAATAGAGTAATTAGTTCGACAGAGCGGCATTTAATTTCTGTGTTAAAGGATTACTGGACTTATCATAAGCACTGTTATGCAGACCGTTTGCAATCCTTTGTGGAAACCTATTTTGGCGCCCAGGCATATTTAGAAGACTTACGTGACTGGTATTTTAAAGATCAGAATTATTATTCAAAACTGGCGCTAAACATTGCTACAGCGGTGTGTACTAATTCTGATCGCTGGTGGGATTTATTATTGGTGCGCCATGGCTACAATAAATCTAAGGGGCGTGATACCTCATTTTACATATATTCAATCATAATTGATTTAAAAGAGTTGAATCGCCGCAGCGCACTGCAGCCAACTCATACACAGTACGTAAATTATGAAGAATTACCGCCAAAATTGCAGTTGGCCATGGACACAGTGGCAGAGCCACGGTATGCGCGAGTGCTTGATGTACGCCTAGAGCAGCTTCGGGTAGCTTTACAAAAGCCGCTAGAAGAGCCAGTATTTGAGCCGCGGCCTTAGCTGAGAGAGGCATAGTAATTGTATTTATTATAAAACTAAGCAGAATGTGTATATTCACCTAAATAACAATATAACTAATTAAAGCTTATAGATCCATTATTAACCCTACTTAAAATGTCTTGAGGCATATTAAGTAGGGTTAATAGCGCTTACATTTAAAAGTGCATTACAAGTTTTTAAGGCATGTGCTATTTTTTGAAGTACTAATTCAAAAAAGGCAGGAAAAATGGGAATGCAAGTCCGGTTGGCCGGGGTCTCAATCTGAGTACAGATCCACTGCTAAGGCCGCCGCGCGTAGCTCTTGGACGCATTGATCTAGCTCTTCAGTATGCCGCCAACCGCAGCTGTTTTCGCCATCTGCTTCGCATACGCCATATTTTAGATAGCACTGGTATTCAGCCTTCCAAAATATAGTGCTGAATCTGGTTTCGCCACATTTGGTGCATTGTTCACCGTAAAAGCCGCTTGTGACGCATTGGGCGTGCAGCGGTGTGGCGAGGCTGGCCAAAATGATGCTGATACAAAGTGTGTATTTCGACATTTCATAACCATTTTTCAAAGATCCTTCAAACGCTATCGGCATGGTCCGTAGAAATATTACTATGCAATAGTATGTTATAAAGATAAATAGTAAATGGTCACTTGGAATAATAGGAAAATTATCGGGTAATTTTTGCTAATCTATGGTAAAAATAGACAAAAAAGTATAACCTATGGTTAATTTATAATTTAGCCTGGCGTCTAAAAACTTTCTTTAGTTACAGATAAAGAAACATACGAGAACACTTATGGAAATAACATCCACCGATTTATCATTCAACCTACCGAGACATACCGAGTTTAAGTCTGATAAGCAACTTGCTGGCGATGATATCATTCAGAGCATTAAGGCTTTTAATTTATGGAATTATTTAGCCTTAAATGAAATTAGACGTAGATATAGAAGAACAGTTATCGGACCATTTTGGACCACGTTGAGTGTCGGTATTTTCATTTCAGTAATGAGCATTATGCTCTCTTTACTTTGGAAGACTGAGATAAAAGAATTTCTACCATATTTTTGCTCTGGTTACATTTGTTGGACAATGATGTCTATGATTGTTAACGAAGGTTGTAATACTTTTGTAAGTAATACAACGTTTATGAGGCAGTTATCAATGCCATATGTTATTTATGCGTGTTTAGTAGTTTGGCGAAATTTTATTGTATTTGCGCATCATATTGTAATTTTATTCTTAGTGCTGATTTTTTGCGGTAAGCCTGTAAATCTGAATATATTATATTTTATTCCTGGCTTGCTAATAATATTCGTGACAGGAGTCACATTATGTGTATTGTTGGGTATGATATGTGCTAGATTCAGGGATCTGAAGCAAGTGGTCGAGAGCTCCTTACAGCTTGTTATGTTTGTAACCCCGATAATGTGGCAACCACAGCAGCTAGGCAGAAAAGGAATGATTTTTACTAAATTCAATCCTATCTACCATTATATTTCAATTTTAAGGATGCCTTTACTAGGCGAAGCCCCACCATTATCGATGTGGCTTGCTACAATTTGTTGTACAGGATTACTAATAGCAGTAACATTCATGTTGTTTTCTAAAAAGTATAGAAATTTAATATTCTGGTTGTAAAATATGTCTCAAAGAGTAATTGTTGAAAATGTTTGTTTAGATATTCCTATTATTGATCCCAATAAAAGCTTTAGAAGTACTTTAAAGAACCGGTATATTGGTGGTTCTATAAATACTTATAATAATGAAATTGTATCGATTGCTGCGCTAAAAGATATAAGTTTTACGTTAAATTCTAAAGATCGTTTAGGCTTAATTGGACATAATGGAGCCGGTAAAACCACATTATTATCTGTACTAGCTGGAATTTATAAGCCTGTAAAGGGCTTAATAAAATTTGAAGGTAGAGTAACCCCGTTATTCAACTCTGCTCCTGGCATAGATATGGATGATACTGGAATTGAAAACATTCGTACTATCGGCATGTATTTAGGTATGACTAAATCAGAAATTGAAGAGAAAACCCCAGAAATCATAGAATTTACCGAGCTTGAAGATTATATAAATTTGCCGTTACGGACATATTCAAGTGGTATGGTTGCGCGTTTAGGTTTTGCTGTAGCAACTGCTATAAGACCAGAAATTTTACTTCTGGATGAGGGGATCACGGTTGGTGACCATAGATTTGCTGCAAAGGCAAGAGAAAGGGTGACGAGCTTTTATGATTCTATTGATGTATTGATATGTGCATCACATTCAAATGAGTTATTAAGAGGTTTGTGTAATAAGGGCTTACTTTTAGAGCATGGAAAGGTTAAAATGTATGGCGAGATAGATGCTGTTATAGATGCATATATGAGTTCAGAAGAAGTAGTAGCATAAGGAATATTATGAGTCACGTTGTTAATTATTTTACCAAGGTAGCGGAGTTAACTAAACAAATTGATCTTTCTAAGATTTCAAAATTGGCTGGAGCTTTAAAAGAGTTACGTGAAAATAAAGGTAGATTATTTATATTAGGGGTTGGCGGAAGTGCAGCGAATGCAAGTCATGCCGTAAATGATTTTCGCAAGCTTTGCAAGATTGAAACATATTCTCCTACCGATAATGTTTCTGAACTCACCGCAAGAACTAACGATGAAGGTTGGAATACGGTATTTGTTGAATGGCTTAAAGTAAGCAACATCTGCGAAAAAGACGCAATACTTGTTCTATCTGTCGGTGGTGGCAATGAAGAAAAACAAGTGAGCGTTGGCTTGATCCATGCACTAAAAGAAGCGAAGCAAAAAAATGCAAAGGTTTATGGGATATTGGGTAAGGATGGTGGATATACTGCTCAAATAGCTGATATAGCTGTAGTAATCCCCCCTATAGATGACTCACTTATTACGCCTTTGAGTGAAGCATATCAGGCTGTTGTTTGGCATTGTTTGGTATCTGATCCAGAATTGCAATTAATTTCAACAAAATGGTAGGCTTTAAGTCTAAGCTCAAGTCAGATAATGTGAAAAATTTTAACAGATTAAAAAAGCTGATTAAATTTGATCAGCTTTTTAGCGCCAACCAGGATAGCAATCTAGTCCTTGAAAAAGCAGGTTTAACAAGGGATGAACTAATTAACCTTTCCATTGATGTAGGTGCGAATGTAATTATTACGTCAAATTCAACTGAGATGTTTGAAAGTGTTGCGGATTTTTTAATGTATCGCCTTTATGAATATAAATCAGCGATAAGAATTTATTTTGAAATCATTAATGTCCATCCCTTAAGAGCTTCTGTTTATAAAAAAATGTTAAATATTTATAACCATGACTTCGCGATGTTTTATGCGTTTGACTTTTTTGGTAATATAAACAAAAGTGTTGTGAAAGAATGTTCGATTGACTCAATATACTTGTGTATATCTTGCAATTATCTCGGGCAGTTATTGCAAAGGTTGGGAAGATTTAATGAGGCTAGTGCGATTTACGAATTGGGTATGGTTTATCATTCAAGACTGCCTGAAATTTGCAAATTTTTGTATTATGGAATTGAAGAAATTCTTTTCTTGCGAAACATTTATAATCAACATAAAATTTTTGAAGGCGCAACTAGCTCTAAACCGTTGTTATTGATCGGCGTGGTATTTTTTGGCGAAGAATATCTGAATTTGTTCTGTAGGGCAGCTGCGCCTAGTTTTTTTTGTGATAACAATCTTTCAATAATTAATAAAAAGTGGGACCCCAGACTTGTTATATTTACCAGCAAAAAAGATATAAATAAACTCGAGACATCACTTGTATATTCAAAATTAACCTTAAGTTTAAATGTCAAAATTATAATAATACCAGATGGTTTGATGGACAATCATCCAGATAATATTGCAAATAAGTATAGTGCTGGCATGTTTTATTCCTTGTCCGGCTTGGTGCAAACAAGTCTCTTTTTGTTAGCAAAGATTCATAATGCAGATTTAATAAATCTAACTCCTGATGTATTATACTCAAAATCATGCATGCATATTATTGATAAGGCAATATCTAATGGATTCGAAATAGTTTTTACTCCGGGTATAAGATTGAAACGTGAAGATGTTTTACAAAGCTTGTTTACAAAATATTCAAGTGAAGATCTATTACAGAATGGTTTAACTTTAGAAGAGCTTACAGAGATTGCGTTACGCAATCTCCATTCCGCTACTGAATCATGTTTTTTAAGCAATGAAAAAGTAACTTATCCTGGGATTTTGATATGGCCTATAAGTGCAAAGGGCTTGTTTTTGCATGCGTTTCAGATGCATCCGATATTTATAAGTGGTAAACAAATAGAAAAATCTAATGTACGTAGATTTGACTCTATCGATGGAGATTTTGTTCAAGGAATTATACCAAATCGCAAAGAATGGCAGCATTTGATTTATGTTACTTCTGAAGCAGCTGAGATAGTTATGTTTGAACTATCGGGAGGATCAGTTGTAGTGGATCGGAAATTTAATACAAATAAATTAATAAAAGAAGCTGGCGGTTGGATATCGACATACATGAAACCACTGAATTTTTGGTTATTCCAAAAACGAGTAAGAATTGGTTTTGGAGTATCTAATAAAGACATAGAAAAACATGCAGATCTATTATTAAAAGAGGCTTATAAGTTAGAATGTAATCTAAAATTTATTAATGAAGATGAGTTAAACTCTAAAAGGCATAACCAACGTCAAGATTTGAGTATATTATTCGATCCAATTAAAGTTACTAATATTCCCCCTGTTCTTGAAAGTTTACACATTGAGGATAATCGACTGCCACGCTTCAAAAGTGAAGTCGTAATTTGCTTCAAAAGAAATATTTTGAAATTAATAAAAAGATTATTTGAAATTATTCCTGCTAGTCAAAAACGATCAGCATTGTTAACAGCAAAGAAATTGGCTATTAAACATGGTGGAATATTTGAGAAATTTTTTTACGAGTATCAAAAAAACAGAGCAATTTACAATGAAATATAGAAAATATGCATTATTGCAGTTGTAAAGCATTAGCGTTATAATTCCTACCTTAGTTGTTGCCATATTTTAAGGTGTAATCAGAATGATTGATATTATTGAAGGGATGAAAAGTAAGGACAGGATACTGCCGGTGCAGGATTTTTTCATGAATTATTATAAAGGCGACCCACTAGAGTACTATGATCGCTTGCATGACTTACTAATTTCTTTTAGAAAGAGTGATAATTTAAAGGAGTTTAAACAGTATGAAATAGAGTTGCCAGAGGGGCTAACTTACTTTCAAATGGGTTCTGATTTGCCTAGTTTACATTTTTTACAATTTATAATTCGTTTAGGAAATTATAAGGAGGTATTAGAAATAGGTACTTTCATGGGGGTATCAGCGATGCATCTAGCAGATGCCACTATTAATGGCCACGTAACAACAGTTGAAATCGGAAAAGATTTTTATGAGATGGCCAAAAGGAATATCACTAGAAATGGCTATTCAAGTAAAGTTGATGTTATTCATGCAGATGCTAATCAATTAGTAGAAACTTTACCGAAAGATAAGAAGTTTGACTTTATTTCTATTGATGGAGATAAAGGAAAATATTGCAATTTATTTAAAATGTTGTTGCCATATCTTTCTGATGATGGATTAATTATGGTTGATGATGCATTGTTTCATGGCGATGTACTTAATGACGAACCTGTATCTGAAAAGGGTCGAGGTGTTAAGGAGCTTCTGGAAGAGGTTGCTAAGAGACCTGATGTTGAAGGATTTCTATTGCCCATGAGTAACGGTAAGCTTTTGATTAGAAGAGTACAATAGCTCGTTTTTTGTAGAATAGTTATAACAAGCACCATTTGGTGCTTGTTATTTAATTTAAAAACTTGTTAGTACGGTCCCTTAAAATTATCTTTCAGATCAATATCTATATTATCACTACTATTTTTACCTAACATATTTAAAACATTCCTTACTATATTAGAGGCCTTTGGGAAAAATGCAGATTCTAAAGGCAGAGACACTGGTTGCGGGCAATTAGCCGTCGACATTCTTCTTACAGGTGATTTTAAATGGTAGAAAGCTTTTTCAGCAGCTAGTCCCGCAATTTCGCTGCTTACGCCACAAAGTTCCCAGCTAGTATCAACTACCAGTAAATGTCCGGTTTTCTTTATTGATTCTAAAATGGTTTCTTCATCTAATGGGCGTATAGTGCGTAAATCAATTACTTCTGTGTCGACGCCTTCCTTTGCCAACGCTTCAGCAGCAATTGTTGCTTCAGTCACCATATGGGAAGTAGCTACAATGGTAATGTCTTTTCCAGCTCTTACAATTTTTGCTTTTCCGATTGGAGTAAAGTAGCGTTCTTCATTTACCGGCCCAACATTATTATAAACGGTACGATGTTCAAATATTACAGTTGGTGAATCCAAGGTTAATGCGGATAATAGTAAACCTTTAGCATCTTCTGGGGAATTCGGCAGCACTACATTTATTCCTGGAAAATGCGCAAATAAGCTATGGAGGCTTTGAGAATGCGTTGCCCCTTGCCCCCAGCCTTTTCCAACCACTGCTCTTACGACAATTGGTACGGTACCGGCATTACCAGAGTACATATATTTCCATTTTGCTGCTAAGTTTAGCATCTGATCCATAGCTAGAAATAAAAAGTCAGCACGTGCATGATAAAGAATCGGTCGCTTTCCCATTGCAGCCGCACCGATTGCTATACCGGTGATTGCATTTTCCATGGAAGGGGTTTCAAATACTCTATGCGAAAATCTTTTATTAGCTTCGCAGGTTGTTCCAAGGGCTCCTGAGTTATAACTAATTGAATTACCCATTAAAATTACATTAGGATCTGCCTCCATACCCTGAATTATGCCTTCGGACACGGCTTCAGCAAATTTTAGATTTCTCATGTAAAACTCCTTAACTAGCAGATCTTAATATACATTCTCTAATAAACTTGAAACATCCGGCCAAGTGCCTTGTTTAGCGCGCTTAATTGCATCGTCAATTTCGATCTGCATGCTAGCTTCCCAATTTTCAATTTCAACTGCTGTAACAGTGCCATTATTGAGTAACAGCTGTTTAGCACTTTTAATTGGGCATCGTTCATTAATCCAATATTCTTGCTCTTCTTTAGAGCGGTATGTTCTGTTTGGTACGTTGTAGTCGAAATTTGGACCGACATGCTCGCGCCAACGATATGTGGCACATTCTAAGAAGAATGGACCATTACCAGATCTGATTTTGGGCAATACACTTTTAACAGTGTTATAGACTTCAAATACATTATTGCCGTCTATTGCGGCGGTTTCGATTCCTAGTGCTTTGGCGCGTCCATGAATTGTGGCACCGCTTGCAGCCCTAATATCTATATGGCTTTCGGTGGAATACAGGTTGTTTTCACATATAAATAATGCAGGTATTTTATTCAATGATGCAAAATTCAAGGTTTCATAGAACGAACCCTCTTCACAAGATGCATCACCAAAAAAAGGCACAGCAACGTAAGGAAGCTTATCGATTTTAAAGGCAAAAGCGCTACCAGCTGCAACAGCAATATCTTCACCTAATATTGCCGAAGAAATTATAAAGCCCTTATCGCGCGCAGTTAGGTGCACCGAGCCACCTTTACCATTAGAGCAGCCCTCAAGCCTACCATACAGTTCGGCAGCAAGTTTGAAAAAGCTACCGCCTGCAGCTAAATAGTGGTTATGACATCTATGATGGCTATATACTACGTCCCCCTGGCTTAAAGCCTGGCAAACCCCCGTAGCTATTGCTTCCTGTCCTGTTGCAAAATGGCATGGGGTGCGCATCTCTTGTTCTGGATAAAGCTTAACAAGTGTTTCTTCACACATGCGCAACCAAATCATATTTTTCAATAGTTCTTTTTCGATATTTGTTTGTATACTCGTATTCGATGTAGACTGGTCGATTACTTCATTATTTTCGATTTGTTGCAACATTTAGATCCCATCCGTTAATAATATTCGTATCCGCTATTAGGAATATTGGCTATTAGTTTAAACTATGTATATATTGCGATATTCAACTCTAATTAACAAGCCTTTAATTTAAGGTCTTGACATATATTTAGGCGTATGAATGAGTTTATGAGGATAAAATGAAAATTGCTATTATCGGAGCGGGCGGATTTATCGGTCAGCATTGTATCCAAAATCTTAATAAAGATCACCAGATTATTTCTATACAGCGCTCAGATGTGGATTTGTTAAGATCGGATGCTGCTGTGGCATTAGTAAATTATTTAAAAAACGCTGATGCAGTCGTAATACTTAGTTGCATAACTCCTAAAAAGGGTCAAACTGTACAGCAACTGCAGCAACGCTACGTAGATAACGTTAACATGATGCATGCCATAAATAGTGCCTTGCATCAAATCAAGCAGAGTAGAATAGTTTACATAAGCTCAGATGCAGTATATTCGGAATTACAAAACGAGATAACTGAAGACACCGGTTTAAATTTTGTTAACTTGTATGCTATGGCGCACCTTGCTAGGGAACGCCTGCTACTGGAAATGCAATATACTCATCCGATTTGTATTTTAAGGCCATGCGCAATTCTTGGTGTAAACGATCCACACAATGCATATGGACCGAATTCATTCTTACGAGAGGCAATTAATAGTAATAGAATCACTTTGTTTGGGGAAGGTGAGGAATTAAGAAACTATTTATACGTTGATGATTTAGTCAAGACAATTGCTGTGGCTTTAGAGAATGATTTAATAGGAACGTACAATGTAGCTATGCAGCAAGCATATAGTTTCGCAGAGATAGCTAGTATGATATGCAATTTGCTTGAAACTGATGTGGCAATTATACATAAAGAAAGGGCTATACCAGTAAGGCATAAAATTCATATCAGTCACAAATTAAGTAATGTACTGCCAGAATTAGAATTCATGCCCTTACAAGATACCTTAAAATTAATGTATCAAGGATTACGTGCGGTTGTTTAAAAGAATTATCTATATTTTTGAATCGTTTTAATTTTGACTATATTAAGCACATCATAAGGACGAAAATATAAATATCCGACCACTAAGCCGAGTGCCTTTTTGCCAATAGATTTACTTGCAGCATACAAAAGGCTTATAGCAAAATAATAGGCAAATTTTGAACTGCTATTTTTCTTTATGTGATTTGTAACTTCGAGGCTTAGTGAAGCATCGCCACTAAGCCACATTGATTTTAGAACATCGAACATAAAACGCTGTCGCATTCTTTTTAAAATTTTATCGCTAAATATTCCTTGGTAGCGATTTTCCGCCATATCAAGAGCCATGGTGTAAATTTTTTGTAATTTGGCTGTATTTTTCATAGTATTGTTGGACATGCTTCCACTACGCAAGCGCCATACTGATAAACGCTTCGGAGTAAAACCGCAACCGTATTTGCATGCTAAGACTCTATATAAAAAATTATCGGCAAACGAATCTAAGCATACGTTAGGTCCAAATTCTGAACGTAAAATTTTGGTATTGTAAACTACGGTATTTCCACAAAACCAGCTATCAATTTTGTAGAGCATTTCAGCTGCCTGATTCTTGGAAAGTAGACCATTTTGAGTTTTAGGATAATTCATGGGGGTTGCAAATAAAGCATCTGGGTTTTGATCATATGCTGACCACGAAGCACAAGACCAAAATGCTAATTCAGAGTTTGTTTTAAAGACTCGGTATGCTTCTGTCAGAAAATCTGGCAAAAACCAATCGTCCGCTGCTATGAAAGCCATATGTGAGCCACTTACTAAATGCACTGATTCATGCATGGTTTTAATTGTGCCGAGGTTATGTTCATGTGCATGGAGCTTAATAAATGGATATTGCTGCACGTAGGAATTAATGATTTCAATGCTGTTATCTTTTGAGCCATCATCTATGATTATAAGTTCCAATGGTTTATGAGTTTGGTTTATCACACTTTCAATCGCTCTAGTTATGTATTTAGCATCATTATAATTTGGTAACACAACAGATATTGTGATTTCATTAGTATTTGACATTCTATCTTAACATGTGAAAAAGCCAGTTGCGCCTTATCATAGATTTTATCTTGTTTAAAGGCAATTAAAATTGTATAACTTAGCATTTACTGATGGAAATGAAATTTAAGGTTGATAAATGCAAGAAGTTAACTTACTGTCTAGATACCCTCGAACTAAACGTAATATCACCCAACGCGCCTCTGCTAAAACAGAAGAACATATAAGAATATCTAGCCAATTTGGCGAAATGTATTTTGATGGTCCGCGCGAGTATGGCTATGGTGGTTATAGATATGATGGCCGCTGGGTGCCTGTTGCAGAAGATATAATCAAACATTTTAACCTAAAGCCTGGAATGCGGGTGTTAGATGTTGGCTGTGCTAAAGGATTTTTGGTCAAAGATTTGCTTGAGCTATGTCCGGGGCTAGAGGTATTCGGCATCGATATTTCAGAATATGCGATCAAAAATTGCGAAAAGAAAGTTATCGGACATATATATAAAGGGGAAGCGGACAATTTATTGTTTCCAGACGATAGTTTTGATGCAGTCATTTCAATTAATACAATTCACAATTTGCCCAGAGAACGTTGTTTGAAAGCAATTCAGGAAATAGAAAGGATTGCCCCTGGTCGTGGTTATATCCAGGTAGACTCGTACAACACTCCACTGGAAAGAGAAATTTTTACACAATGGGTTTTGACAGCTGTATTTCACGATTACCCAGATGGATGGAGAAAGTTATTTGCAGAAGCTGGTTATACTGGGTATTATTATTGGACTATCGCGGAGTAGTAATTTAGGAGATTGAAATTGAGTGAAGCAGTTGCAGTTAAATTTAGAGAAGTTAATGGATTTACAATACCATTTTGCAAGATAGATGAAGTTAAGGTTCCATGGTCGTATTTACCAGAGCAATTTAACGAAAAATGTTTCGAACCTATTTTTGCAGAAATGAAAAAATTAGTTCAATCTGGCGATTATACTCTAGGTAAGTACCTTACCGAGTTTGAAACACGTTTTGCTCAACAATTAAAGGTTAAGCATGCAATTGGTGTTAACTCCGGTACTGATGCACTGAAGCTTGCTCTATGGGCTTTAGGAGTTGGACACGGCGATGAAGTAATTACTGCAGCAAATACTTTTATAGCAACCGTTGGTGCGATAAATGAGCTTGGCGCCAAACCTGTTTTGGTTGATTGCACCGACGATTTTTGTTTAGATGTAGAACAAGTTACTCAGGCGATTACCAATAAAACCAAAGCGATTATACCTGTGCATCTAACTGGTAAGGTTGCAAACATGAAGCAAATCATGGAAATTGCTAAGCATTATAATTTGGCAGTTGTAGAAGATGCATGCCAGTGTATGTATGGTAAATTTGAAGACAAACATACTGGAACCTATGGTAATGCTGGTGCATTTTCATTACACCCATTGAAGGCATTGAATGTTTGGGGTGATGGTGGCGTTATAATTACAAATGATGATGATTTAAATCAAAAGTTGCGGTCCATTCGTAACCATGGCTTGATTAATCGTGATGAAATTGGCATGTTTGGTGTGAATTCAAGATTAGATACATTACATGCAATCATTGGAAATTGGTTAGTAGATAGCTTGCCACAGATTTCGAATGCACGTACTACTATGGGCAATTACTTTTTGGAGTGTTTAAAAGGTATTCCACAAATTAAATTACCGATCTCGCATGCCGATAGAACTCATGTTTTCCACTTGTTTATAATGTTTGCTGAAAGACGCGATGAATTGTATACATATTGCAGTGAACGCGGTATTGAAGTAAAAGTACATTACCCGATACCTTTATATCAACAGCAGGGCTTACAAGTGTTAGGATATAAACCGGGTGACTTCCCTGTGACTGATAGACATGCTAAAAGCATGATTTCGTTTCCATTGCATCAGTACATCACCAAAGAACATGTACATTATATGGTTAACGTTATAAAGGAATTCTATGAAAACTGATTTAGAAATAGATGTAAAGGAAATCGGCTGGGTAGATTTAAAATCACAATATCTAGCAAAACGTAATGAAATTTTAGCATTGGTGGATCAAGTATTCACCAATGGTGAATTTGTAAATGGAAAATCAGTCGATTTGTTAGAGGCCGAAATAGCTAGATATGTAGGTGTTAAATATGCATTATGCCTAAATTCTGGCACTGACGCATTGATATTTGCAATGAAGGCTTTAGGTATTGGCCCTGGCGATGAGGTAATTACGCCGCCTAATTCATTTATTGCATCTACTTCTTCAATTGTTCATGTTGGCGCGAAGCCAGTTTTTGTAGATGTATGCGAAGATCAATTGATTGATCCAAGCTTAATAGAAAAGGCAGTAACCCCAAATACCAAAGCAATTATGGTAGTACATTTAGCAGGTAGAACTGCAGAAATGGGCGAAATAAACCGTATTGCAATTAAACATAATTTATATGTAATTGAGGATGCAGCCCAGGCATTTGGAGCTAAATATAATAATGTTCGTGCTGGTGCATTAGCTGACGTTGGTTGTTTCTCTGCACATCCATTAAAAATATTTAATGCCGCTGGTGATGCTGGGTTCTTAACGACTGATAGAGAAGAAGTTTATAATGAAGTCAGGTTACTACGTAACCACGGTTTAATGGATCGAACTACAGCTGTAAAATGGGGCTATGTTTCCCGCATGAATAGCTTACAGGCCGAACTATTGCGCATGCGTCTTGCGCAAGAAATTGATTCTAACATAGCAAAACGAAGAATAAATGCTTCTATATATCGCAAAGTACTAAATCCAAAGTATATATTTATGCCAGAAGTTCCAGATCATCTGTTCCATACTTATATGTGTCTTGTGATACAAGTGCCTAGAAGAGATGATCTTCAAAGATATCTTGCTGATCATGGTGTGAGAGTTGCGGTTCACTATCCGATACCAATACATTTGCAGCCAGCAGCTAAAGATCTAGGTTATAAAAAAGGCGATTTCCCTATGACAGAGAAGCAAGCGGACAGCATTATGACTATACCTGTGCATCAATTTATGGAAGAGGAAGACGTTTTGCATGTTGCTGAATTGATAAATGGGTTTTATGACTAGTTATAAAATGATATTTATTAAAAATGTTAGGTCGACCGTTCGATTATTAAGAGACAGCTTAAAAAAAACCATAAGAGAAATCGTACATGCATATTTTGTAATATACAAGCTTAATATGCATGTTGCAAACAGTGGTGGTTTGATTGATAAGATCGATTTCCTTAGAAATTATCCGTATTTAATTAAGTCGAGACCAGTTGTAGATTATTTACTTAATATCTTAAATTATTCTATTGCTCAGCAAGCTTTGATAAAATCAAATGGCAATAAAAAATCTTACCTTTTGCATGTTTGCATTTGGGGTGATGATTACTCAAAAAAGTTTTTGGATTTTTTGGTACCTTCTCTACTTGCAGAAGGGAATATACCTGAAATATCAAAGAGAATAAAGATAATATTTTTAATTAACTGCGACCTTAAAACACATGAAAAAATAAATTCTTCACCTGTAATCAATCTGTTAGAGAGGCACTGTCAGATTGAATTCGATATTATACCTGAACAAATTTTTACAAGCCTAAAAGCTGCTGAAAATAACTGTTTATCTAAATTTATTTCTTTGGTCACAAAAACAAGGCCGGATTGGAAATATTATCTCCTTGGCTGCTTGCAAAACTTAGCAATGTTGTCGGCGCAGAAGTCTAAATCATATATTTCATTCCTTATGCCAGATCTTATTCTATCTGAGAAATCTCTAACTACGCTTTTTGCCAAAATTTTCGAAGGTAAGAAAGCTGCGGTTGTAACTGCATTTAGATGTTTGGATACTCAGGTTAAATATCACATAAAAGATTATTACAATAATGAAGCATTGAATATTGGCGCCCAGGAGTTATGTGAAATTGCAGCAGCAACAATGCATACTGCTGCAAGGAATAGAATCATTTCAAAAGATAATATGTTTTTTCAACTAACGGCTCAAATGATTTTTCATTATAAAACAAAGATTGTCGTAAGGGCTTTGCATTATCATCCTTTACTGGTTGATTTCGAAAAAATTCATGTGAAGGTTACTTTTGATTTTAATCCAATTGATTCATTCTTTCTGTGTAAAATTGTTGATAAAGACACAACTTTGGAAAATCAAATATGGGTCAACCAAGATCAGAATGAAGTAGCTATGATAGAGGTTAGTCGCAAGGATATAGAGTTACAAAAAAAGATAAAAAGAAAAATTGATATTATACAAAGCGTTCGAGATTTTGTTAATTGTGCGCAATGGGATGCAGTGAACCAATATCTTTTAAGCAAGCGATGTGTTTATAATTATTCAGGTAATTACGATTATGTCTTGTCAGAAGTGTCTGATATGGAGTTAATAAAGTAAGCATCAATATGTTTATTCTATTTAATTATTTCTAAACATACTATGGGGATAGCTAATAATGGGTGTTGATTTTAGTGTTATCAACGAGATTCTACATGTTACTACTGCGGTAAAAAAATCTGAAAACCTAAAATTGAAACCAGAAAAGCTACTTTTTGATGCTGGGTATAACAAAGAATTCATTCTAAAAATAGCTACTAAAATTGGAAATCAGTTGCAAGTTAGGTTGGATAATGTCGATGTTCTGGAGCTGTTTGCTGATGTTTTAGTTGACAGTTTTCAAGAACCTCGTGAATCACTCAGAATATATTTAGAAATACTTAAGGTTGCGGCTCACAGAAGTACAGTCTATCGAAAGATAATTGATTTGTATATGTTTGATATAGTTGCTATCAGTAACTTCAATTTTATAGAAAACGCGATTTCTCAATTTAAACAACCCATTGATGGTATGGATCCTATTTTCTACTGTATGTCATATATCTATATGGGACAGCTACTGGAGCGTCTAGGGAAATTTTGGGAGGCTAGAAGTGTCTTTAATATGGCACATTCCTTTAAGAATGATCCAAGAAAATTACATAAGTTTGCAGAGTATTGTAATAAAGAACTAGATTTTTTAGTGGATGTGGCTCGTGTGGATCTCAACAATGAATGTTTAATATCTGATAAGCCTATGCTAGCAATAGGTGTTGTTTTCTTCGGCGATGAATATCAAAAATTATTTAATGATGTAGCAGGACCATCATTTTTTTGTGAATCAAATTTAACACTTCTCATATCTAATTGGAATCCGATCTTAGTAGTATTTTGTACCTTGTTTGATAAAATAAATTTTCAAAATACTAAATTATTTAGATTTGTATCAAAGCATATTAAAATTTTAATTATTATAATTCCTGACACCTTATTGTCTGAATATCCAGACCACTCAGTTAATAACAGTCAAATACCGCCAGTTCTTTCTTATTCATTATCGGGTCTTCTGCAGACAGCACTTTTTCTTTTGGCCAAGAATTCCGGTGCTAGTATCATGAATATTCCACCAGACTGCCTTTTTTCAAACTCTTTGATTGCTACAGTGATTCGAGCGATAAGTGATGGATATAAATTAGTTTTTTCCCCTGGATTAAGGCTAAAGAAAGAAGAAGTATTAAATACAGTCTCGATGGATATAACTAGAGATAAATTGGCTACAAACGGCATAACATGTAAACAGCTTACAAATATCGGGATACAAAACTTACATCCGGCAACTGAAGCTTTAATGTTTTCTAACGATAAAATTACATATCCTGGCATGCTCTTATGGCGTTCAGATAACAACTCTATTATAGCTAATTGTTTTCAAATGCATCCTATTTTTATAGGTGCTGACCTTGTAGCCAGATCTCCTGTTAGACGATTTGATTCTATTGATGGTGATTATGCATTTTCAATATTGTCCAATATCGACAATTGGGACGTTAACGTCTATGTTATTACCAAGCCTGAAGAGCTTGCTATGTTTGAATTATCTGGATCTAATGTTCCAATTGAAACTGTATTTGATACGAGTGATATTGTACAATCCGCGGGATCATGGATTGCGAAAACTATGCGACCCTTCAATTTTTGGTTATTTAAAAAGCAAATATTTATAGGCGATACAAACTTAGCAAACGAGAATGAATCAATTCATAAAATAATAAATTCAATTACAAACCTTAAAGTGGAAATTCCGAGCTTGCTAGGGGATGAATGGGACGAATTTCTGCAAAGCGCTAATTCAAGTTTACGGATACTAATTGATGATAAAGTAAATCGACCGAGCTGTAATGAAACTGAAGTTATTGCTGAACGCCTTGAAACTAATATTGAATCGATAAAAATTATTTTTTCTATTTCAGTGTGGGGCAAACGTTATCTTGATAATTTTTTAAATATTTGCTTGCCAAGCATGTTATCAGAAGGAAACCTGCCAAGTTTGCAAAATAATAAAAATAATCTATTTTTGCTTTACACTAAGGAAGATGATGTTGATATTTTTAAAAAAAACGCCCAGTTCAAAAGATTACAAGATATTATCAATGTCTCGATTAAGTATATTAAGCCAGAAATTTATCAAAATAAATACAATATTTTAAATTATACTCAGTCTGATTCTATACAAAATAGTGCTCCATTTGATGCTATTTGTTTTCTATATTCAGATTTTTTATGGGCTAAAGATAGTATTCTGTTTGCTTTGAATAAAATTGCTCAAGGATATGATGGTGTTGTCTCGCCTGTTCCACCGGTAGTAATAGAGGATTTCTATTCTTGTTTGGACAAAAATATGAAAGATTTTATAACTCCGTTGGATAGTATGGATGGTGCATTTGATATCTCGTTAAGTAGCAGGCAATTAGTACATTTTTCTAAACCAATACTCCACCCAATGATGAGAGATAACAATGTTGACTACAAAATTAATACTGCTAGTTCAGCATATGTTTTATGGCTTGGGCCTAAGGATGACTTGCTTATAAGATGCTTTCATACACACCCAGTTATTTTGAGAGTTAAACACAATAATCCTGAATTTTGGATACCTTTTGATAAAACACTTGATGAATGGTTTTTACCTAGAACTTTCCCTTCAACAGATAGATTGTACTTTGTAAAAGATTCTGACGAACTAGCAATAATAAGCTTGACGGAAAGAGATTTTCAAACACCATACATAAATAAAGAGCATCACTTAGATTCAATATTCATAGCTAATTGGGCCGAAAATTGTGCAGCATTAATGCATAAAATCTCTTTTAATAATTATACTATTTGGCATGAGTACGATATTGATTTTCCTAAATGGGTTGATGTCATTGAACGATCAAGCAAATTAGCTTTAGAGGTTAGCATGCGTTTATCGACGCCTGATTGTGTGCTGCAATATGAAAATCCGTGTGGTTACATTGCTCGCTTAGAAAGAATCAAGAGAGTATATAACGTGCCAGATAAGAGTATTGATCAAGCAAGTTCAATTAATTTATTAATATCTACTAAAAGAATTATTATGAAATTAATGAAAACAGTAATTCCTATAATACCGATACAAATTAAGAAAATAATAATGGCTTCTCTAGAAGCAATTTTTCCAAAACGTAATGGTATTGTATACGCATTAATTAATGCATACTATAGAAATAAATAATGAAAGCCATATGATAGTAAAATTAAAAAATTACGGCCTCATCCGCGGCGTTCCAGCCTCAACTTGAATGCCGCGACAAAACTGCGACAAGGGCATGGTACCTGCTCCTAGAGTACCCTCAATCGCA
>JAGVLG010000075.1 GCA_020054325.1 Gammaproteobacteria bacterium
ACCCAAGCACTTACATTTTAACAAACTAAACCACAACATAAGTTTGGACGAGGATATAAGGTTGGTAATCCCAACAGAAAATAAAGAATGGCGTAAGAGAGAGAATCGCAAGCGCATAGCAGGGGTTAGTGGTTTTGCATTCCAAGGCACCAATGCTCATGTGATTATAGAAGAGGCAGAATTAAATACATATCATAACGATAGAGTCAACAATTCTCCAGTAAATATTTTAAAAATATCTGCAAAATCCAAAGGGGCGATTCAAGATTATGCAAGAAGATATAAGCTTTTGATTGAAGGACAACTGTTTGAAAAACCAGAGCTATTCAATATATTGTGTTCAGAATCAAATAGGTATCGATCAGACTTTACTCATAGGCTCAGTATAGTAGCGAATGATTACCAATCTTTAATTAATGGATTAGATGTATTTTTAAGTAACACTGGGGCTGGCAAATATTATTACCAAGAAAACTATTCTGTAAACATGCCAGAAATTGCCATGATTTTTTCGGGACAAGGTTTTGATAGATTCGAATATTTAAAAGAAATATATGATTTATTGCCACACTATCGGAGCATGCTCGATACTTGTGCAAAGTTAATCATGGAAATTTCAGGTATTGATATTATAAAATATATGTTTTATGAAAATACTGGAGATCACACACAGCTTGCTATATTCGTTCATGAAATTGCTCTCGCAAAATCTTTGATGGCTGGTGGAGTAAAGCCTAATTATGTGCTTGGGCACAGTCTTGGAGAAATATGTGCTGCAGTAATTGCTGAAATTATAAGTTTTGAAGATGGGGCAAGGTTAATTCTGCTTCGAGAGGATTTAATGAATATGCTTGATAGCAAAGGTGAAATGTTAGCTGTAAGTTTAAGCATTAATGATTTAAAAACAATTCTTGCAGAAAATAATTTAAACGAAAACATTGATGTTGCAGCGATCAATCATTCACAGCAAGTAGTTCTATCAGGAGATAAAGAGTATATTTCTAAAATTTCAGATGTTTTTAAAATTCGACACGTAGAATGTATTAAATTAGACGTTGCTAATGCATTCCATTCACGATTAATGCAGCCAATTCTTGAGAAATTTCGTATGCTTGCAAAAAGTATATGTTATCACAAACCTAAGATTATTTATGTATCAAGTGTTGACTCTAAAATACTCTCCGACTCTGAATTTAATGCAGAATATTTATGTAAAAATATAGTTAGTACTGTTAACTTCGAAAAAGCAATTGAAGTGCTATACAACGCTGGCAACCAAATATTTTTAGAAATTAGCCCTAAAGAGGCACTCAAGAGTTCCATTTCAATAAACTTGCAACAACTAGATCGTGCTTCGACTATAAAATCTAAATTAAATCATAAAACAATCTCAGTAATTTCCAAACATAACTTGGTTATAAGTATATATAATTGTATTGCTGAATTGTATAGTGTTGGAATTAATATAGATTGGTTTTGGCTATATGGTTTTGGCGCCTCTATGGAAAAAATTAATTTACCAACATATCCCTTTCAAAGAAGAGTTTACTGGCCAAATAATTCTAGCAACGAGGTTGTTATGTCAAATGATATGCAAAATCCGACTACAAGCATTTTAAAGGAATTAGATAATAGAAATGATTATATTGATTTTGATATTAATTTAGAAATTGATACTGAGCATTACAATAAATTTGTGGATAAGATCTGTAATGAATTTAAAGAGATGATACAATTTCCTGAAAAAATCCATCCTGATATGCAACTTCTCGAGTTAGGTATTGATTCAGTGTATGCTACTAAAATTTTAAAATCATTAAATGATAAATTTAATGTTAACATACCTCCAACCATTCTTTTCGAGTTCCAGTGTGTAAAAGATTTTGCTCAATATTTATACCGTACTCATAGAAATTCAGTTGACAGGTATATGAATGAAATTCCTAACCGAGTTTCAGATTCCCACTATAATTCTTCTATTGCGCCTCAACTTTCAGAAACTACTAAACTTGATATACAAGATATGTGGGATGCTATCGATGAAAAGCAGAAATTCGATTTTCCTGTAGAGTTGATGCAAATTAAAGATCGCAAAGGTAGAATCATAGAGTTTGCATTATCTGGAAATGGTAAAATTCCAGTGGTTTTATTAAGTGGCAGAATGTTACCATATAGAGACTGGTATTATCAGTTTGAAAGTCTAAAGGAACAATATAAACTAATAATTCCTCATACACCAGGAGTATTTGCATCACAAGTACCACAAGAAGGGCTAACCTTACAATCTATTGTTGAGGATATAATATTTATTATTGAATATTTACAATTGCAAAATAAGGTAAATCTTGTAGGTCATTCGTTTGGAGGTATCCTGGCTCAAGAATTGTATCACTATAAACCACTAATTATCAATTCATTAACATTAGCAAATACGATAGTTAATTTCAGCGGAACAGAGTTTAATCCAAAACATTTACAAGAAGAAGTTGTTAAATCTGAACACCTGTTGGATTTGTTTGCTAGTGTTCCCGTTGAGTTGTCAGTAAAATATACTGAAATAGTTCAGAGTTTTGACTCAAGAAATTACGCTCACCAAATCCAGGTTCCAATATTGGTTATTTCTGGGGAAGTTGATAAATATACTCCACATAATTTGATGGCAGATATTTTGTTAAATGCCCCCGATGTTGAGCATCACATTATTAAAGGTGCTGGGCACATGACAAAACATACGCATTATAACATGTTTAATTCAATATTGGTAAATTTTTTAAGTAAAATAAGAGGCGAAAATGATTAAAGAATTTGACTTTGGAATTATCGGTGGTGGTGCAGCAGGAATAGGCGCAGGCAAAAATCTGTTTAATACTAAATACACTTTCGAAATTATTGATAGAAATAATGATTTTGGTGGAATATGGTATGCTGGAGCAGGAATCTCTCCGGTTTATGAATCAACTCATTTAATATCATCAAAGAATAACACTCAATTTAGTGACTATCCAATGCCTGCTGATTACCCAGCATATCCTAACAATAAATTATTTTTACAATATCTAAGGTCTATAGCGAATAAGGCAAACTTATATCAGCATACATTATTTAATACAAGTGTTATATCTGTAAATCCAAAAGATTCTGGCTGGTTGGTAGAGTTAGATAATGGTGAATTAAGGCAATATCGATATTTAATAGTATGTGCGGGTAGACATGGGACACCAATATACCCGAAAATTCCTGGAGAGTTTAAAGGTGAGGTTATTCATGCGATTAATTATTTTAGTCCAAAAATATTTGAAAATAAACGTGTATTAGTTATTGGAGGTGGTAATACGGGGTGTGATTTAGCGGTTGATGCAGTTCCTCAAGCTAAAAAAGTAATACATAGTACTAGGCGCGGATATCATTATATGCCAAAATTTATAGAAGGGATGCCTACTCAAGATTGGTTAATGTCTATAAGTGATGGTTTTAAATCAGAGACTGAAATGTGGCAATATGTTAAAAGGACTTTTAAAACAGCTGGTTATGATGGGGTTGATTATGGATTACCTGCGCCTGATCACGAAATCAATCAAGCGCATCCTGTAATAAATTCTTTACTATTGTACCACATTGGCCATGGGAACATATTTCATAAACCAGATGTTAAGGAGTTTCAAGATAATAAAGTTGTTTTTATAGATGGCTCTCAGGAAGCGGTTGAACTTGTAGTTTATGCAACCGGATATCAAATTTATTTACCATTTTTAGAAAACGAAAATTTTAATATAAAATCAGACATGAGTCATACTTTCATGCATATATTTGACAAAAAATACGATAACCTTTTTTATCTGGGGTTTTTTAATGCTCCATCTGGTTTGGGAAATACTTCAAATACTATAGGAAATTTACTGAAGGCTTATGTTCAAGCTAGGGAAAGTAATTCAATTGCATACAACAAATTTTTGAAATTAAAATCTGGTCCAAATCCCGACCTTGGTAGAAACAATTTTGTTGGAAGCTCTAGACACGATCTTGAGGTAGATTTATGGAAATTCATTAAAAGCTTAAATTTTATGACTAGCAAACTTCTAGAAAAATAGAGTATTTTACAAAAAATAATTATACACATGCTATAATTAAGTCGTAATATCTTTAGAAATATCTAATAATTGAATATGTGTCATACAATTTATGATACGTCAGGCAGAGTCTAAATTGAGTATGCAAGGAAAGAATATGGAACATCAAAATAATTTGCAAGCGCATATAAAAGAATGTGTGGATATGCAATTTACACAAAATTTATACTCGCATAAATACAACTTTGATTTTAATGATGTCCCTATGATATGGAATAATAATTCACCAGTTAATACATTCTTTGAAAATAGTCTTTCAGTAATGATCCCAATTATTGAAAAGTTTTTAGTTGACACTGTACGCGAAGCTGTACCACACATAAAATTCAATAATAAACTGTTAGAAGAAGATGTTGTAGCATTTTGTGATCAAGAGGATTATCATTCTGAAATGCATGAACAGTTTAATATATGTATTAAAAATCATGGATTTGATGTTGAAGGAATGAGAATTAAATTTCGAAACCTAGATAATAAATATAGAGAATTACCACTATCATCTAGATTGATGATATGTACAATCGGTGAAACTTTGACATCTGTATTTGGCAAGTATTATATGGATGCAATGCCGAATAAGGATATACCCTCAATGGTCAAAAAAATGTACATATTGCATGCTATTGAAGAATTAGAGCATCGCTGTGTAGCATACAATGTACATAAGTTTTATCAAAATTCTGTCGGTGATAAATTCTGGATTTCGAAATGGTTAGCGATTAAATGGTTGAGTAGTTATATAATTTGCTGTTTGAATGGAATGTTTATTCATTTATGGAAGACTAAAAATTTATTCAAATTTAAAACTATAAATGATTTTGCTATCATGATGTTTAGTAAAGAAAGTATTCCATATCGAGCTTCGAAAGGGTTAATGCGTCTTTTTAGAAAAAACTATGATCCTGAGATTGCTTTCGGCACGCCTGATATTAGTAGCCTTTTGTTTGAGTGGGAATCTAATTATCATAAAAAATAATTAGACTACATAGTTTAATTCGGGTCTGATCAAATAGCTATTAGATATTTAATTTAAATTAAGCGGCACGGATCAAATAATGATTATTTTCTTATGTGCATTTTAAATAGCCATGTAATAATTATTATGAAGATCACAATGGGAAGTAATTCTGGCAATATGTCAATAAAGCTTTCACCTTTTCCAAAAATGCCTTTTGTTATACGTAGCTGATGAGACATTGGTAAACACTCAGAGATAATTTTTGCCCAAGATGGCATGCTATCAGTGGGGTAGAAAAAACCACTAAATACTATATATATCATTATTGGCGTTTTTGAATATTCATTGCCTTCAAGCATGGTTTTAGAATATTCTGCGATTAATAAGCCTAACATTGTTTCAGCCATGACATATAATGTCAAAGAAACAAATAATCCTAATATGCTTCCTGTAATTTTCAGGTCAAATAAAATTAAGGACAAACAGATAGCCATTGTGACCCATAACATCCCTAGCATTACGTATGATACAATTAATGATACTAAGTTTTCCTCAGGCTGTATTGGAGTGATTTGCAAAAACTCATAGGTTCCTGCATCTCTATCTCTAAATGAAACATTAATCATTAGCTGCATCACCATAAGCATAACTATAAAAACTATTACGCCAGGAATTAAGAATGTTTCAGTTTTAAACTCCGGGTTATATTTGTTATGTATAACTATATTAAATAATGACTCTGATGGCTTGTTTATATTTGCCCTTATATCGGTATATAACAGTTGCTTCAATTGCTCTAGAGAGGACACTGCCTGAGAAATTATTGCTGGTTGATCTAAAGAGTCTGCTACAACTAATATCTCTGGTCGAATCCCTTTAAGTAGGTCAGAGGTGAAATTATTTGGAATTTTTATGAAAACTTTAATTTTGCTTTTTCGCATAAGATCTTCTGCTTCAGATTCATTACGTACTATATATTTAATTTTGAAATATTGCGTGTTTTCAATTGCTGTTAAAAATTGTTGGGTTTGAAGACTATAATCATTCAAAAGGAGTGCTGTTGATAAATTTTTTGGCTTTAATTCAATGGCATACGCGTATAAAGCTAGTGTTATAAGGGGGAAAATTATTATAGCAATCAACGCTCCTGGATCACGACGTATTAAAATAAATTCTTTCCTAATTAAAATTAATAATCTTTTATAGTTCATGTTTTAATATTATTTTTTTCCAAAAGGTGTATAAAGCATTCTTCCAATTGTGTCTGTTCGATCGTATACTCAATCTTGTTGGCATATATCCCATGAATTTCCTTGAGCATATGATCGATGTTGGTGCCGGTTGCATAGATCTCATCTCCTCTTTCCAGCAGCACCTCAATCGGGCCAATTGTTTGCAATAGTGTTTTAGGTAAGTATTCAGGAATGCTCTTTTTCTTAATGCATATTGTTTTTAAATCGCTACGCTCCACAATTTCATTCTTTGTTCCAGTAGTTAGTAATGTTCCATATGCTAAATAAATTAGCATGCTACATTTTTCAGCTTCGTCAAAATAATGTGTTGTTAAAAATACACTGGTGCCATGATTAGTTAACTCTTCTAAGTGTTGCCAAATATTGTATCTTGATTGTGGATCAATACCTGTACCTGGTTCATCTAATACTAGCAATGGCGGGTTATGGATAAATGCAATTGCTATAGCTAGCCTTTGTTTCCATCCTCCAGATAAAACTGCAGTCAAATAGTCTTTATACTTTGTCAAATGAAATTTTTCCATTAGTTCAGATATAGTTTTTTCTCTATTTGCACAGCCATATATTTTTGCGATGAAGTCAAGATTTTCATAAACCGTTAATTGTGCAAATAGGCTAAATTTTTGCGGCACATAACCAATTTTGCCTTTGATATCTTTTGTGCCTTTAATTAAATCGTAACCGCAACAGCAGCCACTGCCAGCATCTGGTTTAATTAACCCACATAATATTCTCATCAAGGTTGTTTTACCGCTACCGTTAGGACCTAATAAACCACATATAATCCCCTTCGGTATTTTAATTGAAACCTTATCAACCACTGCTTTATGGTTGTAATATTTGGTTACATTTTCTATGTCAATTATGTATTGGTTGGCGCACATAAAATTTTGATCCGATTGTTGGAAATGGATAAGCTTGTTTCAAGACTACACTTACAGGTACACCTAATTTAATGTCAGGGATAATTTCAGCCGGTATCGATGCCTTAACCTTATATAAAATATCCGAGTTTTGCCAGTTACTGTATAAAACTGGTGGCGTAAATTCAGGTTCTTGCGATATATAGTATATTTTTGCATTAAATTCTTGATTTGTCCCAGCTATAATAGCATTAAATGAATCTCCAATATTGATATTGGCCAGCTCTTGTATTGATAAATAAAATTCTAAATAAACAAGAGACCAATCTAAAAATTGGATAACAGGAGCACCTGCGTTAATCCATTCGCCTTTTCTATACATTATCTTTAAGATTCTGCCATCCATTGGCGCTCTTACTCTTTTTTTAAGTAATAATCTTTTGGCCTCTTCGTAATTTGCTTCGGCAAATTTCACTCGCCATTCAGCTGCTGCGATTGCATCATCTCTTCCTGGTAATTGTGCTAGATCTATCCGTGCTTGTATTTCCGCGATATGTCGCTCTGCATTTAAAAGTTTCTCTTGTGCATCTTCTAGTTCTTGCGCATTTGAAAAATTAACTTCTCGTAATGCTTTAATTCTTTCATGTCTCTTTTTTGCGAACTCTGCAGTATTTACTGCGATTTGTCGAATAGCTAGCAATTCATCAATTTCTTGCTTTCTTCTACCTTTGTTAACATCGGCGTACTCAAACTTTGCTTGTTCTAACTGTGCCTTTGCTGCTTGATAGTGATTATATTCTGAGGCTAGATCTTGAAAAAATAAATATTGATTGAAATTAACAATATCTCCCTCTTTCACTTCTAATTTTATCAATTCTCCGGATGTTTGGGCGCTGATATATATTAATTCACTTGTTAAGTAGCCAGTTACAGATTTTTGATTATCAAGCACAAAAAACAAATAAAATAGCATTATTGCCATTATAATTAGTGCAAGTATTGAATATATATATTTTGTCATTCTTATTGCTTTTTTGTTGTTATATATAGTATAAATGCTATCGAAGAATAAGGTGAGTATTAGCGTAGCTGACAGTCAACGAAATACCTTATTTAAGAATGTCGAGTCAAACATCTACCAGTTAATCAATATTCAGTCTAAAATAAACATATGCACAATCTTTGGTTTCAAACATTTAATCCAAAACTAGGCTCTGGCGCAGAACTACCCCAGTCACGCCTGAAACTCTACGCTTTCCATTTTGCAGGTGCATCCTGCCAATACTTTCAACCCTGGGCCAATAAATTACCGTCTTGGATTGAGTTGGTAGGGGTACAGCTGCCAGGGCGCTGGAATCGCATTCAGGAGCCGGCATTCTTGCGTATGGAGCAATTGACTCCTGTATTAGGCGAAGTATTCATCAAAGAACTTCAAGAAAGTGCTGGCAATCCTTACGCTTTTTATGGTCATAGCCTTGGTGGTTTAGTGGCCTATGACTTAATACGTTTTTTGACAATAAAAGCTTTACAATTACCTGTACATATATTTATTTCTTCAAAGCGTGCTGTAAATTTACCATATACCGGTTTGACAATATACCATTTGCCAGATGCTGAGTTTGAAAAAACAATTACTTATCTATATGGTGGCTTACCTCCAGAAATAGCCTCAGAGCCAGATATGAAGAAGCTTTTTTTAGACATAACAAAAAAAGATATGGAGTTATTGGATACATATACTTTTAACGCTGAGCCATTGATTAATGTACCAATGACAGTGCTAGGCGGCACAGATGATCATGTTGTAACTATCAAGGAGTTGCAGCCATGGCAAGAGTTGAGCTCTGCTACAGTAGAATTGCAACAATTTCCAGGGGGGCATTTCTTTTTAAGAGATCCTGAATCTGAGCCTAAGGTGATTGATATCATTGTAAAAAATTTGGAACAATATAAGACGATTTAGCTATGCAAAATTATAAACTTTATGATTTATATATATTTAACAATGAAAGACATTTAGATGTCCATAACGCCTTTTGTCTTGTCTCAACCCAGCTAGAAGTGCTTATGCAAAACGCTAAAGAATTTTTACACCCTAAAGAATTAGAATATTTATCTACATTACAATATCCTAGACGCCAAGTAACCTATTTGCGTGGTCGCTATGCAGCAAAGTTAGCTTTAAAAAAACTGGAGCCAAATATCAATAGTACAGAAATAGCGATATTAAACGGTGCTTTTGGCTTTCCGTATATAATTTCTAGTCATGGGATAGATGCACAAGTTAGCATAAGTCATAATGATGCTGTAGGCATTGCTTCTGCCTATCGTCAGGCATGCCCAGTTGCAGTAGATACAGAGCAAGTGTCGCCAGCTCGTATAGAAACAATCCAATCTGAAATGCTGCCAAGTGAAATAGCGTTGTTGACTAGACAAGTAGCAAACAAAGATCTTGGTTTAAGCATCGGATGGACCATGAAGGAAGCTTTATCAAAGGCTTTACGCTGTGGTTTATATATAGACTTTAAATACTTAGAAATAATAGATTTAGAGCAAAAAAATAATTTATATTATGCAAAATTCAAAAATTTTGGACAATACCAAACCCGCAGCTTATCTATTGATGGTAGCGTTTGCTCGTTTGTTTTTCCTCAGAAAACTGAGTTTGATTTAAATAAAATTACAAGTTAATGAATTTTATTTAATTTGGTCTTTAGCAGCCTTAACCAGTTCTTCAAACTCCATACCATCCTCTGGCAAACAGCTACTACCAATTTTATAATTCAAATTAATATTGAAACCATTAATTGCAAAAGGACTTGAAAGTACTGTTTGAATTGAATGCATAAACACTTTAATAGTTGCATCTATGTGTATTTGCGATACGATCATTACAAAAGAATTTCCAGAAAAACGCCCAACTACATCAGAATTACGTAAGATACTATGTAATCGTTTTGCTGCTTCTTGTAGAATTTGATCTCCAACAACAAAGCCATATTGTTCGTTAATTGGATTTAGATTAAGGTTGACATAGAATATTGCAACTTTATTGTTTATTTCTTCGGCAGCGTAATTATGACGATCGCGCTCGAAAGCGTTCATTATTTTATTAAAACTTGCATGCAAATACAGTTTGTTAGGAATTTTAGTTAAGAAGTCGTACTTAAATAAATTCAAATTATTTAGTACACCTAACTTGGAATATTTAATATCAACTAGTATGCCCAAATAATAAGTTTTTTGATCGTTTCCAATTATTTTCTTAATAGTTAGATGTAATGGATACAATCTCCCTGATTTACTACGATTCCAAATTTCGCCATCCCACCTGTCATTGGTTTTGACAACATCCCAAATATTTTTATAAAAATCTTTGTCATGATAACCAGAACGCATCATGCCAGGATTTTGACCAAGGATCTCATTTAGTGAATATTCTGTGAAATCGCAATATGCCCTATTGGCATAGATGATGTTTGAATGGTTATCTGTTAAAATTACAGCGTCTTTCATATCATCCAGGCAGGCATATAACCAGCCAGTTTCATTTAAAATTTCAGGTGTTTCATTCTTTGACATAGTACACTTTCCAGAAAGTATCGAGTATTACCAATTACCCATAATTAATGCTGATAGGTCCTAACAGACCTCTATTTTCTTATAAAACTATAGTTAATACATTGGCTGTTTGCCCGAATTGAAGCATGCTACAGGCATCTTCGAAATTTCCCTATCTTCAGAAAGATGTCTATGCAGTGTGACAGAAAAAATTTGGTAGTCGGTCTGAGCATACCCTCTAAGGTTATTCTCTAAGGTCATTCAGTCAGTCTTGACAAAAATAACCCCATTTTTTATCATAAAAGCTGTTGAAATAACCCCTAATTTTATCTATGTATATACAAAGAAAACAAGCTAATTTTCTCAGATCTTGGTTGGCTGCCAAGGATCATAAACCATTAGTACTAAGAGGTGCTAGACAAGTTGGCAAATCGACTCTAGTAGAGCTAACTGCCTTGGAAAATGGGTTTGATTTGTGTACAGTTAATTTCGAGCAGAAACCTGAATATGCTGAGCACTTTGCGTCTAATGAACCCCAAAAAATAATTCAGTTGTTGCAAGCCCAGCTACAGCTTAAAATTATACCTGGTAAAACTATTTTATTTCTCGATGAAATTCAGCAGGCACCTCAGGTAATAATAAGTTTACGATATTTTTATGAACAAATGCCTACCCTGCATATAATAGCAGCTGGTTCGTTGTTAGAGTTTGCTCTAAGTCAAATTAAATATTCTATTCCTGTAGGTCGTTTAGAGTATATCTATCTTGGTCCCTTAAGTTTTAGCGAGTTCTTGCTAGGATTGGGCGAAGAAATGACAAATGATTTTTTACAAAAATATACCTTTGAACAAACTATTCCCATAGCCTTACATGATAAATTATTAAATTTGTTAAGGTTATATTATTTAATCGGTGGAATGCCAAAAGCAGTTGCTACTTATGCACAAACTGGGGATTTAACTGCTGTAGATCGGGTGAAGTATTCAATTATAAATACATTGCAAGACGATTTCAGCAAATATGGAGATAAAAAAGAAGTAATGTTGTTGCGAAAGACTTTTAACACAATACCAACTTTAATTGCGAATAAGCTAATTTATGCGCATATTGACGATAAATTGCGATCTGAATATGTTTCTAATGCAATAGATAAACTATGCCTTGCGAAAATTTGTGAAAAAGTTTTTCATAGCTCTGCGAATGGGGTACCGCTAGGTGCTGAAATCAATGAAAGACATTTTAAAATATTGTTTTTAGATATAGGGTTAGTAAATACTATACTTGGAGTTAATTTATTAAATTTAAAAGATAATGATTCTTTAATATTAGTTAATAAAGGGGCCCTTGCAGAACAAATGATAGGGCAACATTTAGCATATCTTCGCCCAGAATATGAGCAACCCAAATTATATTATTGGAACAGGGAAAAAGTAGGTGCAAACTCCGAAGTGGATTACTTAATCACGTATAATATGGATATAATTCCTGTAGAGGTTAAAGCCGGCAAAGCTGGAAGATTACGTTCTTTACATAGTTTCTTGCGAGAAAAAGAAAGATCTCTCGCATTACGGTTTAATACTAATTTGCCGTTAATTAGCGATGAGCAAATCAACACTGCGGATGCAAAGTTATTAAAATACAAACTTGTAAGCTTGCCTTTATATATGGTTGAGCAAAGTTATAGGTTACTCGAAGATTTATATATTAATGCTGGCACATTTTCAGACTAGGCTAATCACTTAATCCTTAAAAACCCCAACAGACTCAACCCCGCGGCAGCAACCAACATAAAAGCTGGCGCTGCCACATTACTAGTTGTTGCAATCAACCATGTCGCTAAAAAGGGCGCACTACCCCCAAAAATCGCCATGCTTAAATTATGGCTAAGTGATAAACCAGAGCAACGAATATTAGTTGGGAATACTTTAACTAAAACATTTGGTAAGGCGCCAAAAAACAATCCAAACAGCAAAGCAAGTATGGCTTGCGCGAAGAATATCATAAACAAACTTTTCGATTGCATAAGAATAAATAAAGGATAGGCAAGTAATACTATTGCAATGCAAGGATAAATCAATACTTTATATGGATAACCCTTATCTGTGAACCAACCTCCGGCTATTGTTGCTGCAGCAAATATTAGAACATTCAAAGTGTTGATCCAAAAAGCTTGATTACCCGGTATATTTAAATAAATCTTAAAGTACGATGCCAAGTATATGGATATAATAAAAAAGCCAATTGCTGTTAAAAAATCTAAAAAAATGATGCGCATTATTTTAGATTTATGATTTTTAAAGATTTCGACTAAGGGAACTTGATGCTCGCGCCTTGCTGCTTTCACAGCAACATATTCTTCTGATTCTTGCAAATTATTTCGCATGTAGTTTCCTAAAAAACCACCAAAAACACTTGCGATAAATGGGATGCGCCAACCCCAGCTAGTCATAGCTTCTTCTGTTAGCGCGCTACTTAACAAAGCTAGTACTGTTGAACCAAGTATTACACCGCTTATGGCACTGAATGCGATCCAGCTACCCCAAATGCCTTTCTTATGTGCCGGTGCATGTTCCACTAGAAATACCATCGCTCCAGTATATCCACCGCCTAGGGCGAAGCCTTGTAGAGTGCGCAACAAGATCAATACTATGGTTGCGCTAATCCCGACTTGGGCATAAGTTGGCATCAAGCCAATTAATGTTGTTGGGATAGCCATTAAATAAATCGACAGTGTTAAAGAAAATTTTCGGCTAGTTTTATCACCTAAATGTCCAAAGAATATTGAACCTAAAGGCCTTGCAATAAACCCTGACCAAAATACCGCCCAACTAGAAAGTAATTGCGTTAATGGATCAGCACTAGGAAAAAATAAACTTCCAAAAATGGCGGCGAAGTAACCATAGATAACAAAGTCGTACCACTCTAAAGTGTTTCCGAATATGCATGCTAAAATTGTGCGTCTTGCACTACTAGCGGAAAGCGTAGACCTATCGCTTAATTCATCATCAATTACGCTTTCATTCGGATTTATGTCCATAGTTATGTCTTGGCAGAGTTAGATGAATCTAGTTAATAATATTAATTACCAGTTGCGCAAGTTACTTTAAAGATTAGACTTAATTGCATAGTGCTGTTAATATAAATGTAATTTTTTTTAACTTGTGAGTGCAAAATTGCGCATTGGGTTACCTAAGGAAAGTCGTGCCGGCGAAACAAGAGTAGCTATAACTCCAGAAGGGGCACGCAAATTACTTAAGAAACAGTTTAGCATTGTAGCTGAGAAGGATGTGGGATTGCTTAGTGGCTTTCCCGATTCTGAATACCCGTCAGAGGTCGAGTGGAGCGATGCCAAAACTGCTTTTGCTGCTGATGTAGTTTTAAAAATTAATCGTCCTACTGACAATGAAGTAGCGTTATTTAAACCAAATGCGGTATTAATAACTCAAATAGAACCATTTAGAAAAGATGGGTTATTAGATCTCTTAGCAAAAGCTAATGTAACAACTTTAGGTATGGAATTGATCCCGCGTATTCCACGTGCCCAAGCAATGGATGTGCTTTCATCACAGGCAAATATTTCTGGCTATAGATCTGTTATAGAAGCAGCCGCGCAATATGGTAAATTTTTCCCATTGATGATGACTGCGGCTGGATCATCCAAACCTGCAAAAATTATGGTATTAGGTGCCGGAGTTGCTGGTTTGCAAGCAGTGGCGACTGCGCGACGTCTTGGGGCGATAGTTGAAGCATATGATGTACGCTCTGAAGTTAAAGAGCAAATTCAATCCTTGGGTGCTAAATTTGTTGAATTGGATATCGGCGAGGATGGCTCTGGGCAGGGTGGTTATGCCAAGGAACTATCTGATGCTGCAAAAGCTCGTCTAGCAGAGCAATTAAACGATCGTTTAAAGAAGTGTGACATTATTATTACCACTGCTAATATTCCGGGGCGCAAAGCGCCGATTATGATCCCGGAAGAGGTTGTTAAAGCAATGCGTCCTGGATCAGTTATTGTCGATCTCGCAGCTCCAACTGGCGGCAATTGCGCCTTAACCGAACCAGATAAAGTAGTTTCTGTAAACGGCGTGAAAATAATTGGTTATACCAATTTGCCTGCAATGCTACCATCCGAAGCCAGCAATTTTTATAGTAACAACTTGATTGCGTTAATAGATTTATTAATTGCAGATCAGCAACCAGTGCGATTAAATTTAGAGCAGCAGGATGATATTATCAAGGCCATATTAGTTACGCGCAATGGCGATGTATTGCATCCTTAGGAGATATGCTATGTCACAAACGATGGTTAATCTGTATATTTTTGTCTTATCTTGTTTTGTCGGATATCACGTAATTTGGGGTGTTACACCGGCATTGCATACTCCTTTGATGGCGGTAACTAATGCAATTAGCGGTATAGTAATCGTAGGAGCTATTTTAGTTGCTGGAGCGCAAGATAATTCAGCAGCAATTTTTTTTAATATAACCACAATGCAACTAATAGGTTTTGTGGCGATATTTCTTGCATCAATAAATATCTTTGGTGGCTTTGTTGTTACCAATCGTATTTTAGCCATGTTTAAAAAGAGAAAATAGCGAGGCATTATGGGCAATACCGTAGCACAACTTAATCCAGACTTAGTTGGTATGGCGTACTTAATTGCTACGCTGTTTTTTATATATGGATTAAAAGGCTTAAGCTCACCTAAAACCGCTTTGTTAGGTAATGCATCTGCAATGACCGGTATGGGCTTGGCATTTGCAATAACCTTAGCATTTCCAAGTGTTGGCAATTATGGTTTGATTTTTGCTGCGATTGCCAGCGGTGCGGTTATTGGAATAGTTATTGCGCGTAAAATTAAAATGACTGCAATGCCGCAACTGGTTGCTTGTTTGCATAGCTTTGTAGGTATTACTGCCTTATTGGTGGCCTTAGGTACTTTCTTACTCGATCAATTAAACAATACTGTTGTGCCACTTATTACTATGATTGAATTAACCATAGGTAGTTTTGTTGGTGCAATCACATTTGCTGGATCGATAATAGCATTTGGTAAATTACAAGGAATTTTAAGTTCCAAGCCATTAATTTTTAAGCATCAACATTTTTTAAATTTAGTATTGACGGTTGCAATTATCGTTTTAGGTATAGAATTTTTAATGCATCATAATGCTACAACTTTGGTGATTATTGATGTTATTGCTTTGATTCTTGGCTTCCTGTTAGTTGTGCCAATCGGTGGTGCAGATATGCCAGTGGTTATATCGATGCACAACTCTTACTCTGGTTGGGCAGCGGCAGCCACTGGTTTTGTATTGAATAACCAACTTTTAATTACCACAGGTGCGTTAGTTGGAAGTAGCGGTGCTATCCTGTCGTACATTATGTGCCATGCGATGAATCGCGAGCTTTATAAAGTTATGTCTGGTGGAGTAGGATTACACGCAGTAGATTTAGAAGCAATGGAACGTGAAAGTACTCAAGCAATTAAGGCTGCTGCTGTTGAAGATGTTGCATTCCTATTAGAAAATGCAAGTTCAGTAATAATAGTACCTGGTTACGGTATGGCAGTTGCGCAAGCACACCATGCCATAAAGGAACTTTATGATGTTCTAACTGAAAAAGGCGTATCTGTAAAATTTGCCATCCATCCTGTAGCAGGACGTATGCCAGGGCATATGAACGTATTATTGGCAGAATCAGATATACCATACGATGTAGTGTTTACCATGGACGAAATTAACAAGGATTTCGCTGCAGTAGATGTAGCCTTTGTTATTGGAGCCAATGACGTGGTGAATCCTGCTGCCAAGAATGTGCAAAGCAGCCCTATCTATGGCATGCCGATACTAGAAGTTTACAAAGCTAAGCAAGTTTTAGTATCTAAGAGATCGATGAAACCAGGCTATTCTGGCATTGATAATGCCTTATTCGAAGCAGTAAATTGCTCTCTAGTGTTTGGCGACGCTAAGCATACTTGTGAAATGATTGTAAAGGCGATCCGCGGCGCAGCTTAAAATTTAACCACTTATCTTATATTTTTACTGTACTAAAAAACAGATTTATTTAAAAAAATTAGGCAATATTAATAAAAATATTCGACAAAATATTCAACAAATATTCAACATTTGCAACTATCTCCTAGTCAAGTTGTCCAAGTGCATAATACAGGCTTGGAGTTAAATAATGAGTGGAATGAACGTAATACAAGTAGATGAAGATTGGATTACTAAGACTGCCGAAGTGCTTCGAGAATGTCAAGAGGAAAGAAACCTTGCTGCAAATACCGTGGATGAATGGAAAGAGATTATTAGAGAGGATCTGCGTAATCTTGACGCAGTGCTTCAGTTAGCGCAGCCAGACGTCGATACTTACAATAACACGCACAGAGAGGACGAATATTTTGTGCCTATTCAACCATTTGATGAGGAAACGTATATGCGTGCTAATATTGGAATTATGAATGATAAAATCACCTCACTTGAGCAAAGGAGACGTCTTATTATTCAAAATTCAATTAGTAGGTTGGGACTGAGTATGCACCGAGATGCAATACTTGGAGTATTAACAGCTGCCAATGACATGGATCAAGAAGTAAGGTCTGCAGTTCAAGTTAACGATCCATATGGTGGTCGAGATTCTATCATTCAGGTTTACCTAAATAGTGTCGGTAAAACAGAGGAGGACCTCGAGCAACTGCTAGATGTCCCACCTGAACTCAAGGATCCTATTTCCTTAGTAATAATGTTAAAACCCGTCCAGACTATGGATGGGCAAGTTTATGATTTCAGCTCAATTAAAGAACATTTTGACAGACAAACCCAAATGACTGTTCCGAAGTGGACATCTCCACTTACAAATGCACAATTAGGATCCCCAGTCGTCTATAAAGATTATGCTCAACAAGCAGCAATTTTAGAATGGTTAAAATCTAAATTTGGATCAGAGCCCGGGCAAGAAAGGACAAGTCCAAGGCCATAAAAAATGTGATCCTATTTAAATACTTGCCCAGCAACTAGCTCTTTATTGGAATTTAATATTTCCGCTATGGGCAGAGGTTTTTTACCTGGAAATTGCATAGTAATTATTTGGATTGTTCCAACTCCTGTTGCAACCTCAATAAATTTAGGATTAACATTTATAATTGTTCCTGGCTGCAAATCACTGCTTACATCAGTGTTAAGTGCTTGCCAAATTCTGACAGTTTCTTCTTTAAAGGAAGTAAACGCAACCGGCCAAGAATTATAAGATCGAATCTTACGTTCGATAATGCTTGCACTATCACTCCAATTTATTTTTGCATCTTGTTTATCAATCTTGTTGGCGTAGGTAGCTAATTTATCATCTTGTGGCTCGGCAACAATTGTTCCATTCAATATCTTTGGCAACACATCAATTATGCTACTTTGAGCTAATTTTGCTAAGCGATCATGTAAATCATCACTTGTATCGTTTGGATTAATAACGCAGCGATATTTTGCTAGCATTGCGCCAGTATCAAGTCCTGCATCCATTTGCATAATAGTAATCCCAGTTTCAGGATCACCCGCTAAAATCGCATGCTGAATTGGTGCTGCTCCGCGCCAACGTGGTAGTAGTGATGCATGAATGTTAACGCAGCCAAGTCTAGGAATATTTAAGACTGCACTTGGTAAAATTAAACCATAGGCTAAAACAATCATTAGATCGGCCTGTAAATCCTTGAGTTGCTCTTGGACTTCAGTACTTTTTAGAGTTTTAGGTTGTAAAACCGGAATATTATTTTGTAGTGCAATTGTTTTTACCGCACTCGGGTGTAGTTTTAAACCACGACCTTGAGGTCGATCCGGTTGGGTTAAACAAGCTATTACATTGTATTTCGCATCAATTAATGTTTGTAATACACCTGCGGCAATCTCTGGCGTGCCAGCAAAAATAATTCTACTCACAGTGATTTATCACGCAATTTATCTAATTTTTTTCGTAACATTTTTTGCTTTATGGGGGATAAATGGTCATAGAAGGTAATGCCATTTAAGTGATCAATTTCATGCTGAATGCATACGGCATTTAATTCGGTAGCATGCAGAGTTTGTAATTCACCTTTTGTATTATTATATTCAACGGTAATGTTTGCACTACGCTTAACTTTAGCAAATACCCCCGGAAAAGAGAGACAACCTTCTTCCCAGATTATTTCGCCTTCAGCATTAATTAATTTAGGGTTAATCATGCAATATGGTTGCGACTGGTTATCAGAAGTATCGATAACTATTATGCGTTGTTGAATATTTACCTGAGTAGCTGCTAAACCAACTCCCTGAGTTTCGTACATTGTTTCCAACAAATCAGCACAGGTTTTTTCCAAGTTAGCATCAAAGTGCTCAACAGGTTTTGCTACTAACTTTAATCTGTGATCTGGAAATTGCAAAATTGGTAATAAGGCCATTTTCCAAGTAATCCTAATAATATGAATCTAACTTAATTAGAACATAGAGTATATCCCAAAAAATAACTATATTCTATATAACACTCGTGTGTTAAGTATGGATGTTAGGCCATCCAATTATTGGGAGAGGATATGAAAAAGCTTGGTAAGTTTCTAAAAATTATATGTATCTGTTTATTATACAGCTCTTGTTCTTTTGCAGATAAGCACCAGGACCCTACGCAAGCTGCCGGATTTAGCGCTAATGCTAAAACTTTACCGCATGCAGGAACAACGGTTACCCTGTCACCGCAAATGCGGGCTGAACCAATCGGCGCTTCGACTTATAGCATTCAGACATCGGACGTTGCACAAAATTTAGATAACGTAATTATTTTCGATTCACAAGCTGCCTATGAAGCTCAGCCAAGAGTCTTAGATTTCGCATTAGATACTGCATATGGAACCTCTGGCGATTTGGCATATGTTGCAGGAATTTCACAAACTGATAATGTATCTGCTTATACCATACTTAAACAGGGACAGAATTACAAAAATAAAGATACTGGTGAGTATTTAGGTATGCAGGCGATTATAATAGGGGCCGCAGATGTCCAAAGCTATGGAGATCCACAAACAATTAGAATTACTAAAGCATCTGAGCCGGTAGAAATTGGTGCTAGATTAATTCCACGCACTGGACTGGATCTCCCTGCAGTAATTGAGACTAAAATCCCTACCGTTGATGTCCGTGGTTATGTTATTTCAGTAAAGAATCCTAAAACTGGGGTTGGTAAGGGATCAACACTTATAATTGGTCTCGGGAGTCGCAATGGCTTAGAGTTTGGCGATATTTTAAATCTTAAAGAACAGCCAAAAGAAATCTTTGATAAAAAAGCAAAAAAGAAATCTATAGTGGGCTCAACTAGCTTTGGTGAAATTTTGTTATATAAAGTTATGGATAAAGTTAGTCTAGGATATATTTTAAGTACTTCGCGACCAGTTGTTGTAAATGATGTTGTATCTTCTAAACCTTAGGCGCTAAAGATGCATAGTAGTACAGATATACACAACATACTACAGGTTTATCACTCATTTGGTATGACAACGGGAAAGTTTCGAAATTTTTTAAAACTATATTCGCAACAAAAATTTATTCCGAAACAGCTACAGGTAGATCAAACAGCCTTGAGGCGCGATTTAATTTGGCTTGAGAAAAATGTTAACACCAATATTATTAATTTCTATGATCAAACTTATCCTGAAAGATTGAAACAGATCCCAGATGCACCGAATTTGCTATATGTACAAGGTGATCTTAAATTTTTAAATGCACCACAAATTGCAATAGTAGGCAGCCGGACGCCATCTATTCAAGGTTTACAACTTGCCGAAAAATTTGCTTTTGAACTTGCAACCGAAGGTTTAGTAGTTACGAGTGGTATGGCAATTGGGATTGACGGCGCTAGTCATAAAGGTGCCATAAAAGCTGGGGGCGTCACGATTGCCGTGCTGGGCAGTGGTTTGGATATCATTTATCCGCAACAGCATGTGAATTTGTCGAGAGAAATTATTGAACATGGGTGCTTAATATCTGAATTTCCGATTGGAACCACCCCAAAGCCATTTAACTTTCCACAACGCAATCGGATCATAAGCGGTTTAAGCCTGGGAGTTTTGGTAGTAGAGGCTGCAGAAAAAAGTGGTTCTTTGATAACGGCAGATTTTGCAGCTGAACAAGGTCGGGAAATATTTGCAGTTCCAGGGTCCGTATGCAGTAACAAAGTAAAGGGTTGTCATGCATTAATTAAGCAAGGCGCTAAATTAGTCGAATCAATAACTGATGTGCTTGATGAACTTGTACCCTTGTTGCCGTCTGAGTTTCGTGGTAGAAATGCGACAACAGATGCTCGCAGTTTAAACAAAGTCAAGCTGTCCGAAGATCAGCAATTGCTCATGGACTTAATGGATGAAGGAGCTAACTGCGTAGATTTGATGATCGGTAAAAGTGGGTTAAGCACTAGCGCAGTTGGATCAATTCTACTAGAGTTGGAGTTACAGGGCTTGGTTAGTGCGGTTCCGGGCGGGTATGCGCGTTTAATTTAATGGCGATAACTATATAGTGCGGTAAGGTAAAAATGACAAAAAACTTGGTGGTAGTAGAATCACCAGCTAAAGCAAAGACATTAAATAAATACTTAGGAAAAGATTTTCAAATCTTAGCCTCGTACGGCCATGTGCGTGATTTAATTCCCAAAGAAGGTGCAGTTGACCCGGCAGATGATTTTGCAATGCGGTATCAAATCATTGAAAAAAATGCCAAGCATGTGGATGCAATTGTACATGCATTGAAAGCCGCAGAAAATTTATATTTGGCAACGGACCCAGATCGTGAAGGCGAGGCGATTTCTTGGCACTTATATGAATTATTAAAGCAACGTGGTGCTTTAAAGAATGTTAACGTTAGTCGTGTAGCTTTTTATGAAATAACAAAATCTGCAGTGCAGAATGCTGTTGCGCATCCGCGAGAATTAAGTATGGATTTAGTGCATGCACAACAAGCCAGACGCGCTTTAGATTTTTTAGTAGGTTTTAATCTATCCCCATTGTTGTGGAAAAAGGTAAGACGTGGCTTATCTGCGGGTCGGGTGCAGAGCCCAGCGTTGCGGATGATTGTGGAGCGCGAATTAGAAATAGAGGCGTTTAAAGCCGAAGAATATTGGACAGTAATTGCTGAATTAATTTCACAGAAGAAAAATTTTGAAGCCAAATTAATAGAATATGCTGGTGAAAAATTAAAGCAATTTTCTATAACTAATGCAGAACAAGCTAAAGCCATAGAAGCTGAACTGGTATCACATGCAAAAGGTAAACTAAAAGTTGCTAAAGTTACCAAAACGCAACGTAAACGTAATCCAGCAGCACCATTTACCACGTCTACTTTACAACAAGAGGCTGTGCGTAAGTTAGGTTTTACTGCGCAGCGTGCCATGCGAGTGGCGCAACAGCTCTACGAAGGGGTTGATATTGGTGATGGCGCGGTAGGTTTAATTACCTATATGCGTACGGATTCGGTTAATCTAGCGGATGAAGCTGTAAAAGAGATCAGAGAATTTATTACGCAGCGTTATGGTAAAGAGAATTTACCGGAGGAAGAGCGTAAATATAAAACTAAATCAAAAAATGCACAAGAAGCGCACGAAGCTATTCGCCCAACGATGATCCATGTTGTTCCAAATGACATTAAATCTAAGCTCACACTTGATCAATACAAGCTATACAATTTGATTTGGAAACGCACTATTGCTAGCCAAATGCTACATGCAACAATTGATCAAGTCGCGATAGATTTTGATTGTGGCCCAGGCAATAAATTACGTGCTAATGGATCCACTATTGCAAATCCTGGTTTTATGCAGGTTTATCAAGAGGGGGTGGATGATAGTTTAGATGATGATGATGAAAAGCTATTACCACCATTAAAAGAAGGTGATATTGTTGATTTAAATAAGATCCGTCCCGAGCAACATTTTACCGAGCCACCACCGCGCTATTCTGAAGCATCGTTGGTTAAAGCTTTAGAAGAGCATGGCATTGGACGCCCATCAACATATGCTGCAATTATTTCTACTTTACAGCATCGAGATTATGCAGTTATAGAAAATAAAAGATTTAAACCCACTGATGTTGGCAGAATAGTAAATAAGTTTTTAACATCGTACTTTAATCAATATGTGGATTATGGATTCACTGCATTATTGGAGGATTCTTTAGATGCGGTTGCATCTGGAGATAAGCAATGGTTACCAGTATTACAAGATTTTTGGGGACCATTTATACATTTGGTCAATAACATTGAAGAAACTGTACAACGTAAGGATGTAACCCAAGAGACGATCGATGAGAAGTGTCCAGAATGCGGCTCGGCGTTGGCAATATGGCTTGGTAAACGCGGTAGATTTATAGGTTGTACCGGTTATCCTAATTGTAAATATACGCGTAATGTTGTTAATCCAAATGAACCAGAGGTTCCTGCAGAAGTTGTTGCAGGACGGCAGTGTCCAAATTGTAATTCTGATTTAGTAATTAAATCTGGTAAATACGGCAAATTTATTGGTTGTAGTGGTTATCCAAAGTGTAAATTTATTGAATCATTAGATAAACCGGTAGATACTGGGATCCAATGTCCTAGTTGTAAAAAGGGCAGTTTAATAAAGCGTAAAACGCGCTATGGTACATTCTTTTATCCATGTAACAGATATCCAGATTGTAATTATGCAATTAAGTATCCGCCTTTAGATGAAGCCTGCCCGGAATGTCAGTTTCCGATTATTATGTTGCGTACTACGAAGCGCAAAGGCAGCGAAAAAGTATGTACTAAAAAAGATTGTAAGTATTGTGAGGCAACCGATGGCGAAGAATAACTATAATTTTGCTAAATGTGGTTTCTCATAAGCACCACGAAATTTTAAATCTCTTAGCACAGTTTTTTTACGCTTATAGCTCAAGCCACTTTCAACCAACCCCTCTAATAACATTCGATGGGTTTTGTATGCTGGTACTATAGAACGCGAGCCATCTTTATTGCGCACCTCTGGTAGTACCAATTCTGGATGCCATTGAACAGCTATTGTGGGCGCGCCAAATTTGGACTCGTAGGCTTCTACGGTTTTATGTACCGCGTCTAAAGCAGTGGTTTCAAAATGTCTATTAAAATCGGTGCCTGGTTGCGATTCTGGAGGGGGGCTCACTCTCCAATGTGTACTGTTAACTGCAATAGAGTTGGTTGCGTACTCCTGATTTGGATTACTGCTGTTAGCTAAATGTTTTTGAGCAACTCCACCACTAAAAATTAAAGTTTTGTTGCGCTGGGCAGCACTATGGAGCCCGTGTAGCATAGTCTTCGATTTTAATAATGCGGTTCTATCTGGGTTGCGTTCCGCGCCACCCCATTCTTCATGATATTTTACATGTTCATCTGGCACAGCAAAGGTTTTGCCACCATAGGCGCTAGTAAGGCGCCAAGATCCGGCACAAACTGCCAAGAGCGGGATACCTTGCGATTTTGCTTTCTGCATTAAGCGTATTTCAAAGGCCTCCCGTCTAATATCAGGCGAGGGTCTTGTTGGAGTTTCGCTGCAATACTGTGATGAAGGGTCGAAGCGTGAGCCGGAAATAAAAATGCAATCAGCTCGATTTAGATAATGATCTACCAATTCCTCCAGTGATAGATCAGTGAACCTACAAATTTCTTCTTTAGAGGCTAAGTCTTCGCGATTCCACTGCGAATATAAAGTTGCAAGAAATTGTTGGTTTTCACGGTGCTCCCCTACTCGAAAGCGGTAATCAGCATCGATGACTTCTTTTACCCCGTGGATGTTCTTTAACAAGTTCAATATAGATGATTTGCCTGGCCCGATCTCATTTACATATAAGATATTAATTGCTGGTTGTGTACTTCTCATTTTAGTTATTCTTGATTTTATTAGAGTTAATAAGAATTAAGCATAGTCTGTTTTTTGAAAGAAGTGATTTTGAACTGCTTTTTTATGTAGTTGATAGAAAAAATCTTGCAACAGCCTGTACTATCTCCAAAATATACTATAATTGAATGTCACTTAATGGGGGTGACATTTTTGATAGAGGTAAGAAGATGAGTAATGGTACTATGAAGTTCACAATGTCTAGACTAGGCGTCGATATTGGGGTCATCTGGGGAGTCAATCTATTGCTCCTAGCATATGCAAGTATGTTATTTGGTATTGGTGGCCCGGTTGTAGCTGGTCTTGCAACTTTATACATGGGTTACGCCGCAACCTTTGTGGGAGGCTTGATAGGTTTTGTTCTAGGCTTCGTACATGGTTATATTTTAGGCGTAGTAAGTAATTTCGTAATGAAATTTATGAAGAAGTAAGTAACGCTTCACTAGTTTAGCAAGTGATGGGGTGACCGCGCCTACTTTGTGGTAGGCGCGGTAGTTTTTTGCATGGAGGTGAGCAGTGTCTTCTTGCTTATTTTTAACAGGAGGGTTTTATTGTCATCTACGCCTGCCGACACTAAAAAATGATCTGATTTTGCAACAACCCCGCTGGGGAATATTATATGAAAGTCTTGCTTGCTATTGGCATATAATCCTTTAAATGCAAGTGGCTTTGTTGTTATTGCACGCAATAAAAATGGAGGTTGTGCATCAAACAAGTACGCCCCCATAAAATAATCGCGTGGTAACGGAGCTTTACGTTCAGCCCAGGTTTTTTTGGATTTATGCCTTGCAATGGAGGAATGGAAAAAGCCTAGATAAGCATCTAATTCCGGCAAGTATATTGCAGGTGTGCCGCCGCGGATCTCTCCATAATGCCACAGTTTGTTTAAATTATAATCGCAATTATGAGTAAGCATCAGTCTTTTCGTATTGAAATCAAAGTTCAAGATCCTATAAGGCTGGAAGGAGTAAATAAAAAAAAGATTATTTTGATGCGTGAATGGAACCCAATTTTTTTGGGTTAAATTTGGTTCAGGGGCATAATGTAATTTTGCAAGACTGTTAATTTCAATTATTGATTTACTAAAATTAATTGCTGCTAAATATAACTCACGTTGTTGACTACGTGGTACCGCTTCGTTATATATCATATATAATTGGTTAGCTACGGTGAATAAGCGTGGATCTTGGGCAGTAATTTTATTTCTGTGTGTGGAGCCAGCTGCTTTAGTAAAGTCTAAAGTATTATGTCGTAAAACTTTCATGTTCTGATCTAATTCTGCAACTTTAATTTCAGTGTGATAATTAGCTTGATACATATTGATATTGTTACGATACGCTATCAAATAGTTATTATTAGAAAGCTCTAAAATAGAACCATTTATTAATTTGGTATCAGCAGCAATATTGATGCTACTGATAAGCTGTACAATCTCATCGTAAACTACTTTTTTATGCATGAATAAAAAAATAATTAGACCCAACAATATCGTGCTTGTACAATAAATAACGTAACATGCTACTCGTTTCAATTAATATACTCTAACATGAATAAAACCTACATCTAGTATATAATCCAATTATGCTAGTGGCCATTTTAATTTAAGCGTTGAAACTTATTGGGATTCTATGCGTCTAATAACGCCAATCATAACATTGATTTTGTTAATTACCACATTGGGAGGTGTTTTTTTATTTGTAAAAAAGCCACTCGATTATGTAGCACCGCAAGATCCAAGTATTAAGATTTTTCAGATTGGATTCAATAAATGTGGTACAACCACCTTGCATCATTTTTTTAGTGCCAATGGCATTAAAAGTTTGCATCATGACCAAGGAAAATTGGCAACAACCATCTTTACCAATTACAAGACTCGCAAAAAACTATTAAGCCCGGAATATGAATTTTATACGGCGTTTTTTGATATGGAAAATATCTATCATTCTCCAGAGCTTTATGTATATCTTGAGTTATTCAAGGAATTAGATCAACAATATCCTGGTAGTAAGTTTATTCTAGCAACCAGGAATAAAGATGCTTGGTTACGTAGTCGAGCACGGCATGAAACTAGATCTGGACGTACTTACCTCGAGGTGGTTGCTGCAAAGCAACAACTAAGCAAACAACAGGTAGTGGCTTTATGGGACCAGCAATGGGATAGGCACCATCAAGCAGTATTAGAATATTTCAAAGATAGGCCCAATGATCTCCTAGTATTTGATATTGAGCAAGATGATCCTAAAAAAATAGCCGCCTTCTTTAAGGATGTTGTAAAACTAAATCCTAAATTATACCGGAAGGTAGATCCTTACAAAAAAAGGCCAATGAAACCAGTAAAAATTTTTCAAATAGGGTTTAACAAGTGTGGTACTACCTCGTTAGCTGAATTTTTCAATTCTAACAAAATTGCTAGTGTGCACTATGATGATGGTAAGTTGGCGACACTAATGTGGTTAAATCATCGGCATAACCTGCCTTTAATCCCAAATAAATACGCTAATTTCCAAGGGTTTTTTGATATGCAAAATATTCATGCCAACCCTCCAATATTTATTGCGCAACGATTATTTAAAGATTTAGATCAGCAATATCCGGGCAGTAAGTTTATTTTGAATATTCGAGATAAAAATGCTTGGATCCGCAGTCGTTCCCGCCATAAAACTGTATATGGCGATACCTATCTGGGCTTGACTGCTAGGCAATATAAAAAGACCGAGCCAGAAGTTTTAAGCATGTGGTCTAAAGAATGGGATGAACATATTGCTGCTGTTAAAGAGTATTTTAAAGATCGGCCAGACGACTTGTTAATTTTTGATATAGAGCACGATGGTCCAGAAAAATTACGGAATTTTTTTATAGAAAATTACGCCCTAGATTTAAAAAAATATTTACACAAAAATAAAACTGCAACCGGTTTGTAATAGAAAGCATTAACCGATGCGTTTCTGCATAAAAATGTCAAAAAGGATGGATTAGCTCCAAACCTTACTCCATAGATACTCAAAATACGACATACGCATCTTATGGCGTTTCTTACGAGCTAAATCTATGGCATCGATACCTTTAGGGTGGATCTCTGAATAGAACTTTGGTTTGGCATGATCAGATAGCTGGTATGCAGGTTGCGGATAAGCGGTAAAATGCTGAATGGTTGGATCTGCTTCAAGTATTTTGAAATGTATGTAAACATCTGAGGTTTGGTCGATTTGCGTAAGATTTTTTAAAAATGATTCTGCGTATAGCTTATTTACTACAAAACATGCATTAGACATTATAACAGTTTTGCTAAATCCAGGTATTTTTGCGGGGCGCGGAACGAAGCTGCGCCGTTCGAGGCGAATTAAAATTGGTTTTGACAAATCGATGTTGTTTTCTACCATGCTTGCTTTATTTATAAGTTTATTTAATATTGCTGCAGCATCATCTCTGAACTTTACATCATCTTCTGTAATTAGCACAAATTCATAATCGTTCTTGATGATGTCTTTAAAAACATTTATAAATGAAAGCCAATTACCAATTTGTGGTTTTATTAATACGTTGTTAAAGCATTTACAAAAAATCTTATGACAACGAAAACAGGGTGGGTATTTTTTAACAAAATCACTGCGCATAACCTCGGCAACTTCGGCAGAGTCCATGTCAACAGCATTAATTATAGTGTAGTTTTTAATATTCATACGTGCAAACTCTTGGATAACATGCTCGCGGCGATCAGTGCATTTTTTCAAGTTTATGCTATAAACATGGTCGAAGAATTCAAAACCTACTTTATTTATATCAGCATTGCATATGGATACTAAACTAAAAGCAACAATTAAAAATTTTGTAGTACTCAATTTCAAAATTTTATATCTCCATTTCAGTGTGCAATAATTCATGATATTTGATAAATCCTTTTAGTAAGGCAGCATGAATGCTTTCTTGATTAAATACCTGCTTGGCTAATGCATTGGCATTATCAATAATTTTGGCAATTTGCTTTGGGTGCTGCTCGGCCCATTGCAATTGAAGATAGACATTGGAAAAGTCATTAGCGATTGGTATGAAATGCTGATATGGTTGTAGCAATTCATAGTACCATTGGGTCTTATTTGAGGAGTGCTTCATTAAAATACTATTGGATGCGAGGATCCATGCCATTCTAGAGTATGAACATGAATGGCCATCTATATCAAATAGATATTTATATTTTAACGCAGTTACCACACCAGTGTATGGATGGATCCCAAAATTGTCCAAAATCAATTTTTTGTGTTGTGCTGAATACGTAATTGGCCAATCTGTAAATTTGGCATCAATAAAACTCTTATCTTTGGCGAATTGCAAGAACCTATATCTAGGTGTTTCTGCAAAAGATTCCTTTTGAAATGCCAAACCAGTTGCAGAACCACGCCAAAAAATTTGTGCCTTTTTATTCGACCAGGGATTAGCTTCACGTCCTTTTGTAATTTTCTCAAATAAGTCGTTGTAGCCAGCTAATGCCTCATAATCAGGAATTAGCACTACCTGGTGCAATAGCTCTTTATCGGTTGCAAAAGCAAGCATTGGATATTCTGTAGGGCTATGTACCCCGTCATCTAATGATAATAAGTAGTACCCATCTGGCACCGGTTTTTTGCTATCATTGAGTGCACTTATTACGGTAGCTAGTTTATGTTTAGAGCTTGAGCCTTTGCTGCTAATATATAATTCCGGTATATTATTTTTATATATTATCAATGCCCACAATTTTGGAACTTTGTTGCTAACTATTACTTGGCGCAGCTTTTTAGGTATTAGATCTAAATTTATACTTTCTACATTTTTAATGCTTGCAAAGGTTTTGAAAAAATTAGAATGATGTAAGGCGATTAATTTTTGTAGCTGCTTCTCTAGTGAAAATTTATTATCAAAAAGTAGTTGTGCAGCCTTTGCCATTTGTTGCGCGGCGATTGGATTGGTTGCAATCCAATCCAGATGTGCATCTATTTGAGCCGCAATAAGTTCAGGGCTCTGTCGCGAATCTATAAATAGTATGCTTTCTTGGAAGTTTTCCAGGAGAAATGGGTGTTGATCTGCCACTATTAAGCTTCCAGCCGCCAAGGCTGAGAATATTTGCGATGATGGGGCACCATCATTTATTTCAGACTCGCTATGTAGAACTAATACAATGCCATTCTTATTAATTTTTTTCAGATTTATATGTTCATGCCTATCAATATCGATTTTTGTGGTATTAAGATTGCCAATAATCTCATGGTGATTTGTATAATTAGTCAGAGTAGTATTGAAGTATATTTTTTGGGGATTGGAGTTTTTAAAATTAGTACTGCAAATTGTTGGGTACCATTGAAAACCGTGATGTCTTTTCCAGTTTCTCTCATAAGCAATTTTTAAGTCGTTATCTTTAAAAGATGGAAGTATTAAATCAGATTTCGCAATTTCATACGAACTAAAAGCAAATTGGCCATTTTGGGTTTTTGTTAAATACTCTGCGCTGTGTTGTTTCAAGATCCGGTAATTTGCAAAGCCGTAACGATAGTTAGATTTATCATGAGTGTGTAGAATGAAATCAATTTTCCGTTCAGACAGTATTTTTGCTACTGGTTCATTAAAGTTCAGGAATGTTACATTTAAGTTACAACGCCGTGCCGCCTTTTTGATTTCGGAATCATGGATTCTATCCATGGGACGATTGGTAATCACAACCGCATGTAATTGGTTTGTTGGTTGATATATGTATAGGGCGGTGGTAATTGAGCATACTAGTAGCAGAGTTATAGCCCACTTCTTACTTGTTGCTTGCATGCTAACTCCAAAAGTCCCTTTTATCAATTTAGTAATATAAGGCAGCTCACACGCCCTTAGCAATTTTTAAAAATTTTTTATAAACCTGTTGACAGCAAAATTGGAAATGGTAATATGGCCTTCTCTCTTGCACGGAGAGCGGTGTTAGAAGCACTGGAGCAGTAGGAAAGCTACTGTAGTTATGTAGAAGTTAATAATGAGCAAC
>JAGVLG010000080.1 GCA_020054325.1 Gammaproteobacteria bacterium
GCAATAATAGCTATGCGCCAGCCAATTAGTAGAGCAGAAATAGAGGAGATGCGTATGGTACAGTTAAATGTAACCATTCTGCATGATTTACAAGATTATGGGTGGGTTAAGGTTGTGAAAGTAACTAGTAATGATACTCATTTATATGGTACTACCTTAAAGTTTTTACAAGAATTTGGGCTGTCAAGCATTAGTGAGTTTGAAAAAATGAGTTTAGAGGTTAATGAAACAAATTAAACCGTATAATGGAAAAAGCAAACAAGAGCACATTATATATGTAACATGATTAAATGTTTTAGGTGAAAAAATGAATAATACAGATTTTGAAGAAAATAGGCCTATTGAACCGGGGTATGATAATTCTGATCAATTAACAGAATTGCAGAAAGATCTTATAAGTGCTATTGAGGCAAACGAATACGAGCGAATTCAAGCTTTAATTGAGACAATTCCGGCGGAGCAAACAGATTTTTACTGGTTCAGGTATGATAGCGCTAGTCATCCGCTAACTTCATTAATGCGACAACACGAAATGAGTTGTCAAGAAAAAAGTAGTATGGATCGTATGCCGCTAATTAAAAACCTTCTAAATAAAACTCCAGCTTTTACAACCTCAGATCAGTTATATCCGCGCTTATTCAGAAAAAATAATAGTGATCGCTCTACAACCATTATAGGCGAACACCCATTTAATATATGCTTACATATTGAAGAATTTTATTGCTTATTTAAAATAATGATCGAGAAAGTATCCAGCCAAGCAGTTTTGGCAGGAGGAGTAATAACTAGCTTAAATCATAGTGTTCCCGATAACATGTTACATCAAATCTTAGATAAAATTGATAATTATGATATCAATCTAGATTTTCATGGATTACAGGTAGCTATAGATGATGAGTTTAGGGAAGGTACCATTAAACAAGTATTATTTTATTATGATAAGTGGGATACCATTCTTAGAATGGTGAATATGGGACACCCATTTGCTGGTTATATAGATGGTGACGAAGGTGCCCTTATTCCAATGATATGGTTTGCTGCACTACGACACAGATGGGATGTGGTTGAAGAAATTTTAACCATCGATACAGCTAATGTGGAGCTTAATGTTGATATTAAAGCCCCTTCCTTATCAGAATTCGCCGCAATGGTTGGCCAAGATAATATTTTAGCAAAAATGACACAACTAAATATTAGCTTTCCTAAGCAAGCTTTCACAACCCAATATTTATCAGGCTACACATTCTTTATGTGCTTAGTGGGCATGTTTGATAAGGTAATTGATTCTCTAAACGCAGGCTTTGACCCAAATGCTACTGTTGCAGCCGGTCCTATGCAGGGGTATAACCTTATACGTCTTGCCACTTGTACTTTAGTGCCTAACGATGAGGATGAATTGTATGATTTTCTTGCTTTATGCATAGAGAAAAAACTAGATTTAGATAACTATTTAACAGCTGGCGAGCTAGCTGGAACAAATACATTGTGGGATGCTCTAAGTGAAGATAGATGGGATTTGGCTGAGTATCTATTAGAGCACGGGGCATGTCCATGCGCAGTGCTTTATGAAGATGGTTCAGTTGAAAGTAGCTGCCACTTGGCTGCGCGCGGTAAACAATGGGAACTATGTAAAAAACTAATCATCAAAGGTGCAAATCCTGACATATTTGATGAGTCAGGTAATGGAGCGTATAAACACGTACTATTTCAAGCTATCTCCGATGATAATTTTGACATGGTAAATTTTTTAATACAACATAGAGCTAATCTAAATTTGGTGTCTAAATATAAATATGGACCAAGCACAGCTTTACATGCTTGTGTGCTTAACGTAACAAACTTCAAGCTATTTGTTCACCTCTTAAAAAACGGTGCTAATCCGAACTTAAGCCATAACCAGACAATACTTAGCTGTATTTTTAATTCCAATATGCCTGATAAACATATTTGGGCTTTAGAGGCAATAAAATATGGTGCAGATTTATCTAATTCAAGCGATAATCTCAACGTTTTTCATATAATGCATCAACACAATACAGTATATGCAGCAATGTCATTGTTGTATTTTTTTGCGCGTCACCCTAGGAATCAATTGAATTATCTTACGCTACTGAGTGCCGAGGAAAAATCGTTTTACGAAAAAATTCAAGTAGTTTTTAATTTGTTTATAAAATTACCATTTTTTGATTACCAAAGATTAAATAATATTTGTCAAACTAAGTTACAAATGGCAAGTAATTTGCCATTTGAGCTTCGAGTCCAAATTATTTGCCTATGGCTAACTCACCATTTAAAAAGTAATTTGGCAGGCATTCTACCAATATCTGCCGCATCCATGCCAATGTGGTTAGAGGCAAGCGGAAATATAATATCCATATTAGATGGATCTGATCTAGTTACAATATCGGCGTTACAAACAACTAAAGTTTTTAATGTAATCTTTGCTCGTCTAGTAACGGCGATGCGTAACAATCGGCATTTAATTTATCGTACCGATGCAGAGAGTATGAGCAAGTACAAAAAGTTTTGGAACGGAGTGTTGTTTAAACAATTCTGTGAGGTTGTTCAAGAGCATGGCTTAGATCAAGATTTATCTTATGTAGAACGGCAAAAAATGTCTTATAGAGTTGAGAATTATAAGTCCAATAAAAGTGCTAGAGTAAATGATTACCGTGCAGATTTTACCTGGTTATTTAGATTAGGCATGTATGGTGTTGAACCATCGCATACCAACCAATTGCTTAAAGAGGCAAAACTTAACAAGGAAATTATTCGCTCCTTATTGCTGGTTGGTTAATTATTAGTTAACTAGGTTTCCTGGTTTAACGTTGGTTCTGTCGCAAATACACGCAATGTGCTACAGTATCAGTCCAAATTTAAGTCTTAGGATAGCCCGTGATTAGCTTTAAAGGCAAGCATTGGGGAGTTTGAAAGCAAGTTGTTGAATATAAATTATGAAGCAGCTATAAGGTAATAACTATTGAAAGAACGGTTATACTCCCTTAAAGGTAAACAAAATTGGATTTAATTAGTAAAAGAACGAGGAATGCTTTTCGTGAAGTGATGGTAGGGTTTGTCTTACGAGAAATATCGATGATTTTCGATTCCGCGGATCTGACTCCAATTTACATTGATATAGATGGTGTGAGTGGGCAGCGAAGGACATTAGTTGAACAATATTATGCTAATTTAAATTTCGAACTACTATCGGATGTTAAAAAATTGGCCAGAGCTTATTCGGAAGTAGTATATAAGCTGGAAGAAAGTAAGAGTCACATTGACGATCGAGATGTTCAAAAAACCATTGATAGCCTAATTAAATGTATGGAGCAGGATGACTTTAAATACGAGGCGGGGAATTTTGTTTCGCATAAATTGGATCAGCAAATTTTAAATACATCATCCATTGTTGAGTTAAGCCTAGATTCCATAATGGAACATTTAAATAAAGTTAAAAATAAAATTGCTTTAGGAGATAACTCTGGAGCGATATCGAATGCGTACACCCTAATTGAGCAATTTCTAAAAGAACTATTAAAAATTACAGAGATTAATTTTAATCAAGATGAAGGAGATATTCGTAGTCTGTATAATTTAATTAAAGAGCCACTAAATCTTAACCCAGGCAATCCTAGCTTAGAAAACCATTTAAAATCCATATTAGATGGGATACAGAAGCAAATTGCTGGATTATATATTCTGGCAAATAAAGCTAGTTGATCCTGTACTAGAAATCCGGACACCATTTACGCAACCGATCCCACTTTCTCAAACTCCGCAGGGATCATATAATTAATTGCAGAGTGTCTACGCTTCCGATTGTAATAGCATTCAATGTATTCGACAATAGAAGTTTTAGCAATTCCCCTAGTCTCGTATCTTTCATCATGCACTAACTCAACCTTAAGCGTATGAAAGAACGATTCCATGGCAGCATTGTCGTAGCAACAGCCAACAGAGCTCATACTACATATTAAGCCGTTAGCAGCTAGCAATTGCTGATAAGCATTTGAGCAGTATTGTACGCCTCGATCAGAATGCACAATCACCCCTTCAGGGAACCTGCGCCTAAACAGCGCCATCCTTAATGCATCTTCAACCAAGGCTGACTTTAATCTGTCGCTCATTGACCATCCAATAATTGATCGTGAATATAAATCAATGAACACGCACAGATATAACCAGCCTTCTTTGGTCTGGATATACGTGATGTCGGTCAACCATTTCTGATTCGGTTTGGAGGCAGTAAAATCTTGTTGCAATATATTGTTTGCAACATGGTTTTTATGGTTAGAATCAGTTGTTACTTTGAATTTGCGTCTGGCCTTTGGTATCAAGTGTAAAAATCTCATTCTTTCTTAGATTCTGCCTCTAGTGCAAGGTATGCCGCGCGCTTTAAGCTCGATTGCAATTCGAGTGGAACCATAGCGGCATTTATGCTCATCAAATATTATCTTAATCATGTCATCTAATTCCTTGGTTTGCTGATGACGCTTGCTAAACGGCGTATTCAACCACTGGTAGTAAATACTTTTCGGCACTTCTAAACAGTCGCACAATAAACGCACAGGGTAAAACTCAGTGTTATCCCTGATAAACGCGCACTTTACAGCTCTTGGCTTGCAAAGTACGCCGCGGCTTTTTTTAAGATTTCGCGCTCCATTTCGGCGCGTTTGAGTTCTTTAGTAAGCCGTTTATTTTCGCGTTCAAGCTCTTGGTAAGAATGTTTAGATTTTGACTCTGTGGATGCAGTAGGCGTTGTTTTATCTTTCATAGCAGTACTAACCCAGTTGTATAAAGTGTTTGCTTTAATGCCCAATTCCGCTGCTATCTGGCTGGTGGGCCTATCTGATGACTGTGCTAGTTTAACAGCTTCTCGTTTAAAATCCGATGGGTAATGTGTACCTTTTGGCATGTTCGATCTCCGATAAGTAATTTAACCTACTTGTCCGGAAAACTAGGACAGGATCAAGTGATCGGCATGCTCGAGTTTTTAATCCACAAACGCATCACGCCAAACTAGCAATGAATGTGGCATTTACCTTTTGTGAATTTCTTTTAGATTCATATAAATATCAACAAAATAAAAAAATATTAAAGGGCGTGGATGCAGCATTGTGATTGCCTAATTATATTTCCGATAAATGTCCTTACTGATGTTAAATTTTAGGAATATTGAGAACCTAGCTAGAGTGCTTGCAGCGTATATTTTGCTATTTGTGTGCCAATTCGAGGGGTGGCACACAAAACACTATTTTCTACACCTCAAGTATGCCATTCACATAACAAACTTGTGCCCAACCCAATATAATCCGCTGCCATTTTAAACA
>JAGVLG010000020.1 GCA_020054325.1 Gammaproteobacteria bacterium
AAAATTAGATTTTGGGTTTGAATATTGTTAATGGTAGATAGGTGTGGAAAGCTACAAGGAATTTTTTACACTTAGGTATTGACTTCTTACATAGCAGAAATTTCCCCTTTTTTACAAAGCCTCTAGCCTTAAAGTGTGCAAAGTCACGCAACAACTCATTATGTACGACTTTAGGTCTTAGTGGCACTTTTTATTCCTCTTTTAGACTCATTTGCCTTGGAATCGCGATACTATTTCAGACGCATCTTGCGTTGGACAATACTAATACTTGACAACCTAAAGGCAGTATTGTTTAATCATCCGATAATTAATGAATCCAAGTAACACAAAACCCACTAAGAGGCAGCAACCCTTGAAAAAATTAGAATTATCAGATTTAGGCAAAATTCTTGGTGCTATTACCAGCGGTAATATCTTCGAATTGCGAAATGTGCTTTCAAGTGGTGGATTTGAATTAAATGATCTAGGTGGTTTAAAAATACAAGATCTAGAACGCCGCACATACGCAAGCCTTCTTGAATATACAATAAAAAACTACCATTACCCTTCAATTTTAGTATTAATAGATTTCGGTGCCAATGCAAGCCTCAAAGACTTAAAGTTGCTTATAAACTTAAATATCGAATCGAACGCAATTGAGGCAATTTTAAAATCTTTATTTACCCAAAAAATTAAAGTTTCTGAAGACATAATGCAACTAGTTTCAAGCAAAAAAAGTAGCCTATCTACACTTGCATTAACAGCCTCATTTGAAATGCACAATTCCAAGCTACAACAACCAGCTGCTCTAGCACAAAATCCGCAACCCGAAGATGTGCCTGCTGTTGCGATTTCTCCTAAGTATGCTGCTACCGCTCACAGCGCAAGCAACGGAGATGCATCGAGGCGCGCAGCTAAAAGAGTTCGTGGTACGGATGGTAAAAAGTATAATCGGCTGGAAATCAAACCTGGCGATTATATAGGCATCTATAAAACTGGTAAGTATGAGCCTGCTTCTGTGATATGTGTCAATGAACACGGAGTAAGAGTATGCTATGATGATGTGGCTTGTTTTGGCTGGGAATGGCTACAAGAACAATCACTGGATTATGTTACATACTCTATCAGCCCTCCAAGAGAGGATATAATTCTAACAGATCCAGATTCTAATGATACTTATGTCATTAAATCTCACACTGGGGTGATTCAATTATTAAATACTAATGAAACTACTGCGTCATCGTCAGCCGCTGCGTCATCGTCAGATGCTGACGAAGTGGATCTGTTAATGCCAGAAACTAGACTACCGAGCAACCAACATATCCAAGATTTTAAGGTTTTATGTCAACAACGATCTACTTCTACTTTATACAAGTTTATCCGCGCTCTGCTAAATAAAGGGATTAACATACTAGCTACGCATACTAAAGAAGGGAATGATATATCATCTTTGTTATCGCCACCGTCGTCTTCATCTGCTTCTGTAAACGGTCAAACCCTATTGAACTATGCATTTAACGAATTCCCTGGAAATATTGAAGCAATTCTTATAGCATGTGATGCATATGATCAAAATTTTTCACATCCATCCGCATCTGAACCAGAACAAAAATTATGTTTTAAATTATTAACTAAGTGCGATGGTAATGGCAAAAGCATTTTAACAGCATTTCTGTCACATAAAATTATTGGTGCTTTCCCTTCAAAAGTCCTGGAGTATTTGATTGGAATGTACATTAAATATGGCATTAAATTTAGTGATGTAGAAATAGCAGCCGCATGTTATAAATCAGAAAGAATAAATCTTCATGATATTTCCAATAGACCGATTAACACTCGAATTATGGAGCAATTAAACCGAATAATTCCACAACAAGCTGCACCACAAACTGCACCAGCAGAAGCAGCTTACCAGCCCCAGGATACAGCTAGTATATCTGGGCCGCAAGCAACCGAGCCTGTATTGCCACCTCCTTCTGCAACACCCACTACATCAACAGCGCCACTTTCAATAGATGATGAAATTGCCGCGGCAGATAGAGAAGCGCAACAAGCTGAAGAACGAGTCAAAGCAGCGCGACGCCATGCAGAAGAATTACGAGCTGCTAAAAAACAGCGCGCTGCAGAAATATTGACTTTAAGCAATCAGTATGAGGATGCCCTACACGCTTATTGCAATGCTAAAGAGGGACTTGTAGCAGCAACTGCCAAGGTAGTGGCTGCTAAACAATTAGTTTCCCAAACTGCATTTGCATTAGAGCAAAAAGTTGGTCATACCACCCCACAAGGTTTTGATGCGTATATCAAACAGCACCCAGAGGAGTTTTCTAGCACATTTGCAAGAACTTTAGATAAGACTCGCAGAGCAATGCATAGAACTTGTCCTTCCCCAAGCTGAGATAAGCTAGGGAACTATACCAACAGCTGGATAAGTACACAAAAGCGCCTAGAGGCTAAATAATCCCCTGGCTTTCTATAGCGCGATGTGTTAGCATGCAAACCTATCCAATTTTATAACTTAGTCCGGGAGAAGACCTCAATGTCCGTTAAAGAAAAAAACAGTGTAGATGCAATTAGCTTTGAAGATTTAGGCCTCCCGGAAACCTTATTAGATGCTGTTAAGTCTCTTGGTTACACCATCCCTACTCCAATTCAAGCGCAAGCTATACCAGCCTTATTAAGTGGCTCTGACGTTTTAGGCCAAGCCCAAACTGGTACCGGTAAAACTGCAGCTTTCGCGCTACCACTTTTGGCACAAATTCAAGTTAAGCGCCGCGCACCACAAATTTTAGTGTTAGTACCAACCAGAGAATTAGCTTTACAAGTAGCAGAGGCATTTATTGGTTTTGCGTCAAACATGCCTGAATTAAATATATTACCGATTTATGGTGGCCAAGGTTATAACACGCAACTATCAGCACTGCGCAAAGGTGCACATATTGTAATTGGTACTCCGGGACGTGTTATGGATCATATGCGTCGCGGCACCCTAGAATTAGAATTTCTAAAAACCTTAATTCTAGATGAAGCTGATGAGATGTTACGTATGGGTTTTGCAGAAGATGTGGAATGGATCCTGGAACAATGCCCGGCAAAACGTCAAACCGGTTTGTTTTCAGCAACTATGCCCGCAGCAATTAAAAGCATTGCAGAGCGCTATTTAGATAAACCTCAAAAGATTACAGTACAATCTACCACTACTACTGCCTCTACAATTAAACAATTTTACTGGCAAGTAAGTAACATCAACAAGCTAGATGCACTAAGTCGTATTCTAGAAACTGAAGAAAGTGATGCGGTAATTATTTTTGTGCGCACTAAGCGTGCTACTGAAGAAGTTGCAGCGCAGCTAGATGCACGCGGCTTTAATGCTGTAGCAATCAATGGCGACATTGTGCAACAACAACGTGAACGCGTGATTGAACAATTAAAATCAGGACGTCTTAAAATATTGGTTGCAACTGATGTTGCAGCACGTGGTATTGACGTAGATCGTATTACTCATGTAATCAATTATGATATTCCACATAACACTGAATCTTATGTGCACCGTATTGGCCGTACTGGTCGCGCCGGACGCCAAGGTAAAGCGATTTTATTTGTCTCACCACGCGATAAATATATGTTACGCGATATTGAACGCGTCACTAAACAAGAAATGCAAGCATTTGAAGCGCCTTCTGCTAAAGAAGTTAACGCGCGTCGCATTGCAGCTTTCAAACAACGTATTACCGATGCAACTTTGAAAGATACTAGCTTCTTTGAAAATTTAATCGAAGAGTACGTAACTGAAACCAACACTCCAGCATTAAAAGTTGCTGCAACTCTAGCAACCATAATGCAGGGCACTCAAGAATTTTTATTGAAAAAGTCTGATATTGTTGTAAACACTAAGGTTGATCGTGGTAGCGATCGTCGTTCAGAAAGATCTGGGCGTCGCAGTGAAAGATCAGAACGTGGCGAGCGTTCAGAACGTAGCGAACGTTCAGAACGCAACGAACGCTCTAGCTCACGTAGCGGCGATCGCAAATTTGAACGTGATACCGATCGTAAACCAGAACGTCGCAACAGTGATCGTAAACGTGGCAGCGTCGAAACCGATATGGAACAATATCGTATAGATATCGGCAGAGAACACGGCATTCAACCTAAGAATCTAGTCGGAGCTATTGCAAACACAGCAGGAATTGAAGGTCGCTATATTGGCAAAATTAAAATTGAACCAAAATTTACCTTGGTAGATTTACCTAAAGGTATGCCACGCGATGTGCTACAGAGCCTACAGCGTCTTAAAATTTCTGGCAAATTGATGAATTTGCGCAAGGTTGGCCGCTAGAGAAGTTGCACAGCATATCTGCGCTCAATAGTTATATATTAGGTTGCTGGGATAGGTAACAGCAAATTGAGGTGCCGTTTACCACAAAAAACCCAATAGCCATAACGGTATAATATTTCTATTCACGCCTAAAATATTATCTGCCAGCACATAACTATATTGAATATCCTTAATTTGCCTTGCACTTTTTGATTTGCCGCCAACCTCAAAGATAATGTTATCTAAACAGAAATCGCCATGTGTTGGTGCCGTTAATTCCCCTAACCCATATAGACAATTGGCAACATAGGTTTCACGCAATGTTCCTATATTGGGTTCGCTGCTAAACGCAAAGGCAAAATTTGTATTATTTAAAAAAATTTTTTGAGGTTTTGGAAAATCCTTATGTGACTTGTTGCTTGGATAAAGATTAAGTAGTATTTCTGCTTCATGCAAATAGAATAAATACTTTTTCAGGGTATTATCATTGGATAGTCCTAAATTTTGTGCCACCTCAGAAATATTAGGTGTAAATGGGCATTTAATTGCAATATGTTTTAATAATGTTTTAATCTTATCGCGTGCTACTGGATCAACATCATGATGTATGTACGGTATATCTGAATCTATTACACTATTAATCGTATTAACCAAGCTATCAAAATATATTGATTCGATTGTATAGTTGTTTCTAGTTAAAAAATAACCACTTCGCAAATAATCATGAAAACTTTGTAATAAATCAAGTTTTTGATCAGCAAAAATTTTTCGAATCACATGGCATATTTCTTCTGCATCTTTTAATAGTTCTGTAATGGAAAAAACCTTAAGATCAAAACCCAAATTTAATTTAAGATACTCTCTAAAACTAATCCCCTTAGCTTTGATCAGTAAGTGACGACGGCTTAGATCTGCTTTTGCATAGTCTAACTTTAGAGCAGATGAGCCTGAAACAATTAGTTTTAAACGTGGAAAAGAATCGATAATCGTTTTGAGTTCTCTTTGCCAGTCGCCAGTATAGCGATGAATTTCGTCTATAGCCAGGTATTCACCGCCACGATCATTGTATTCCATCGCAAGATCCACTAAACGGGAATCTAAATAAGAGCTATCAGCAGAAAAATATAATACCTTATATCCCGACTTTTGTTTTTCCGACAAGTATTGCTTAATAACCGTTGATTTTCCTATGCCTCTTGCTCCCTTTACAATAACCGCATTTTGTTTGGGGGGCTCTAGGTGTGCAAAGATTACAGTACGCACAAATTCCATATCTTTTACATCATGTAATAGGTCTTTTGATAACTTGCTAAGATCGTGAAAAGCCATATTTTTACCAACCAAGGTTGCTTTTATTTATTATAATACCACCCAAAATGGGAAAAAACAAGCAATTATACCTTATTGCAGCCATTTTTGAACTTTTTTGTTGTGCTTGACTCAAATTAAAAGGAATAAACAATTTGAAAGCATATGTACAACAAAGAAACTGCGGAATTATTGCGACTATTAGGTGTAACAGCACATAATAAGAAGACCGGGCGTCTTTTTGAAAAGATCAAAGCGGCGTTGGAAAGAGATCCTCGACCCGCCACAGTTATAAATGCGCAACTTGCAGCACTGCCAGATATGGCTGATGCTGCAATCGAGTATGCGGCAACCCACTATCCCCTTGAAGTTGATCCTAGCACTAACAAACCAAAAGTAAGTTATGAATGGGATCCATATACTCTAAGCTGGGTGCTGCAATTGCAAGTAGCTAAAGATACTACGCATGCGCTTAATGGTCGTCCGATTATTATACGACTCCAATCTCCGGCAGCCAACAATGATTTTTCCCCTAAAAATATTCAGGACTATTTTAATTCCAAGTTTGAAGCAGCCCAACAGTTTTATCCAGACGATAAAATCTACCAAACGCGATTACAAAAATTAAAACAAGAATTTGAACAAGAGTACATAAAACCATTATGCGCTAAATTTTATACAGAGCGTGAGAACATTGGATTACAGACAATATTAAAAACTCATGTTACATCTTTGATGCATGCTTTAATTGCGGAGTTATCACGTGAATTGTATCGTGCCGCTAGCAAAAGCTCAACAACTTACGAGCCAAATTTTGAAGAGCTCGCTAGTGCGCGGAATGCGTTACAACAATGCAGCATAGAATTGTTATCACATACTAAAAGACCGATACATATGCATTTTTATTATCAAGAATGCGTGGAACCAAATAAAGTACAAGCCTTATTAAACGTAGTTGAGCCATTAAATGATGTTTCATCTGACAAACGGGATGAATTTATCAACAACTTACCAGCCAATCTTTTTAAAATAACAAATACCATTTTTAAAGTTAAGCATAATCCAGATTCTAGTAAAAACCACTATAGTTTTTTGCCAGATACTACTGAAACTTTCTATCGCTCTGCATCTGATACAGTGTTACAACAAGGTAGCGAAGTGGATGACACAGATGATTTAGATTTAATAGTAGAATCTAAACCTTATGAGGATATAGCGCAGCCTAAAGATACTATAACCCAGCAACGCGCCATGTTTCGTAAGCTGTTATTACAAATTTACAAAGAACAGTTAGTTGCGCTCTATGCAAGTAGCGACATTGACGAATTTATTGTAAGCACTCCGGCTTATGTTAATTTGAGTATCGAAACCTTGCTATCTCCAACATTTCATAAAGAATTTATGGCTGCCAAATTGTTAGCCAAAGCTGGAAAAAGCGCTAAAGGTACTTTTATAACTGGCAATGAGCTGGCACAACTGCAAGAATTACTAACTTGCTTACTAGGCGATGCCTCGAATCCGCCCCTAGATAACCAGGGTATTGTACTTAATAGCGCAGAACGCGCAGAAATAGTTGCAGCAATTGCTGCGGTAAATCCAGTCGTTGCGGCTAATGCAGCGCAACCCCTACAATTTATTCCAGTAATTCCACATTTCGCTTTCTTTAACGTGCCAGTTGGAAAGGCATTTAATATTGGCCGCTTAGCACAAGTCCCCATTGCAATGCTCGATTTTAATGAATTCAATAAAAGTTACAACAGCATGGGCTTAAAATTATACCGTAGAAATATTTTACATTTTATTAGTTCTAACGAACCTAACACCGCAATTAAAGCTGCTTTATGCGATTTATTTCAAGATGATGGGGCGCATATATCTGGTAAAGTGCTAGATTATAATGAAAAATCTGCATGGAAAAATATCAAAGCTTGTTTAGGTAATGGCGATATTGTAAAAATACGTGGTTTAGTAGCAAAATTTGCGCCAGAGATCCAAGAAAAATTAGTTACCATTGTATTAAATTACACTAGGGTGCAAGATTTTCATCATCAAACTGCTACTTATAATAACGACAATACCGGAATTGCTAATGGCTACATGTTAGCAGCAGCAAGTCTATTTGTACTCAGTACTACGCTTGGTGCCACCCAAGTTACTTGCAAAAGTGGTAAGGATCGCACTGGATTGTTTTGTTTATTAAGGGAAGCTTTATTAGATGCCGATAATGATAGTAAATTAATCGAAAATATTTGTAACGCTATTCGCTATTCCTCGGCGCAAACCATAAACGCCATGAATGTCCCAGGATGTTTCGGTTTACAAGTACCGGATGATATACTTGATGGTTTAAAAGAATTATTTGGTGAAAAATTCACTGGTGCAGATCGGATCAAACAACTTTTAAATGCGCAACAATCTAAAAATGTTGGGGCGTTAGGCAAAGCTGCATTTAGTAATACTGGGCTTAAAGCATTAAAAAATTTAGCTGGTGCAAACCAATCCAAAACAATACCAATTCGGATCGAAATGCCTAAGTTTAACGCAGTTGCATTGCAAGTTGAGGCAACAACAGCTCCAGAGCCACTAGTACCAGTTTCCGGGCCAGCTAAGCCTACACCGCCAGCAGTACCTTCGAGGCGACCAGCGCCAAGACCAGCCCCAGCTTCTACTAACCCAGAACCAGCAGCTGAAGAAATATTTATGGATCGAGATATTCACTTCCCAGAAGGACCCTTAAGAACTCTAGCAGTTGCTGATCGTATAAGGCGATTAAAGAAAGAAGGTATTGAAGCACAATTAGGCGTATCGCCATCTAATCCAACCCCAAGCCCCACAAACAAACCTAAAAAACGCCCTTAAGATAGACAACATACTCTAAATTTAAAATCCAAGTAGCAACAATTAGACAGTCAAAGCCATTTTGATTTAGGCTAGGCACAGGCCAAGACTAAAAAAATTGCCAAGCAAAATTCAGGTGTTATACTAAGGCCTTTGAACAACCCTTAGATATTACTATATGCAAATCGGAACCCACAAGATAGATAACAAACTCATACTGGCGCCAATGGCGGGTGTGACCGATCGCCCATTCAGGCAAATGTGCCGAGACTTAGGTGCTGGCATGGCTGTATCTGAGATGGTTGGATCTACTTCATTAATTCGTGGCAGTGCTAAAACCTTACGTCGGGCGCGTCATGATGGTGAAACCGCACCACGCTCGGTGCAAATTGTAGGCTATGATCCTAAAATGATGGCCGAAGCTGCACGCATTAATGAAGCTATGGGTGCCGAAATTGTTGATATCAATATGGGCTGTCCTGCTAAGAAAGTGTGCAACATGTTATCTGGTTCAGCATTACTGCGCGATGAACCTCTAGTAGCTGCGATCTTGGAAGCGACAGTCAATGCAGTAAAAATCCCAGTTACTTTAAAAATTCGTACTGGTTGGAGTCCAGAAATGAAAAATGGTCCAACCATTGCAAAAATTGCTGAAAATAGTGGCATTCAAGCTTTAACAGTTCACGGTCGTACCCGTAGTTGTTTTTTTAAAGGTGAAGCAGAGTACGACACAATTGCAGAAATCAAAAAATCTGTAAAGATTCCAATAATTGCCAATGGTGATATAGATTCTCCACAAAAAGCTAAATATGTTCTAGAAAAAACCGGAGCTGATGCCATAATGATTGGCCGCGCCGCGCAAGGTAGACCCTGGATTTTCCGCGAAATTGAGCATTATTTGCAACATGGTACTTTAGCCCCAGAGCCAGAAGTTACAGAAATTGAAGCAATTTTAACTAAACACTTAGAAAATCTTTATGAATTTTATGATGAATACATCGGAGTACGTATGGCACGCAAGCACGTATCTTGGTATAGCAAGGGTCAACGCCACGGTGGTAAATTTCGCGATATGTTTAATCATATTGAGTCTGCTGCTGAACAACGTGCCGCAATTAAAACTTTCTTTGCTGAGTTAAAAGATGGCGCAGGAAACTAATATTAGCCAAGCTATCCGTAATTCCTTAAGCCAATATTTTGCACACTTAGATGGCATGCAGGCTAATAATTTATACAATTTAGTACTAGATCAGGTAGAAAAACCTTTATTAGAATGCGTAATGCAGCAAGCAAATAATAACCAGTGCAAAGCTGCTAGTTGGCTCGGCATTAGCCGCAATACTTTGCGAAAATTGCTGGCAAAGTATAAGCTAGACTAATTCCGCAGCCTTTTGCTCCATAGCATGTAACAAGTTTTCTAATCTACGACATTCAAACTCTACATCAGCATTATCATCTATCGTAAAAGGATCACTAAAAACTAACGCTGCTTTCGCAAAAGGCTTTGGCAATTGAAATTTATCCCAAGCTTTCATAAAGGTCCAATATTTACTTGAAGCACTACCTACCGCAACTATTGGTAAGCCTAATTTTTTAGCCAAAAAAATAATTCCTGGTTTAATCTGATGTAATGGACCAATTGGACCATCAACTGCAAAACCCATGGAATATCCAAGATCTAGCTTACTTTTAATCTGTAGTAAAGCCCGAGTGCCATTATCGCGGGAAGAACCACGAATTGTTTCGTAACCCATTTTATTTAAAAATACTGAAAGCATTGCTCCATCACGCGATGGGCTTACCAAAGCACACATTGGGGTTTGATGCTGCGGAAATTTATACAATGCTGGTAATAACTGTTTACCATGCCAAAATGCTAATAAATATTGTTGTTGTGGTTTAACACTATCCGGTAATATAACTGTTAATCTAAGCGTAAATTTTAATAACTTAAAAACATAATATGCAACCATACCGATTATTCTAGGGTTCTTCCACCATACCTGCATATTACTACTGCTAACCTCTCAAACCTGGTATTGAAGCCATTGAAGATATTTCACTGCCAGTATCACCAATAACTGGGATCATTTTCTGTTCCATGATTGCTCGCTCTACTTCTTCTTTTAAATTCTGCCCTGGATAACGCTGTGCAAATTCTTGCGCTAGAGCCGTTTTGTTTTCAACTAGTTGTTTCAGAAAGTCATTGACTGCTGGAGTTTTAATAGGCAGTAGCAATTCTGCAGCTCTCTCGTAATCGAAGTATATTTTCATATACTGTGGTTTTCCAGACTGATAATTTGAATCATAAATTTCATCAGAAATAGCCCGCAATTGTGCTTCAAGCGACGCGATATTTATTTTACAGTCGGCCATAATACCTGATAAAGCGTAATATTGCTTTTTATAATCATCACAATGCTTAGCCGTGTATAATATTTTGTCGAAATTTATCAAACATAGAATTTTTTCAACTATTAATAGCAAACTGGCACGATAATCCCGTCCAAAATGTTGAAAGAGATGCTGCTTTTGTAACGCGCCGATTTCTTCTAAATTTTTGTACACTTCTACTTCACGCGAATATAGATAGGCAATGCTTTTTTTAATGACCTTTATTAAGTCGTTATAACTGCCTTTTGCATGCAACCGCGGGACACCGAGTAATTGATTAGCAAATTTTCGCTCTTTTAAAATTAATTCGTAAAATTGATCTAATACATTATTATTAATATTACTTGCTGAGCTAACGCTTAACAGATTACCTGTGGTTTGCATCCTCTTTACCCGACTAAAAATCGCACTGCTTCCTTCAGGAGTATTTAATCCAATAACTGGTTTGGGTGAGGTTGAGTAATCAGCGCTCATTGCTCGCATTAATGGTGTTGGAAAGGCAATTGGAGAGCGTGTCCCAAAATCTTCACTATTAGCACGTGCTGGCAATAAATTCTCATCCATTTCATCTGTTGCAACAGCCGGCATAGCTCTTGGTAATGATGGCATGGCTGCTTTTACTTGCAAAGCTTTCATTTCTCTTAAAAGATTTACTGCCGAGCGACGTTTCTTAACAGTTAATTGATATTCGCTATCACTTAACAGCTTTAAGCCACTGCCTATCCTTAATTTCCACGCCAGGTTCGCATTACTTGTTATGTATTTCTCTATGCATCCTATGTATTGCGGTAACATAAATTCAAAAAGCTTTAGCATGTAGCCCCCAATTATATATGTTCATAAACAACTGCAGTAAATTTAGGATATTGCTGCTCTGAAATTTTGTGCCATTGTTTAAGATCAAATTCTGGAAAATAAGCATCTCCCGGCATTTCTTGCGGGATATACGATAAATACATGCGTTGTGCTAAAGGAAGAAACTGCGCGTACACCCCAGCACCACCCACTACCATAACTTCAGAAGCAGCAGCTGCAATTTGCAATGCCTCATTAACACTGTGCGCAACATCAAAACCTGCTGGAATTAAATCTTGATCTCTAGTTAGTATTATAGTGCGTCTACCTGGTAATAACCTTCTACCAATTGAATCAAAAGTTTTGCGCCCCATAATCATTGGCTTGCCCATGGTAAGGCTTTTAAAATGCTTCAATTCTTCAGGAATATGCCATGGCATCGCATTATTGTCGCCAATAACACGATTGATACTCATTGCTGCAATTATAGATATTATTGTCATACTGCTATTGGGGCTTTAATACTTTCATGTGCTATATAATTTTCTAAAGTAAAATCTTCAAACTTGAAATCGAATATTGATTTAACTGCTGGATTAATACGCATGCTTGGTAACGGATAAGGTTTACGCTCAAGTTGCATTCTAGTTTGCTCTAAATGATTTAGATATAAATGCGCATCACCAAAGGTGTGTACAAAATCCCCTGGTTGCAAGTCTGTAACCTGAGCAATCATCATAGTTAATAAAGCATAAGAGGCAATATTAAATGGCACCCCTAAGAATATATCTGCACTACGTTGGTATAACTGACATGATAATTTACCTTGTGCCACATAAAACTGAAACAACGTGTGGCAAGGTGCCAGAGCCATTTGTGGGATCTCCGCAACATTCCAGGCAGAAACTATTAAACGTCGTGAATCTGGATTCGTTTTGATCTGCTCAATAACGGCACTTATCTGATCTATCGTATTCCCATTTTGATCTGGCCACGCGCGCCATTGCTTACCATAAACAGGTCCCAGATTACCATTAGCATCGGCCCATTCATTCCAAATGGTTACTTTATTGTCGGTAAGGTACTTGATATTGGTATCGCCTTTTAAAAACCACAGCAATTCATGAATGATTGATTTCATATGGCATTTCTTGGTGGTAACTAATGGAAAACCTTGCGATAAATCAAAACGCATTTGATAACCAAACACACTCAAAGTACCAGTACCAGTACGATCTGTTTTACGTTCACCATGCTCTAATACATGTCGCATTAAATCTAAATAAGCTTGCACTTTACTGTTCCACTTTACGTAATAGGAAATAACAACCTAGCAAAATCATAGGAATTGATAATATTTGCCCCATAGTTAAAAAATTTAGTGCCACAAAACCATGACTCGCATCCGGGGCACGAACAAATTCAACCAAGGTACGCACTAAACCATATCCCAGTAAAAATAAACCTGAAACTCGCCCTAAAGGCCGAGGCTTACGTGCATACCAAACTAATACTAGGCACAGCACCACACCTTCCAAAAGCATTTCATAGAGCTGTGATGGATGACGCGGCAGCTCACCAGCACCTGGAAACACCATACCCCATGGTAAATTAGTTACCCTACCGTATAATTCAGCATTAATAAAATTGCCTAAACGCCCAAAGCCAATCCCTATTGGAACACAAGGCGCTATAAAGTCTGTTAACTTTACAAACTCTTTGAAATTAAATTTAACATAAAACAACAGGGCTATAAAAACTCCAAGCATACCGCCATGAAATGAGCGTCCAGGTTCCCAGAAAGCTATCAAAGTTAATGGATTGTGTAATATCGAGGTTGGGTGGTAAAAAAGAATATAGCCAATACGACCACCAAAAATAATCCCGACTACAACATAAAATAAAACGTCAATTAACTTTTGCGAAGTCCACTCAGTCCCTCTGCCGCGTAGCACTGATAACCCATAACAACCTAAAAAGCCTAATAAATAGCACACCCCATACCAACGCACCGCAAAGGGTCCGATGGAAAAAGCTATAGGATTAATTTCTGGGTAAGTTAACATTGTGCCATTTACTTAACTAGTCAAGTTCACTGAAAATTTAGTTAATTAATGTTAAAAGGATAACCATTGAAAAGCAACTTTATATACACTTGAGCAGCGGTTCACGCTAACCTCTGGAATTCTATAGTGACTACGGGTCCTGCCGCTGCGGCACCTTATACATGCTCGCTGAAGCTGCGCGTGTATAAGGGATCCGCCTTCGCGTCACCCGTAGTGTAGAGTCAAATTAGTGTTCAGAGGGAACTGCTGACACCTGAGCAACCTCAGCTATTTTCATTTGCCTCGTCCTTGTCAATATATGCAATTTTATGCTCCCTAATATACTTAGCAAATTCACGGATTGGCAATGCTTTACTGTAATAGAATCCCTGAATAAGATCGCAGTCTTCTTGGCGCAAGATCTCTAATTCTTCATCACACTCGACACCTTCAGCCACAACTTCATAACCAAGTTGCTTTGCCATACGTATAATCGTAGTAACAATAGCACGGTTAGCATGGTTCTTATGCATATCGTGCACAAAGCAGCGATCTACTTTTAAAATTGAAATCGGAAACTTAGTTAATTGATTCATGGATGAGTAGCCAATACCAAAATCGTCAACTGCAATCTTTACCCCCATTGATCGTAATACTTTTAACATCAATAAGGTTTTCTCAGTATCACTCATAACTACCGCTTCTGTTAATTCTAATTCTACATTATGTGGGGCAATACCAGTTTCCCATATTGCTTCAGCTATTACACTACCGATATCGCCTTTATCAAATTGGTGCGCAGATAAATTAATAGCAATATGTAAATTATCATAACCTTCCTTATGCAATTCACTCATGTCGCGGCAAGCAGTATTAATTACCCAACGCCCTACTGCATGAATCAACCCTAAATCTTCAATAACAGGTACAAATATATCTGGAGTGATATTTCCTAAAGTAGGATGATGCCAACGTAATAATGCTTCTGCACCTTGAATTTGTCCAGTGCGTAATACAATCTTGGGTTGATAATGTAAAACAAATTCATTACGCTCTAAAGCGTGCCGAATATCAGCGCTTATTAACGCACGGATAACTGATTTCTTGCTCATTTCTTCCGTATAGAATGAATACGATCCGTAGCCTATTCGTTTAGCATTATCACGTGCATTTCCAGCATGCTTAATGAGCTCTTCAGCATCTGAAGCACAATCAGGGAAAGTACAAATACCAACACAACATGTAGTTTGAATCACATAACCTTGCACATTAATTGGCTCTGAGATTACATGAATAATATCATTTGCAAGATCTGCAACCGACTCGACGCTATTGCCATAATCGAATAATACTATCGCATATTCATCGCTACCAATATGATAAACTAATTTGCTAAAAGCACTTACTTCTTTTAAAATCCTTTCACCTACAACACGCAACAACATATCGCCAAATTTTATACCAAGCGAACTATTGATACTATTAAAATCATCAACGTCAACAAACAATAATGCCACGTTGGCTTTAGACTGTCGTGCAGCTTCTAATAGTTCATCTAGTACTTCTAACAATACTACGCGATTTTCCAAACCGGTAATATGGTTTTTACGCGATTGGGCTTGCCTAGATTTTAGCTTTTCTTGCTTTAAGTTGTCACGTAACCGCCATAATGAAACAGCAAGAGCCAACACTAAGCCCATCAGCACAATGCACATAATAAACATTATCAGAATTGATAATTTGACCGTGCTAATATCTAATAATGCGTGCTCCATTTACGTCCCTATTTCTCTAAAATATTTTGTAACATTTTAGCGCTACCAATTTTATAGTTTAATCCTAAAAATGCTGGCGCTAGCTCTTTCAATGCGCGCCGATATACTTCGCGTTTAAAATGAATTACCTGCGATAATGGATACCAATAATTAACCCATTGCCAGGAATCAAACTCTGGCTTTTCGCTCATATTTAATTTTATATCTGAGTCCTGGCCAATTAATTTTAGTAAATACCACTTTTGCTTCTGACCTATGCAAGTAGGTTTAGTAGTACGAATCAATTTTTTGGGGAGCTTATATTTGAGCCACTGGCGCGTATGCCCGATAATTTTTACCTTGTCACGCTCTAGGCCAACTTCTTCGTATAATTCCCTGAAAACTGTAGTTTCAATATCTTCTTGATCATCTAAGCCGCCCTGAGGGAATTGCCAAGCATTCTGGTTCACACGTTTCCCTAAGAATACTTTACCCTCTGAATTGCAAAGTACAATGCCTACATTAAGGCGATAACCATTAGCGTCGATCATTGTGATCTCCCGCTTTGCCATGTTCTGCACTACAAAGGTGCTTGGTCAGCAAAGCCAAATAAAATATATATTTAGCTTAGCAACGATTTAAATGTTGAGGAGCTGAACTACGACAAAATATCTACAAAATTCCTGAAAATTTCACATTCAATTCTTTAGCAGCCTTAACTTCATCTAGGCGTCGCACCGGTAAATTCAATGGCGCCTGCTTAAAACGTTGTGGGTTAATTTCAGACTCAGTAAATAATTGCTGCATTAAGCTCAAAAACTGATCTAAAGTCTGTTTAGTCTCGGTCTCTGTCGGTTCAATTAGCCAACATTCTGGTACTACTAACGGGAAGTAAATTGTTGGGGCGTGTATTTTTTCATCAATGATCCGCTTTGCAAAATCTAGGGCATTTACATGATTATACTTGGATTGTTTCGTTAAGCTTATAATAAATTCGTGAGTTGCAAGCCGATTTGGAAAAGCTAAGGTATAGCCAATTGCTGCTAATTTGCGCATTAAATAATTAGCATTTAATACTGCAATTGCAGATACTTCACGCAAACCGCTTTGACCTAACATACGAATATAAATATATGCACGCAATAATACCCCAGCATTTCCCATGCAAGCACTAACTCTGCCAATAGTTTTACTACGTTGTTTCGCAGTTAACCATAAGTATGCATTTTCATTCTTACCTACGATCGGGATGGGCAAATATGGGGCTAAACGCGCATTGGCTGCAACCGGGCCTGCACCTGGGCCACCACCGCCATGAGGGGTTGCAAAAGTTTTGTGTAAATTCAAATGCATTACATCAAAGCCCATATCACCAGGGCGTACCCTACCTAAAATCGCATTTAAATTCGCGCCATCATAATACAATAAGCCGCCAGCATCGTGTACTAACTTGGTGATCTGAAGAATATTACGCTCAAACACCCCAAGTGTTGAAGGATTAGTTAGCATCAATCCGGCAGTTTGTGGACCCAATGCTTGTTGCAACTGTTCAATAATTATATCCCCGTTAGCATCAGTAGCTATTTCCCGCACTTTAAAGCCGCACATCGCCGCAGATGCTGGGTTTGTACCATGCGCATTGTCAGGCACTAAAATTTCTGTACGGCCGCTATCGCCATGATCTAAATGATAAGCTCGAATCATTGCTAAACCAACAAATTCACCTTGCGCCCCAGCCATAGGACATAAAGATACTTCTAACATGCCGGTAATATTTGCTAACATTTGCTGCAACTCATACATACTTTGCAAATATCCCTGACTCTGTTGCAAATTAGCAAACGGATGTCGAGCTAAAAAATCTGGTAGTGATGCAATTTTATGTGCCGCACGAGGGTTGTATTTCATAGTACAAGATCCCAAAGGATAAAAGTTGGTATCGATTGAGAAATTTTTTTGCGACAGCGTGGTGTAGTGACGTACTACTTGTAATTCTGATACCTCAGGCAAAGCTAATGGCGTATTGCGTAAATATTGCAAAGGAATATCATCGCAAGATATCTTTGTGTTAGAGATTTGTGTCCGAGCGCTGCGCCCGGCAACTGATTGTTCAAAAATTAACATGCTTGCAAAGCCTGTACAAAATTATCAATATCTTCACTAGTCTTGGTTTCTGTAACACAACATAAAATTGCATCGCCTAACTCTGAATAGTAGTCCTTCAAATCAAAACCAGCTTGGATCCCTAGACTGGCTAGCTTATCTAAGATCACAACAGCTGGTTGCGGCGTTTGAATTACAATTTCATGGAAAAATGGCGCATTAAATAGTACCTTCAAATCAGTTTCACTAATGATCTTATTTTTTAACTGCAAGGTATTTGTATGACATGCTGCTGCCACTTGCCGCAATCCTGTAGCTCCCAGCAAGCTTAAATATATAGTTACCACAGTTGCCAATAAACTTTGATTAGTACAAATATTAGAGGTTGCTTTAGCTCGTTTTATATGCTGCTCTCTAGCTTGTAATGTTAAAGTAAAGCCTCTGTTACCATCTAAATCTGTGGTAACACCAACTAAACGTCCTGGTAATTGTCGGATATATTCTTTTTTGCAACACAAATACCCGATGTAAGGACCGCCAGATGCCAATGGAACCCCAAAAGGCTGTGCCTCACCACAAGCGATATCAGCACCAGCATCGCCCCAGGCACCTGGTGCTTTTAATAACGCAAGTGACATTGGATTGCTTAAAGCAATTACTAGCGCTTTGTTTTGATGCGCCCAATTAGTCAAATAATCAACGTCCTCCAGAATACCAAAAAAATTGGGTTGCGGAACAACTAAGGCAGCAAAGCTACCTTCCTGAATGCCTTGCAGTTGCTGCGTAGCAACTTGGCCGCTACTTGGATCGTAATCTATAGTTCTGATTTGAATATTGTGTGGCGCAAGTACTGTCGTTACTACATCGCGGTAGTATGGGTGCACTGATTTTGGAATAAGGATTGCTTTATCTTCAGATTTTCTATCGCAACGCAAGGCCATTAATATCGCCTCTGCCAAAGCTGTTGCGCCATCATACAAAGATGCATTTGACACATCTAAGCCAGTAAGATTCGCAAACATTGTTTGAAATTCATAGAGAAGTTGCAAGGTACCTTGACTAGCCTCAGCCTGATATGGAGTATAGGCAGTAAGAAATTCACCACGGGTTGCAATTTCCCAAACTGCTGCAGGAATATAATGCTCGTATGCACCAGCACCAATAAAATTCAATTTATAGGTATCTTGCTTGACTCGCTGCTGTAATAATTGTGCAACTTGCATTTCGGTGAGTGCCGCGCCAAAACCAGGAAGCTCATTAATCTGCAACTCTGAAGGAATTTCAACAAATAGGTCTTCAATTGTTTTAGAGCCAATTGTTGCCAGCATTTCTTCAATTTCTTCTGGAGTATGTGCCACAAATGACATTAATCATCTTCCTCTTGTTCAGCAAGTACGTCCTGATAACCTTCAGCATCTAGCAGTTCATCATATTCTACTGGATCCTGCATTTCAATTTTATACAACCAACCATCATGGTATGGGTGCGTGTTTACTAAGCCAGGAGAATCTTCTAAATCTTCATTTATTGCAACGATTTTTCCGCTTAACGGACTAAATACATCTGATGCAGCCTTTACTGATTCTAAAACACAAACCTCATCGCCAGCAGCAACTTTATCTCCAACTTCAGGTAGTTCGACATAAACTAACTCTCCAAGTTGCTCTTGCGCAAAATCAGTGATCCCAACAATAACAATATTTTTATCGAGATCATCAGCTATTGCCCATTCATGGCTAGCAGTATATTTTAATTCTTTTGGTACACGATTCATGCTTTCCCCTCACTTTTAATACCTATGTTTGGTTTGCCATGTTTAACAAAAGGCCCCTTCACTACAATTAACGGAAATTTTTTGTTACGGATTTCAACAAAATAATCGCTATTAACTGGTGTCGCAACTCTGGCAAAGCCGATTGCTAGATGTAATAACGGCGAAAACGTACCGCTAGTTACTACTCCTACCTCTTTATCATTTGAAAATATTTTTTGACCTGCGCGCAAGACACCCTTATCTTGTAGCGCAACTGAAATTAATTTTTTTTGCACTCCTACTTTAAGCTGTTCATGCAAAGCCTTGCGGCCTATAAAATGTCGGGACTCTGGTTCAAAAGCTACAGACCATGCCAAGTTAGCTTCTAATGGACTCACACTCTCGTCCATATCATGGCCGTACAAATTGTAACCAGCTTCAAGACGCAGAGTATCGCGCGCGCCCAACCCAACTGGTTGAACCCCGTGCTTCAACAAATTTTGCCAGCATTCTTCAGCTTGAATTGCAGGTAAGATTATTTCAATACCGTCCTCGCCAGTATAACCAGTTCGTGCAATAAACCAAGTACCTATCTCGATACAACCAAACCGTTCCAAGCTACGTATCGATTTAGATAACACTGCACCCAGGGCACTCGCTGCATTGTCTATTGCCAGCGGCCCTTGCACAGCTATCATAGCCAAATCTTTGCGTAATACCAGTTCTAAATTATACTCTTTGGCATGACGATTCAGCCATTTAAAATCCTTTTCAGTACAAGAAGCATTTACGACTAACCTATAGTAGTTTTCACCAATATAATAAGCAATTAAATCATCGATAATGCCACCATTTTCTTGCAGCATACAGCTATACAATGCTCTACCCGGCTCGTGTAAAGTGTTAATATCATTCGCCAACATCATAGATAAAAATTTCTTACTCGCTGGGCCTTTGACATCTATAATTCCCATATGGGATACATCAAACATGCCTGCGACAGTGCGGACATGATTATGCTCCACAAGCTGCGAACCGTAATGTAATGGCATTTCCCAATCAGCAAAATTCATTAATATTGCATTTTGTGCATTATGTTGATTAAATAATGGTGTACGTTTCATGATATTCCCATTGCAATTTCTACCATATGGCGTTTCATAAAGCTTAAATTATTAAGTAATCTAATCCCATTAGTTCTAAATAACCTTACAAAGGTATTCTGGTTTCTAAAAGCAGCATTCAACTTATCTACCAACTGCAACATTATTAAATTGTGGCTTTTGCATTGCCTTTCATATTTACGCAACATGACAGGATCTGCTAAATCCCGTTGTTGTTCGCTGTTCGCTGCTAATACATTCGCTAGTGTAACCGCATCCTTTAAACCAAGATTCAATCCTTGGCCTGCCATAGGATGAATCACATGCGCAGCATCCCCAATAAGCACAGCTCGATCAACCACATACTTAACTGCATCCATATATTGTAGCGGAAAACTTAATGGTTGATCTCTCAAGTTTAAGCCACCAAGTTTGTAATCAAATGTAATCGCTAACTCTTTACAAAAAGCCTCGGCAGATAGTTTCAATAAATTCTCAATACACTCGGGGCTACTAACCCAAACTATAGAGCATAACTTTTCCTGGTCTAACGGTAAAAAAGCCAAATTTCCAGTTGTAAAAAAACGTTGCATAGCAATATTGTTGTGTGCAAATTCTGTTTCAACAGTAGCTACTAAGGCTCGTTGTTGATAATTTTTCTGTGAGGTAGCTATGGCTAATTGTTGCCGCAACCAAGAATTTGCGCCATCAGCACCAACAATTAGCTCAGCATTAATCTCAACATTATTCACAGTTAAGTTGACCTTTTCTGCGCTGAAAGTTAACCCTGTAATCTCGCCAAATATTATTTGCACTCGTTTACAGCAATTTAATCTTTGATACAATTCGCGTTGCATTAACCGATTTTCAACAATAAAGCCTAGCTGCTTGACACCCAGCTCAGCAGCAACAAACTTAATATTGTTATGTGCTAAATCATCCCATACTAACATCTGCTCATAATAACCATAACGTTGCGCAACTATTTTGGGCCATATATCTAATTTTTGGAGCGTTTGCTGTGAAAAAGCGTTAATAGCGCTACAACGGAGGTCATACGTAGCTTGATCCCATACTAAAATTGGTGGCTGTTTATCAATAATTGTAATTGGAATATCCGTTTGCTGCGCTAATAAATTTGCTAAGGTCAAACCAACAATACCTGCCCCAACTATTATTACTGCCATGCACCAACTCCTTGTTTAAGGATACGGTGCTTTATTGGGCTTATAAATTGCGCTGCAAATAAGGCAAACTTTCTAGCCTGGTTAATAAACGTAAATTCACTTGCAAATATTTCTACAATAGAGTTCGTAAATCGTTGAGTATTGCTGTGATCTAACTGACGAGCTGCAGAATAACGCTGTAATAACTGCACATTGTTAAAAGCTATCGCATTATTTTTTGCATGGCGCAGAATTGTGGTTAACTCTTGCGCATCGCGTAATCCTAAATTTAAACCTTGTGCAGCCGCTGGATGCAAAGTATTCGTAGCATTACCAATGAAAACCAAACCAGGTACATATAGTTGCTGTAATGCTACATGGTGGATCGGAAACATTTTACGCGCTGACACTTTTAATAACTTTCCAGATCGATAACCAAATGCTGTTTGAATCGCAGCCAAATATTCACTATCTTCTAATTGTTGCATGTGTGCTAGTATGGTATTCGGCACGGTCCAAACACATTTAAGTTGTTGCTTACCAAACGGCAACAAAGCTAATACTCCTTGTGCGGTAAATCGTTCATAGGCAATATCTGTTGCCTGTGATGTATCGATATTACAAACTATTGCTGTCTGCTGATAATCCTTAGTACTAACAGCAACGGCAGCGTAGTTACGTAGCAGTGAATTTGCCCCATCAGCAGCGACTAGTATTTTAGCTCGAATTTTGTTACCACTAAACTCTAATTGCCAACATCCGCTTGGTTGATAGTGTACAGCTGTAATATGTATCGGACGCATAACTGTAATTAGTTCTGAGCTTAAATTTTGCACTAGAGCTTTACCAAGTTCTGCAGCACTTACTACATACCCTAAAACATCCAAATTCAGCTCTGCAGCGGTTAACTTAGTAAACCCAAAGGCACCTTGTTCTGATATATGTACAGTTCGAATTGCATGAGCATTAAGAATTTTCTGCCATAAATTTAAACTATTTAAAATTTGAACGCTAGAATACGATAAAGCAATACCGCGATTGTCTAGTTCAGAGGCGTATAATGCAGTTTCGGTTTGGTTATCTAATACTAGGCTATGAATATTATGTTGTGCAAGGCTGCGCGCTAATGCCGCGCCAACTAAACCACCCCCAATAATCACTACTTCATATTCAACCACGCTCAATCTCTGCAATTTGTTTTGGGGCTAGGCTGGAAAGCACTTCATTTCCGTTGGATGTTACTAAGAGATCGTCTTCAATTCTTATGCCAATACCGAGCCATTTAGAGTCAATATTCTTAGTCGAATTGTGAATATAAATTCCTGGTTCGACAGTTAAAACCATGCCTGGCTCGAATGTACGCCAATTACCATCTACTTTATAATCGCCAACGTCATGCACATCCATTCCAAGCCAGTGACCACTGCTATGCATATAAAATTGCCGGTGTGCTTTTGTAGTAAGTAATTGTTGCAAATCGCCTTTTAAAATTCCAAGCTCTAGTAACCCAGTAGTTATTATTTTTACCATTGTATCCTGCACGCTATTCCAACGATTTCCTGGCTTTACCTGATCAATACCAGCAAGCTGTGCGCGCAACACTAGCTCGTAAATCTGACGTTGTTCTTTGGTAAACTTGCCATTTGCTGGGTAGGTGCGTGTTATATCTGCGGCATAATAATTATATTCGCCACCAGCATCTACTAGAATCAAATCATTATTTTTAATTGCTTGATCATTTGCAACATAATGTAAGGTACAACTATTATTGCCGCTAGCAACTATGGAGTTATACGCCAATCCACGGCAGCCATTTTCTAAACAATATGCATTGAACCACGCCTCGAGTTGGTACTCCATCTGCCCTGGCCTACACTGCTCCATCAAACGTTTATGAGCTAAAGCAGAAATTTGCGCGGCGCGGCGCATATATTCAATTTCTACTGGACATTTAAATAAACGCGCTTCAGAAATCAACGGTAAAATATCTATTAAAATACTTGGAACTTGTAATACAGACTGTGGTTCAAGCCGAGATTTAAAATGGAAGTTATGGCGTGCGACATTTAACCACTTCATAATTGCAGCATCGAATTCTTCACAAGCCCCGACTGGATAATAAATATTTTTTTATTTTCTAATAAAGTCGGAATAATTTTATCAAGATCAGCAATATCGTACGCAGCATCAGCGCCAAAATCTAGCTTGGCACCCGCTTGACCAGCACGTTTACCATTCCAGATCTCAGCCTCAGGATCATTCGGCCGGTTAAATAATACATATTCTACTTGCCCTTTAGCATCTTTTATTAACGCCATTACAGCATCAGGCTCAGCAAATCCCGTTAGGTAATAAAAATCACTATTTTGCCGAAAAAAATACTCAACATCTGAATTTCTATGTTGCAATTTAGCACCGCGCAACAGCATAATACTGTCATTACTTAATTGCTGCGCCAGTTTGTTCCTACGATTCTTAAATTCATCCATGTTTTATTCCGTATCAATGCAATAGCTTTTCTTTACCAGCCTGTAACTCAATATAAATATTTTGAGTCGCAATGCGCACATATTCTACAATTTCAGCAAAATTCTTTTCATCCTCTTCGCTATCATCTGTCTTAGGACTCAATTTTGCAATTTGCGTTAAATCTTCCACTAATTCTTTAACCACTGGATTAGCAAGATCCGCGGCAGATACGCCCATCATGGCCATACCACTTAAAAAACCACTTACCCAATCCGCCAATGCTTGTAAACGTTGCGTTAACGGCGCGTCATCATCTGGTAGAAATAGCACACTCAACTTATCTTTGGTAAAATCTTTAGAAATTTTATTTCTAAGCTTCGTGAATACCGCCCATTGCTGCCGCTCTGGTTTAGCACAATCTAAAACCTCCAGCAAAGCACTTTTCCAAGCAGTAGCATCTTTCGGTTCAGCCACACATAACATACCGGTTAATAAGCCATGTGTTTCTGCAACCGAGAGCTGTGCATCTAAATCCTGCAACACCAACTCTAAGTCATTATAAGTTATTTGTTTAGTCATATAATCAACTACTATAGTTAATTGAATTGTTGACTATTGTATCACGCTGCATTACATTTTTTGTTATGCATTAACAAAAATGAGGATAAAAAGTGGCCAACATCAAAGGCATTGCTGTCAAAATTCTTGGCAAGGATTACCAAGTGTCATGCCCGGAAGATCAAACCCATCATTTAATTGATGCAGCCTTATTACTAGATAGCAAAATGAAAGAAATCAAAGCCTCTGGTAGGGTTATAGGTTTAGAAAGAATAGCAGTTATGGCTGCCTTAAACCTCGCTAACGAATTATTACAAGTTAAAGAAAATCTTGCGGATACTAATAAGCAAGTTCATGGAATGTATCTAAAGTTAGAAGATGCACTGTCCCCTGTTAACTGATACGAACAACTAATAATCTAAGGTTTTGGTGCCGATGCTGACGATGGTTTCTTAGGCTTTAATTTATAAAAATGCTCGCCGTCATAGCCTATAAAGATGTCGCTGAAAAATTGGGGTAATTCGTCGGCAAGCTCGTGTCTACTCCCCACCTTACAATACCTGCCATCTGTAGTGCGTAATTCAATAGTGCGTTTCAGGGTAAAAGCGATCAAATCGAGGTATGATGTAGTCCTAGCGTCACCCGTTTCGAAGATAGTATCGCGTGGCACAAATGGCTTCTTACGGCCATAGTAATCAGTCAAGTATTGTCTATACACTTCTGGGCTGCGGCAAAACTCCTCAAGCCGCGATGCATTTTGCAATAATACTGCATACATAGAACTAGGCAGTGTCCCGACAGGGGGCTTTAATCCAGGTTGTGATTTTCGTTGCTCTAAATATTCTAAGGTTGATTTAGACGCCGCCAAAATTTCTGGGGCAAGCAATTCAACCTTCTTTTCAATATCTACTGATTCTAATGCACGTTCAATTATAAATTCAAGCCTTTCATGAATGGCTAGATAAAATGAAGAATTCTTATTTATGTTAAATGCCTTATACGGTGAGTATTTAAAATCTGGAAATAGATCAGTTGTAGCTTTGCCGTGTAGCTTGTAACTATGCATTAACCGTCTCGTATCCTCATGTTTTAAATTTCTTGCTAACCGACTATATTCTAGGTGTGGCAATAAAATAGCGTCGACTGGTGTCGTTTGCGTAGCAATTTCAGCTTGTTCTTCTGGTATTCCAAGTATATTTTTAAATTCTTTAAAAGCTAATTTCTGATCTGGACGGAAGCAAAACACTTTTCGTTTTAGATATTCTAACTTGTTATTAGTATCAAAATCAAAGTAAGCCTTGACCAAATCGTGAGCTCCGTCATTCATCATGCTAATTAATTGATTAATATCAGCATTATAAAATAGGACCCGGAGTAAAACATCTAGCGGTAGAGTGCGCTGCGAAGCAACACTGTGGAATTCAGCCTGATTTGCAATATTATATACGTGAATTTCTTCGCCAGAATCTAACTTCCAATTGTCTGGGTTGGAAATTGGATTCAATCCACTTAGAGAATGTATTAGCAGATCTTTATTTTCTTCATCGATTAAAGAATAAACTGGGGCTGCATCATTATCAATATATTCAACTACATAGTATACATGCTTTTGTACATCATACATTTGTTGGCTAACATTACTGGCCTTATAAAAATCTATAATTCCTGCTTCACTACGAAATAATACTTTATCGCAATCATCAAGCATAAATTGAGATAAACTAATATTTGGATCACCAAGATAATCGCAGAACAAATTTTTGTAGAAGTGCTTTTCCATAAATTCTCGAATATTCTTTGCAAAATATTGCCGACCTAAGTCAAACCTTGGTTCTGGTTGCGATGAACGCGCAATATTTGTTTCAATCTCTTCTTGCTCCGACTGTTCTTCTCTACTTACAAATCTGGCGCTAGTAATTTGCGCTGCAGATAAAGAAGAATTAACTGTTAAGGCACAATCTTCGATGTAGGTGTTAATAATAGAATCGCAATAAGTGCTAAATTCAGCCACATCCAGATTATGTCTTTTAATTTTTTCTACTAAGATATCTCTATATAACTCTAGTGCGGCTTTAGTTTCCATAACAACACCAAATGCACCGTAACGAGAATAAAGGCTAGGATCTTGAATCGTTGTCAAAACATCGCGATACAATCTGGTACTGAACTTTTGATCTAAGGCAACTGTAGAAAACATGTTTACTAATCTTTGTTCCATTAAGAGTTGAGCTGCACGATAATTGAGATCTAGAGCTTTTTTAATGCTGTTTCCAAGCACAAAAGATAACACAGCATCTAAATCCCAATCATCTAATAAAGGTTGCTTGTTTTGCGCACTTTCACTAACAAAAAATTCTATAGTTTGTAAGCCACCGATTTTAAAATCTCTTAAGCGCTTTATACCTTGTAAACAATCGCGCTTTAAGGTGTTTTCCCCAATGGTGCAAACACCATGTGCAGTCGGTTGCAGTTTAATATCTACGCCTGTTGTATGAGCCTGGTCATAAAAAGTAAAATATTTATTAAAAGAACCACAGACCGCATTTATCGCTGACTGCGAAGTATTTGGAATTACCGTAACTTCTGAGTTGGCAACCTTTAAAGCACACAGGGTATTGTTGTCAAAGAATAATACATATTCAATCTCTGAGTATCTTAGATCAGACTTAAAATATTCTGCAATAAGTTTTGCTATGTCTTTATTACTACCTAGCTCTTTAAATGCCGCACCAACATCAATAATAGCTTTTAAGTTTTTATTTTCAGTGCCGTTAATATCTAAAAGTGAAAATAACTGCTGCCTTTGACTATCCCCTTTTTGGCTAACCTTACGACTGGTTCCATGCTAATAATTAAATCTAAAACAGCACCATCTGTTCCTAAACTTTGATCTTGATTTGCAAAAGACATCTGAGGATCAAAGGTTTTAATATTTTCTAAGGTGCCAGAAAAGCCACTTAAGCATTTAAATATGCTATTGAAAGTAAATGAATGCGATTCTAACTCATAATCACTTTCACTTATATTAGGTAAAATATATTTATTTAGTAAATATTCTTTTAGTTTAGTATTTGTTTTTGATTTAATGCTGATCTCATTTATAAAATCAGGATCATTCAACAAAGCCAGCTTAAATCTTTCCTTACTAATATCAAGTAAATCAACAAGTTCAAGAATTAATGTTAGCCTTTTTTCCTGGTTCGCGGCATTATACCGTAGCTTAAAGTCGTTAAAAAACGTGGTTAGCACTTCTGACGATATTGCAGTATTCAAATTCAAAAAAGACAGAATAGTAAAATTCAAAGTCGTTAGTTGATCAGAAAACTCTGATCCAACAATTGGCACTTGCTGGTAACGTGGAATCGCCAACACATCAGAAAAATTTAATGGATCAACCTGTTTCGCACCATATTCCTCTAGATATGCCGCATCTAACGTAAACTTCAGTAAATCTGCCAGCTGGAACTTAAATGTTGCTAACATATCTTTATCAGCCTCAGTTAGATTAAAGCCGACTTCTTTTAGATCTGCTTTACCTAGTAGACATAGAATTGCTTTATCCTTATCAATATTCAATCTATATAAATAATGGGAATAAATTGCTTCTGCTATATCTTGTTGAATAGTAGACCATTCAGTCACTGTAGGCTTTCTAGCTTTTCCTATAATAATATCATGAACATACATGTTTTGGTATGATGTAGCTGGCAAGGGAACGATTTTTAAAACTGCATAGAAATCCTGCATTATTTTCAATAAATTTGGAAACTTTGCAGTTATGCTCTTATGCTCTATACTTGCATAATTATATTCAACCTCAATATTCAGCACTTGATCAATTTCATCGATGGTGCACACCCCACTCTTTTTAAAGATGAAAAATATATTATCTAAAAGATCTGCACATTGTTGTAATTCGCTAATTTCATCCTCATTCTGAACCTCATCAAGCCTCAACCGGCATTCACGTCGTGTTAAATAAAGGGCATGTATTGTAGCCGGCGTCATCACTACAAAATTCCGATCTTGGATCGCCGCTAGTAGTTTAATATATATTACTTCTAGATTTATTAAATTTTTTTGTTCTCTTGAAAAATTAATTGCAATGGGTATCTTACCAAAAACTGTAGCTGACGTATTTCTAATATCGTTTACGGTCGACTCAAAAAGAGCATCAGGCACAATATATAAAGAAAGATCATTACCATTGGCATTTAACATAGCAATAATAGGAGCCATTACCCTAGTTTTGCCTTGACCCATGGCCATTTGAATAATAGCATTTGGTGTTTGATCTTGGTTAATTATATGCTTAATGTTTACAAGCTGCTGCTCATACACTCGGATATTTGACTCTTTCTCAATAAGTAGACAAGTAGCAATTAGTCTAAGATCGGTCTCTTTTAGATAGGCACGTGGTGCAATCGGTTCGTTGCGCTCCAGTGCCTGCAATTCTGTGTAAGCAAAAAGATACTCAAATAGTAATTGATTTACTTCACTTGCCTGTGCGAAATTCATAAAACTGTTATCTAAGAAAATCTTTGGTTCTTGTTGCAAAAATATACGCAGTATTTTTTGAATAGTTAATTCAGGCTTAATTCCAGAGAGCCTAAGCGCTTGTTGTTCTAAATTTTCAGTAATGTTAAACTTTTGATAAATCACATCTTCCAACTGTCGAATTTTATCTCGCAAAGCTACTATTTTGTCTTCGTCCTTTACAAAATTATTCCTTGCAACTTGCCGAATCAAATTAGATCTAGCAATGCTATTAGCTCTGACACCTGCAATATAATCATCCCTATGTCGTACTCTAGATTTTTCAACACCAGCCAGCCATTGGGGAGTTTCGGATTCATCAACTTTAATTTCGCAAATATCTTCTGATAAATTTGCCACACTGTATCTATCCATAAGATCTTGCAAATTAACATTGAACTCTGGCTTAACTGTCTTATCAGAATGATCGCTGTAAAGACTACCATCAATCGCATGGATAATATTTTCGGAATACTCTAAAAAATTTATTTCGGTCATATCAAAGCTAAATGCAATATCGTTGCTCTGTACTCCACTAAAATCTTTAGCTAAAAGTAATTTTAAAAATTCGCTGATACTAAAAACTGCTTTATTACCTATACACTGTAACAGCAGTTTTTCCATAGCAATTCCGTAAGTCGGATCATCTTCACATTTCTTCATAAGATATAAAAGCCACTTGACCAAATCTCGCTGCTGCTGTTTATTATTAATACTATATTCTGAATTGTGTGCTGGGTCTTCGGCTGCTGATAGTAATTTTGTTAATCGAATCTTCAGCTCTAACAGTATGGCATCTGTCATAGGTGTTGTTGCGATATATTTTACGAATTTAACAAAATATATACTGCTGATTTCATCCAATGTGAGGTTTGCAATAGTCTTATAGATCGATTTCCTATCAAATTTTATCTCCTGATAGGCTTGCGTATTTACGTATACCCGGTAATTGTTATCGTTTGGAATACTCAACTGCATTGATATGGTAGAATCATTACACCGGTATTGTCTAACAATATCCTTAGTTTCATAATGTCCAACCCTGTCTAAATTTGCTTTAATCCAATTTAATCTAGCCATTAGGCTATAATTTTTAGAAATTGGAAATGCTGCAATGGTACCAATTAATTCAAATTCTTCAACTCTACTCAAACGGAAATTTAATGGCACATTATTAAAATTTTCAATGTATATTTGCAGAAGTTCTAATATCCTAATAACATCAGTCTGTTTTAAATACTTAGTATTTTGCTCCTTCAAGTATTGATAACTAGCCCTAATTAATAGACCAATTCGTTTGCTGTCCAATTGTTTAACCTTTCCCACTCTAAGGCTTATTGATTTAAGTTCAACAGGGGATTCATTTATAATTGCGAACAACCATTTTAATGCCACCATGCTGTTAGCTTGGCTATTGATCGCACTGCCTTTTTGCAAACAGATCATTGCAAGTTCTAATTTACCGCGACCGATTAGGTAATATGCTAAGTAATAGTATTCTTTAGCATTATTACAAATTAAGCTGCGTTTGTCTTCTTTTAATAGGATAAAATTGGCTGAATTACCCAAAGTTACGTTTTGCGGATTTTTAATTGCATCAAAATAGGCACAATTTGTATCTTTAAATAAATGCACTGCTGCATATTTATCAAAAATGATCGGAGTAAATTCATCTTCAGCTTCAATTTCCTTTGGACGAGCTATAAAATGCTGCACAGGAAGTAAAGTTAAAATCTGACCGTTAGCATCAATCAGATTCAAGCCATCTGGAACTGTCTGCTTATATTTAGGACTTTCCAGTAGTTCATAATTACCTTGAAAAGTAGCAGATTTTAACAATAAGCTTTTTGGATTTTCAGGAAAGTATTCAATAGTAATACCATAACGTCGTAAACAGATCTGAATTTTCCCATTGGTTAGTTCCCAACATTCTATAAATGCTTTATGTTCAAAATACATAATCGAGTCAAAAGGTTCGCCTGATAAATTTATCAATTTTGCTGCATCTGCAAGCCTTGTGACAACAACAGGTTCGGCCCATAAAATTTTATACAAATCTAACTGGGTTTGTTTATCTGCGATGTAATCTGCATCCTCAGAATTATATATGCAAAATTGTTTATCTAGCAAAGTAATTGGTAATTCTAATTTTACATATACATTATCTTGTTGATTGGCAACCATATATAGTTGCCCTTCATCTCGTTTAATATGAATACCAAATGATGTATATTTAACAAAGTAATTATATCCTTTGTACTTGAAGGATATTGCGTTCTCATCAAGTACCAAACAGTGAGTTGGCAAAGGGGTAAAAATGTCTTTGAAATAGCTATTATCCCTAAATTTTTCTGGAATAATTCCCAACTCTTTACCTGATATAGAGAGAATATTACTTTGCATATAGTATGTATACTTCGTGCCTCCACTTAAGAAGCTTAATATTTTTTGATTTTCATCAAATACTATTTCTGAAAAATCCCGTGACTCATCACCTACAACTTTTAGTATATTTTCAGCCAACATTTTCCCATTTTGGGCCATAAAATCAGCCGATAGCTTCTCTAATATGTTATTTTTAAATACTTGAGTAATATTTCTCAGAAGCCTATTACTTGCTGGAGATAATGTTAATCTAACTAAACTTTGTAGCACATCCAAAACTTGCGAAGCAGATATTTCTCCGTTTAATTCTTGCTGTATTTGATAATGTAGTATTTTATAATATATTAAATCAAAATATTGTTGTGTGCTTTGCAGCCCCTTGTCCTCGATAGCTCTTAGCTTAATATCTATAATGTCTAAATTATTACATGAGGCGATATAAGATTTTATTGTGTTGTAGCTTTCGAGGTCTTTACAGCAATTTGCAGACTTAAGGATATACCAAGCAGATAAATAAAAAATTGATATGGGGAAAATGCTACGCGGCGATATGCTATCAAAAGAATCGTATTGCATAGTTAATATTTCTTGCAAGCTTTGAATAAAGCTTAAAATATTTTTTGGATTTATAGCCAACTGTACGCCAATTGCATCATTTGTAAAAATTCGAATATTTAATATGTCAATATACTTTTGATCAGTAAACTCAAGAACATGCCTTCTTAAAAAATCCTCTAATCTAGAAAATGATATAGTTTTTTCAGCAAAAATGCTTTGCAATTGGCTAGCTACAACATCTTCTACCTTAACATTTTTACCATGTGGCAAGTAAGCATTAGCTGATGAATTAAACGGACAATATATAGATTTGTATTTATATAATTCTAATAAACCCCTAGAATATATTTTATCGACATTCCGTAATATAAATATATCTTCTGGGGTAACTGCTTCTGTCTCTACATGTACTGATTGAAGGTAAATTGGTTTCTTTTTGTCAATACACGACCTTAAGCTTTCGGCTGTTTCTATCTTGGTTGTACTATCACTGAACCGCTCCTTCATAACCAAGATTTCAGAATTATAATCCTCAAGTTTTCTTGTATTCTTGCTTAAAAGAGAAATATTGCAACATGCTCTGAATACTTTAGATAATTGTATAAATATTTCTAAGCCTGTGTTTGGTAAACTCGTATCTAGCTCAGACAAGTAAGCATTAGCACTTGCATTGCTCTCATAAATATGCATATTCATATAGGGATCAAAACCTTCTAATTTACACCCGTTGCTCAATGATTTATATTCGGCCACCAATTCTCGATATAATTCAGCGTTATGAGGATTTGCAAGTAATTGCATATTCAAAATTTGATAGATGCCATACATCCAAGGCCGTAATTTTTCTAATGTTGCATATTTTTTAAATATTTTAAGGCTAGTCAGTAATGATTTAACTATTATTAACATCCGAGTTTCATTATCGTAACACTCCCTACTTTTAATCAATATTTTAGAGTACTCGTCTAGCAGACTTTGCATTTTTTTAAGATATTCTAAATGGATGTTTTGATCATCTGCATACTCGATGATTTTAGAACTTTGTAATATTGCGTATTCGACTAAGGATCGCAAGTATTCATCGTCTTCATACTGATTTGCTCCGATGTTTGTAAGTAATTTTTGTATCGCAGCATTCAAATCATCTACCTCAGTTATGGGAAAATCTGTTTCTAATCTGTGCGTCAGGGGTATAAATTCTCTAGTGGTTGTTTCAGATGTATCAGGCTTAGGTTTTATAATGTTTCCACCACTTCTTACCTTTGAAATCATCTCATCAAATTTTAAATTGTCTATTATTCTACTTTCCAAACCTGGCAACATTTCTAAAACTTCATCGAATAATAGCAATCCAGCTTGTAAATTGGTTGCAGTAATAATTTTCCGCTCGTAAAGTTTTTTTGCCAGTCTAGTGTTGTTTTCACAGCTAAATCGTATAATATCAATAAGTTGCCTGGTAATCTTAATTTTATTTGGATCTTTAAGTTGTTGTTTTAATGCTAAAAGGGTACGAATTTTTATATCATATTTTATTAGGAGTTCTATATCATGTCCAGGGTTAATTTTTTTAACATGTTCGCGCACAAAACGAAACATAGATTTCCAGACACAAGTTCCACTTCTTTGTCCAATTATTAGAGTTGAATCATTATGATCTATACTACTTCCCGGATACATCGAACATATACTTTGCAATTCATCATAAAACTTTTGAATTTCACGTCCATATATATCTGACGCCAAACCTTCTGGCGAAATTAGTTCTAAAATAGAAGGTATTTGCTTACCGTATGCTTCAATTGCAGGATCTTTTAGCTTAATATTGTAACGAACACAGCTCCTATGTCGCTTCTTGCCATTTTTTAATTCTAATTCGTGGTTACGAGATCCCAAACCAGTATTGTATACTGCAATACTTAAAATATCACCACGCAATTCAAATTCAACCACAATTGCATGTTTTTCGAAACCACATGGCACTACAAGTCTGTTGTTGTTATTAACAAATGTTTTGTATAACTCATCAACATTTAGATCCTTAGACTGCAGCAAGTACAACTGGTTTGAAACATCACGATATAGTTCAGAAGCATCTAGGTAATTAGTATTATCGATATAACCACTAAGTGGATTTCCTGAAATATCCTGCAACAACATATTCATTTGCTTGAATACATCCGGGATTATGTTACCTTCAAAAGGAGTACCCCTAATGTCTGAATCAGCCTGTATTTGTGCAAAAAGTTCCCCGTATTCTTGCAAATCAAATTGTGTTAAAGATGGTATATCTTCTTGTAAAGATTCTGCATATTGTATTGTGAGGTTAGTAGAATACAAGCGTGGCAATTCAGCAGGAGTTATGTCATTGCCTTCAAGATTAATTTTTATAGGATAGGTCTTACTGCCCAGGATAGCCAGAGTTGGTTCGATTGCTATTTTTGTTAATTTGTTATTACGTAATGAAATATGTTTAATTGAAATATTACCACGCAACGCATCATTTAATGCAGCAATATCATCTTGAGTTAATTCCTCAGCATCAAGATTTAACTCGGTTAATGTTTGATTCTTTAAACCAACTATTATGCGATAAAATTTATTATGATTCTTTGCCATTTAGTGTGGCTGCACCTTTTTAATTGTAAAAACAAAAAACAACATTATGTTAGAATGGTTCATTGTGTCAAAGTTCATTTTTGAAACCAGGGTTTTGAAACCAGGGCAATTGCACTGATTGCCCTGAACATTTTTGAACTTTTTGCAAATTTTGGGCAGCTCCTACACAAATTAAGGCTACCTAAATTCAATGACTTGAAAATATTGTATGCGTTTCATTCCAAGGTAATACAGTTATAATCTTATTGCCACTGGAAATAGAGTAGCGATTTGGAGTGCGGCAAATAATATAGCCCTCATCTGCATTATCGTATTCTACTAGAAATCTCTCTAAATATTTGTAATCCCTGGCATTTGGAGCTTCGGACCACTTTACTTCTATAGGTATATATTTTCCAGCAATTTCTAAAACGTAATCAATTTCTGGCCCGGCACTATCGTGCCAATAACGAATTTTTATTAGCGAATTGTATAAATCTCTAAAAGTAAGCAACTGTAAGCCTATGTATTGCTCAAATAATTTTCCGAGCAATCTCGAAGGTAATTTAACCCCATCATTAGCGCATACTCTACGAATTCCCAAGTCAAAAAAAAGGTATTGTGCAGATTTTATCAGCCTACGTTTGGTTGTAGTATCGCTAATTGGCTCGATTCTATAAGCTATTAAACAGTCATCAAGAATTTCAAAGTAATTACTTATTGTAGAAACAGCAACGCCGATATCTTGCGATAAGCGTGACATATTACATTTTTCGCCACTTTCACCTGCAGCAAGCTGCAGGAATTGCGCAAAGTGTCCAATATTACGCACGGCTGCCTCTGCTCGTATTTCATCTTCTAAATATGTTGTTACGTATGATGCTAGATCAACTTCACGATTCTGTTCGTCTTGCTCTGTTATAATATGAGGTAAAGATCCAAACACTAATAATTGCTCCAACTTTAAAAATTCATTTGGTATCTCCAAATAACTCAAAGGAGCAAAGTTATAGCAAACTACCCTACCAGGCAACAAATTAATCTCTTTACCATGTTTTAATTTCCGAGCTGAAGAACCACTCAAAATAAACTGAGCAATATCTTTGTCTATCAGATATTGTACTGAATCCATTAGCCGCGGGATCTTTTGAATTTCATCAATAAAGACTAAGGGTTTCTTAGAATGCCTCTGAGCTAAAGATACTATTTCCTGCTCCAAAAGATTAAGGTTCTTTTCATAACGTAAGCGATCCTGTTGTCTTACAAAAGAAATTTCCACATCAGGCTTTAATTCGTGCCGAACAAAAGTCGTCTTCCCAGTTTGCCTTGCACCTAAAAGTAAGATGCTTTTGCCCCTGGCTAAAGTTTTCAGTGCAATATCACCTAAAATCCGCTTAATATATACCATAAACTAAATAATCGTTGATTTTTTAGTGACTGTCAAATAAATTCTATGTTCTTTTAGTTTATGACATAATACTTAACGCATTTATATACTAATAAGCTACGCTTGACGCCAATTTTTAGTAGGTATACCATCATAAGTGGTGCTCTCTGCAATGTTCGAGAGCGGTTTATAGAGTTTTGAGCCGATATCTTCTAATTCGGGAACCACTAATATGACGTTGTTGTGCATGTCTACCTTGAGTAGAAAGCCTGATACTTCAACTTGGTACCCACTTGAACCAAAAGGGTTCAAGCCACTGAACTGTAACGGCAGAGTGGAGAGCACCACCTCATGCTTAAGGATGAGCTAAGAAAAGAATTACGCACGCGACGTAACCTTATCCCGTTAGATGAGCAAGCACAAGCTGCAGAAAGAATCTGCTCACTTACTTGCAATTTACCTGTATATAAAGAGGCTCGCCAGATAGCCTTTTATTGGCCAACCGACAACGAAATTAGTTGTATGCCCCTAATAAATGCTACCCTTAATAAAGGTAAGCATTGTTTTTTACCAGTATTGTGCCTAAAAAATCGCCAAACGTTAGCTTTTGCAGCATATGACACCCAAACCCCTATGCTAAAAAACCGTTATGGTATTTTAGAACCAGATACTAGCTATTCCTTACTTATAGATTCTATCAATCTTGATATAATCTTTGTCCCACTTGTGGGCTTCGACGCCAATTGTTGGCGTCTGGGTCGCGGCGGTGGCTTTTATGATGCAGCCTTCGCCGATCTACATCGCACGCAAAGTAAAAAGCTTCCTAAATTAATAGGCTTAGCTTTCGACTGCCAAAAAGTTAACACAATACCCATAGACAGCTGGGACTGGCAACTCGATCTAATAGTTACAGAAAAACGGATCTATGAAGTAAATAAAACAAAGAACTAGATTATATTAAACCGGCAGCATAGCTACTAACCACTACCCCAAAGGTTAGGATTACTATTAATGCTAATAAAATGTCCGGTTTACGTCTAATCACCGTTGTTGCCCTACTTAATTCAATTTTTTTAATGATTTGTATATTAATAATTTAGACGATGTACTAAATTTTGCAAGTAAATGTTTGTTAATTTTGTAAGATTTAGTTTATCCTTAGGGAATTAGTTGTTGGGATAGGTCAAATGGATAAACAAGCAATAGCACAAATGAAAATCAATGTTGCCAAAGCAGCTTTACAATATATACCGCAAAATCAAATAATCGGGGTTGGCACCGGCAGTACAGTTAACTATTTTATTGAGGAATTAGCTGCAATAAAGAATAATATTGCTGGTGCAGTAGCTAGTTCGATCGAGACAGAAAATCGTCTAAAAAAACTCCAAATTCCTATTGTTGCACTCAATGATGTTGACGAATTAGCGGTCTATATCGATGGTGCCGATGCTTTTAACTCCTTACGCCAACTAGTCAAAGGCGGTGGTGGAGCTTTAACTCGTGAGAAAATTATTGCCAACGCTAGCAGCAAATTTATTTGTATTGTCGATGCCAACAAAAAAGCTGATGTGCTTGGTAAATTTCCGATAGCAGTTGAGGTAATCCCTATGGCGCGTAGTTTTGTCGCTCGACAATTAGTAAAGTTAGGCGGACAACCGCAATACCGTCAAGATTTTGTCACCGATAACGGCAATATTATTCTTGATGTTTTTGGCTGGCATATAACGCAGCCAATTGAACTAGAAAATAAGATCAATCAAATTCCTGGCGTAGTCTGCAACGGTATTTTTGCAATGCGCGGTGCCGATAAAATTCTAATTGGTTCGACTGAGGCAGTAATTGAGTTTTAAAAGTTTTTTTAATATACTTTTCAGAGTATGTTGTTTTAGCATACTCAATTTTTCATCTCCTAATTTGGTGGGCAGTGTATTTTATAGATCACGGCCCACTTTTTTTCAGTATTGAATTCTTTCGTGAGTAACATGGGTAGTATTAATAACATTCTGATAATAATTCCTGCTAGATATCAGTCAACTCGTTTGCCAGGAAAACCTTTATTACAGCTTGGTAATAAAACTATGCTGCAACACGTATGTGCGGTCGCAATAAAAGCTGCAGCAAAGATCAGCAACGTGAGTGTTCTAGTTGCTACTGATCACCAAAAAATTTTTGATCATGCCCATGAAATTGGTGTATCAGCGGTAATGACACCTGAGGATTGTCCGAGCGGCACTGATCGTATTATTGCTGCTGTAGCGCAATTAAAAGATATACCGACTGCAGTGATTAATTTACAAGGGGATGCTCCGTTAACCCCGGTCAATGTGATTGAATCTTTAATTAATAGTCTGCGAATTCATACCAGCAAAGCAGTTGTTACCCCAATTAAACAATTAAATTGGGAACAATTAGACATTTTACGAGCTAATAAAATATCTAACCCGTTTAGCGGTACCACAGTTACTTTCAATAAGGCCAATGAAGCTTTATGGTTTTCAAAGCAAATTATTCCTGCGATTCGCAACGAAGCAGAGTTAAGATCTCGAAGTGAAAACTCCCCAATCTACCAGCATCTTGGTTTATATGGTTACACTTATGACATGCTAGAAGTAATTTCTAAATTACCAAAAGGAAACTATGAGCAGCTTGAGGGTTTAGAGCAATTACGCCTGCTGGAAAATGGGTATAAGATTATTACCGTACCGGTGTTATTGGATAATCTTGATGCTTGGCGTGGGGTTGATACACCAGATGATGCCAAATTTGTAACGGAACTTTTAAATAAAAAATGACAAAATTATTAATTGCGCGCCACGGTAATACTTTTGATCCTGGTGATACTATTCTTCGTGTTGGTAAACATACGGACTTACCTCTATCCATTTCTGGCCGAGAACAGGCTGAGCGTTTAGGGAATTATTTGCATGATAATGGTATAAAGGTTGATGCAGCTTTTGCCAGCTTCTTAAAGCGTACTATTGAGACTGCCAAAATTGCTTTAGCTACAGCAAAAAATCCAATTCCAATCCGGCAAAGCCATATTTTTGATGAAATTGATTATGGACCAGATGAAGGTAAACCTGAAACAGAAGTGATTGCGCGTTTGGGATCAACAGCATTAGAGGCTTGGGATCAAGATGCAATCGTGCCAAATGGTTGGAATGTCGATCCAAAACAGATTATTAAAAACTGGCATGAGTTTGCAGCAATGTTATTACATAAGCTACCGGAGCAAACCGTGTTAGTAGTAACTAGTAACGGCATCGCACGTTTTGCACCTTATTTAACCGAGGATTTTAATATGTTTAGTAACAATAATATGATTAAAATCAGTACTGGGGCATTATGCTGCTTAAACAGTACCTCTAAAGGCTGGGTCATTGAATACTGGAACAAAAAGCCATAGCTGCTTAGTTTTTAAAAGTTTGAGATTTTTGTGAGGGGATTTAGATTTAGTTTTAGTTTTAATACTTCAATCAAGATGTTGTGTAAACGTTGCCGGAACTCGATGATTTGCAGGGCACAACCAAGTTTTATCTTGGTAACTATAGTTGTTTTTAGGGTTGCAACCCCAGTTTCCTGGGGTTACGCACAACTAACTACTTAACAAACTACATTCCTACAACGTCTACACACGCGATCTTTTTGTTATAGCATTGCGCCAAACTTGAACAAGACACCTGCTTGAGCTACCCAAACCTTGTCATAGTTTGTACGTACACCAGCTAAGTTAATACCATCGTTAACTTTGTAGCCGCGTACTGTTGCGTATACAGATGTATTAACTTTGTCGAAGTCTTGTACTGCGCCAATTGAGTAAGACTGAGCCTTGTCGTTATTAACTAGGTTGTCTTTACCCCAGTAGTAATCTAATACTAGGTTTGTCTTACCGTAATGTGTTAAGCATAGACGATCACCAACTTGGAAGTACCATACTTTCTTGTTGTTTAATGCATCTATGATATGGCGTTGGTTACCATAAGCAACAGCTACGTTTAGACCTGTGCATTTATGTTCACCAGCAATCGAACCAGACCAGATTCTTGTATCGCGAGTAGCAACTGCTAAATCTGTACGATCTTCAGTTCTTAAGCCATCGCGTGTGTATTTAGCCCATGCGATACCAGCTGATAATAAGAAGTCACAGAAGTTACCTTCATAACGTAATGCTGCGTCAACAAATTGACGGCTGTTACGTGCACCAGCGTCGAAAACAGTTTCAACACGATCAATCGGCTGTACTGAACCGAAAGATGCGGAAAACCCTAAACCACACCACTTGTCAGAATCGTAACGAATACGGTTCTTAGCAGCATAACGTGTTGTATAGCTGTCGATTGAACCAACACCGTCTGGAGCGTTAAAGTATGCGTTGATTGTTGGGTCTGTTGCAGTTGCGCGTACGTTTGAAGAGCTGCTGTGCAATCTCATGCCACCAGCTGTATTTTGAACTTGTACACTTGCTACTGTATCAGCAACACCAGCGTATGACATGTCCATAATCTTATAGGAAGCAGCATAGCCGTAACCTAAAGATAATTTACCCCAACATCCACCATCAACCCATGTATCAGCTGTCTTAACAACTACGTTGTTTGACTCTAGATCTGTATTATCTAATTGGCCGACCATGCGAGAGTTATTCACATCGAATAAGCCTTCTAATTGACCGCCGAACATTACACACTTGTTTAAGTGGCCAGATGATTTAACACCTAAAGTGTTAAGGTTGTAAGCGTTGCTTACGAATAATGTGCTGCCTTCAAAGCCATCATCTGTGTGCATAATTGCTTCGTTTACCCAGCCGTATAATTCAGTCTCAGCGATCGCTGTTCCTGCAAACATTGCTAGCGTTGCTGCTGCAGCTAACATTTTAAATCTTTCTAAATTCAATCTTTCCATGTTTAGTCACCTACGATAAAAAATAAGAATTGTTACCCGATACAAATCATTAACTAAGATTATAGCGTCATCAAAATAAAAATCAACTCTTAGAAGATATTTAATTAAATGATACTGATTAATTAATCCTTCGATCGGTATATTTGTACGCCTACTCCTTATTATTCCTTATTAATATGTTTTAGCAATATTAACGTTACCAACTATTAAACATACAAATTGAATACGCTCAGGAAAGCGCGATCAAAATACATTTAAACATATTTTATGGAAAAAAAGAACTACAAATTTTGTTATATGCTGACATAGCACCATATAAATATTTATACTATACGATTACTTTAGCGCTGACATATAACGTTGTGCCATCTGTTCAATCAACAATGGTTTAATCTTTGCAGCTTGTCCTGCCGCACCGAATTCTTTATAACGAGCCGCACAAATTTCGCGCATTGCCTGCATTGCAACAGCATTATATTTACGCGGATCAAATTCCTTCTTATTTTCAGCTAAAAATCGCCTAATGGCCCCAGTAGCTGCTAAGCGTAAATCGGTATCAATATTAATCTTTCGTACGCCATATTTAATTCCTTGCTGAATCTCATGGATTGGTACACCATAAGTGGCGGGAATTTCACCGCCAAATTTATTAATTATTTGCAGCCAATCCTGCGGTACTGATGAAGATCCATGCATAACTAAATGCGTATTCGGAATACGCTTGTGAATTTCTTTAATACGATCAATCGCTAGTACATCACCTGTTGGAGGCCGAGAAAATTTATAAGCGCCATGACTAGTACCAATCGCAATCGCTAATGCATCTACTTTAGTGGCAGCTACGAATTCCGCAGCTTGATCTGGATCTGTTAATAACATTTCACGAGTTAATTCACCTTCAGCCCCAGAATCATCTTCTTTATGCGCTACTAAATGCTCTAATGAACCCAAGCAGCCTAATTCACCTTCAACCGAAACTCCGCAAAAATGCGCCATTTTAACTACCAAAGCAGTTGTTGCAACATTGTAATCGAAACTTGCTGGAGTTTTCATATCTTCTAGTAATGACCCATCCATCATTACCGAGGTAAATCCTAACTGCATTGACTGCTGGCACACTGCTGGAGAAGCGCCATGATCTTGATGCATACAAATCGGGATATGTGGATACTCTTCTAATGCTCCAAGAATTAAATGGCGCAAGAATCTTGGGCCGGCATATTTACGTGCTCCTGCCGAGGCTTGAACAATTACCGGACTATTAGTTTCATCTGCAGCCTCCATAATTGCACGAATCTGCTCTAAATTATTGACATTAAAAGCTGGTATGCCGTAACCGTGTTCTGCTGCATGATCTAATAATTCACGTAAAGTTATTAATGCCATAATTTTTTCTCCACCAGTTATGTACTCAAACGTTAGCCGGCTCTACAGTTACAATCTTCATAGAATTGGCAACACCACTCTGACCAATAATATCACCTCGTGTCACAATAACACGTTCCCCAGCATGCACTATGCCGTGCTCACGCAATTCAGTTAAAACTGCCCGAATAATTTCCCAACGTTTAAAAACGGATATATCAAAATCTATTGGATACACACCACGATATAAGGTCATTTTACCGCGCGCTAATATACTTTTACTAATTCCATATACTGGGATCCCACTGCGGATCCGCGACATTAAAAGCGGCGTTAAACCAGTTTCGGTTAATGCTACAATAGCTTTTACTTCTAAATGACTTGCAGTGTACATGGCTGCCATGGCAATCGCTTCATCCACACGGGTAAAATCGCGATCTAAATTCTGTCGTACAAACTTGGTTTCACGTTGTCTTTCAGCGGCTAAACACACTTCAGCCATTGCTTCCACTGCTTTTACTGGATACAGCCCTGAAGCAGTTTCAGCAGAAAGCATTACCGCGTCAGTGCCTTCTAAAACAGCATTGGCAACATCACTAACTTCAGCCCTGGTTGGAATACTATTATAATTCATCGACTCCATCATTTGCGTCGCAGTAATAACCGGCTTGTTGAATTCTAATGACATTCGTATAATACGTTTTTGAATTGCTGGTAATTCAGCAAATCCCATTTCCACACCTAAATCACCACGTGCAACCATAACAGCATCTGACGCCAAAATTATTTCTTCGAGATTATCAATCGCCTCTGCCCGCTCTACCTTAGAAACTATTCCAGCAGCGCTACCGGCTGCAGTAAGCAAACTTCTGGCATAATTCAAATCTGCCGCGCTACGTGGAAAAGACACAGCAACATAATCTACACCGCAATTTGCCGCAAAAATAATGTCTTGCTTATCTTTCGGGGTAAGAGCTTCAGCAGATAGCCCACCACCCTGACGATTTATACCTTTATTGTTAGATAATTTACCACCAAGCTGGACTACACAATGGATTTCTTTGCCCTTGATAGCAATAACATCCATAACGATCCGACCATCGTCTAACAACAAGCGATCACCATTTTTTAAATCTTTGGCAAGATTCTTATAATCAATTCCAACTCTATGTATATCACCAGCGTTATCCTCTAAGGATGCATCGAGAATAAATTTATGCCCAACAGTTAATTCAATTTCACTATCCTTGAATCTAGCAATCCGAATTTTGGGTCCCTGCAAATCTAATAAAATACCAACCTCAAAGTTTAAATTGCGCGCAATATTACGCACATGCTGAATTACATTTTTATGTCTTTCTATAGTGCCATGCGACATATTAATTCGTACTAAATTTACACCCGCAATTAAAAGTTCACGCAAAACTTCCGGAGATTCACTTGCAGGACCAATAGTAGCTATAATTTTTGTGCGTCGTTGTATGTTTGGAGCAGTTTCTATCATTTTATCAACTCTCATTTTTCTTGGTTAATACTTTAATAGCAGGTAAAGAATTTCCTTCAAGGTATTCTAAAAATGCCCCACCACCTGTTGAAATATATGACATTGCATCAGCATAATTAAATTGCTCCAATGCAGTTATAGTTTCACCACCGCCTACAACTGAGTATGCCGAACTCTCGGCAACAGCTTGCGCGATTTTTTTAGTCCCAGCAGCGTATCTAGGATCAGCAAATACTCCAAGTGGACCATTCCACAATATGGTCTTGGCATGCTGAATTAATGCAGCAAATGCTGCGCTGGTTTTTATTCCGATATCTAATATTTGCTCTGTACTAGTTACTGCAGCAACAGGCTTATTAATACCCTCATTAATGACAACATCTTGTGGTAATATAATATCGCAGCTATGTTGTTGCGCTAATTTTAATAATTCAATAGCTCGAGGTACTTGATCTGGCTCATATAATGAAGCGCCAACGTTAAATCCTTGTGCAGCCAGAAACGTGTTTGCCATCCCGCCACCAATCAATAAAGTATCAGATATTGTAATTAATGAATGTAAAGTCTGAATTTTTCCAGATATTTTTGCACCTCCAACAATTGTCAGTAGGGGATGCTGCGGATGTCGCATGATCCGATCTAATGCAGTAACTTCCTGCATCAATAACGGACCTGCTACTGCGATAGGAGCAAATTCCGCCACTCCAACAGTTGAAGCATGCGCGCGATGCGCGCTACCAAATGCATCCATTACGAAAATATCACATAAATTTGCCATTTCTTGCGCTAAGGCCGGAGAATTTTCCGTTTCACCAACTAAGAAGCGTACGTTTTCATATAAGGCTAAGCTACAGGTTTTAGGAATTGGTTGTAATTTACTAAAGAATGATACCGAATGTTGTAATAATTCTTCTAATCTTGCAGCGACTGGCTTTAAAGAAAACTTTTCCTGGTATATACCTGCTTCGGGACGTCCTAAGTGTGACATCAATAGCACTTGTGCCCCAGCTGCAAGCGCTTGCTGTATACCAGGTAAGGCCGCACGAATACGCATATCATTAATAACTTTACCATCTTCGATAGCAACATTAAAGTCTTCACGAATCAAAACCCGCTTACCATATAGGGGAACATCATTTAATGTTAGTATGTTAAGGGTCATATTAAACCTGCATCATAGCAATAGCAGTATCAACCATACGATTAGAAAAGCCCCATTCATTGTCATACCATGCTAACACCTTAACTACATCGGCAATAACTTTAGTTTGCGTTAAATCAAATATGCAAGAGGCCGGATTATGATTAAAATCAACGGAAACTAATGGCAATTCATTCACTGCGCTAATAGCCTTTAACTCATTATTTGCGGCCTTTTTCAAAATATCATTTACTTCAGTTACTGTGGTACTACGTTTGGCTTTAAAAGTTAAATCTACTACCGAAACATTCATAGTTGGCACCCGCATCGCAAACCCATCAAGCTTTTTATCTAAAGCTGGCAATACCAAACCAATTGCTGCAGCAGCTCCAGTTTTGGTTGGAATCATCGAGTGCGCCGCAGCTCGAGCCCGATGCAAATCAGTATGATACACATCCAGCAAAACTTGATCGTTAGTATAAGCATGAATTGTAGTCATTAGGCCAGTTTCAATACCTAACGAATTATTCAATACCATAGCTAGTGGCGCTAAACAATTCGTCGTACATGATGCGTTTGATACTATTGTATGTTGTTTATTGAGTATATGCTGATTAACACCATATACTATCGTTGCATCAACATCGTTTCCTGCCGGCGCAGATATTAAAACTTTTTTAGCACCAGCAAGCAAATGTTTATTTGCCTTTTCCCTGCTAGCAAACAAACCAGTACATTCTAAAACAATGTCTATTCCTAATTTTTGCCATGGTAGATTTTGTGGATCTCGCTCTGCAAATACTTTTATTCTATGATCGTTAACAACTAGATCGCCATCTGCCACACGCACTGCTGCGGCAAAAGTACCATGGGTAGAATCATATTTTGTTAAATGTGCATTAGTGTTCACATCACCAAGATCATTAATTGCAACAATATTAAATGTCTTATCACGCTGCGATTCATAAACCGCACGTAAAATATTACGGCCTATTCTACCATATCCATTTATTGCTACATTAATGCCCATATTTACTCTCCGTTGCTTTTTAAACATTGCTGCACTGCAGTAACAACTGCGTCAACTGTCAAGCCCATACTTTGGTAAACATCTTTAGTGGGGGCTGATTCTCCAAACGTGTCTAAGCCAACTACTTTGCCCTGCAACCCAGTAAATTGATACCAAAATTCTTTAGCGCCCGCTTCTACAACGACCCTAGCAGTTACTGTTTCTGGTAATACTTCAGAGCGATATGTTGCACTTTGTTGCAAAAATAAATTCACACATGGCATAGATACTACTCTAATTTTTTTACCTTGTCGTGATAACGCATCCGCAGCCGCTACTGCGAGTTCTACTTCCGATCCAGTTGCTATTATGATCGCATCCGGAAAATCAGAACAATCTTGTAAAATATAGCCACCACAACGAATTTGTGCCAACATTGTCTCAGAACGCCAATACGCTGGTAAGTTTTGACGTGATAAAGCTAAACACGTTGGACCACTAACCTGCTCAATAGCACTCTGCCATGCTACTACAGTTTCTACTGCATCGCATGGACGCCATACCGAGACATTCGGTGTTATGCGTAACATCGTTAAATGTTCTATAGGTTGATGTGTTGGACCATCTTCACCCAATCCAATTGAATCGTGAGAGTAAACATAAATTACACGTTGATGCATCATAGCGCTCATGCGCACAGCATTACGCGCATAATCTGCAAAAGTTAAGAACGTACCGCCATACGGTATGAAGCCACCGTGTAATGCAATACCATTCATAATCGCAGACATACCAAATTCACGCACACCATAGTATATATAGTTGCCCGCCAACTTATTTGGCAATACTGCTTGCAATTGTTTATGCGTGGTTAAGTTTGATCCAGATAAATCTGCAGAACCGCCTAATAACTCTGGCAAAATCTTAGTAATATGATCCAATACATTTTGTGAAGCTTTCCGGCTTGCAATTTCTGGCATTGAATTTTGTGTAGTATGTATTAAAGCAGCAATATCACTTGCCCAATCTCGCGGCAATTCTTTATTAAATCTTCTTTGTAGTTCATTAGCTAATTCTGGATACAGCGCTTTATACGCAGCAAACTCTTGCTGCCATGTGGCCTCTGCCTCGTTTCCTTTAGCACGCGCATCCCAAGCCGCATATACTGCGTCAGGTATAGTAAACGGCACATGCTCCCACGCTAACTTTGCACGAGTACCCTTGATTTCTTCTGCCCCTAATGGCGCACCGTGTGTTTTTTCCGATCCGGCCAGTTTTGGTGCTCCATAACCAATTTGCGTTTTGCAGCAAATCAAAGTTGGTTTATCAGAACTAGAGCGGGCTTTAGTTATAGCAGCTTTGATTGCAGTTGCATCATGACCATCAACGCCCCTGATAACATTCCAGCCATATGCCTCAAAACGTTGTGCGGTATCATCTTTAAACCAGTTTATAACTTCGCCATCAATTGAAATGCCATTGTCATCCCAAAGTACAATTAATTTATTAACACCTAGAGCTCCTGCCAATGATGCAGCTTCATGTGAAATTCCTTCCATTAAGCAACCATCACCCACAAAGCAATAGGTGTAATGATCAATAATTTTATAACCAGGTTTATTAAACTCATTAGCCAAGATATTTTCGGCCAATGCCATGCCCACAGCATTTGCAAAACCTTGTCCTAGCGGACCTGTAGTAGCTTCAACCCCTGGGGTTATTGCATACTCGGGATGGCCAGGCGTACGTGATTTTAATTTCCGAAAATTTTTGAGATCATCAATAGTTAGATCATAACCACTAAGATGCAACACACTATACAGTAACATCGAACCATGGCCGTTCGATAATACAAATCTATCGCGATTAATCCAATTTGGATTTGCCGGATTATGCTTTAAAAAATTGTTCCATAATACTTCGGCTATATCCGCCATCCCCATCGGCATTCCTGGGTGGCCGGAATTAGCCTGTTGTACGGCATCCATACTTAAAAAACGAATTGCGTTCGCTAAATCACGCTGTGCTAGCATTTATAATCCTCTATGTAATCTTTATAACTTAAAATGATTAAATCGTGAGTTATGATTGTATCAAAAACAACTTAGGGAGTATAATGGGCCATGCAAAAGTTATGGCTAGGAATATTTTGGAAAGTTTTTTCATGCGGGTGTTTCGCAGCAATTAATGTATTGGTGCGCTACTTGTCCGGTGGCTCCCCACTAAATTTACAACAACCCTTGCCAGTCTATGTAATCATGTTCTGGCAAAACCTCATCGGAATGTTACTTATTTTTTTGTGGATTTATCGTAGTACCCCCAATATTTCATTAAAAATACCAAGGAACATTGCATTCATGCATTGGGCCAGAATAACTTCTGCGGCACTTGGCATTGCATTATGGTATTTGAGCTTGCGGTATATTCCAGTAACCGAGGTTGTAGCCTTAAGTTTTGTAGCACCAATTATTACTACCATTTGTGCAGTTATAATATTAAAAGAAACTTTTAATCTACAACGCAAATTGGCAGTATCTTTAAGCATTTTGGGTGGATTTTTAATTGCCAGACCAGATCAAACATTATTAAATGCTGAATCTTATAACTGGTATATGTTATTGCCTTTATTAGCGGCCTTTGTTTTCAGCCTTGATAAAATCCTTACCAGACGTTTACTAGTACTACAAGAGTCACCCAAAAATCTAGCTTTTTACTTATTGGCATTTTCCGCCCCGTTATGTTTATTACCACACCTACATTACGGCTGGATCGCGCCACAATTGCATCATTTGCCATGGTTACTAGTTCTCGGAATTCTCGGCGCACTTGCGCATTATACTTTTAACAAAGCTTACGAATTAGCCGATGTTACATTTTTATTACCATTTGGGGCAGCCAAAATAATTCTTTGTGCTTCTTTCAGCTACATGGCTTTTTATGAAATTCCAAAAACTTTTGATATGTGGTTTGGTATCTTAGTATTAACCGCTAGTACTATGATATTGGGCATGAAACCTGAATTTTTCAGGCGCGGCAAAGCTGCAAATGCTACAATTAACTAAGAAATACTAGCTGATAGGGACTATCTATGAGCCACACATATGTCTATACTTCGGAATCCGTTTCTGAAGGTCATCCAGATAAAATTGCCGATATTATCTCTGATACAGTATTAGATGCTATTTTAGCAAAAGATCCTAAAGCACGAGTTGCATGCGAAACTTTTGTAAAAACTGGATTCGTACTTGTAGGCGGAGAAATAACCACCACTGCACATGTTGATATTGATACTTTAGCACGAAATGCGATTCGCGAAATTGGTTATACTAATTCTGAAATGGGGTTTGATGCCAATTCATGTGGCGTGTTAACTGCAATCGGTCGCCAATCTCCAGATATTGCGCAAGGTATTGATCGCAAAGATCCTTTAGAACAAGGTGCTGGTGATCAGGGAATGATGTTTGGATTTGCTTGCAATGAAACTAAAGAACTTATGCCAGCTCCGATAGCATACGCCCATAAACTAATGAAGCGCCAAGCAGAACTACGCAAAAATGGCGCATTACCATGGTTGCGTCCCGATGCTAAAAGCCAAGTAACCCTAATATACGACGATTTTAAACCAATTGCGGTAGATTCTGTTGTATTATCCACTCAACACCATCCAGATATAAAACATGCTGCTATAGAAGAAGCGGTAATTGAAAATATTATTCGCCCAGTAATACCAGCAGAGTGGATAAATGCTAAAACTAAATTTTATGTGAACCCGGCTGGACGTTTTGTAATTGGCGGCCCAATGGGCGATAGTGGTTTAACTGGTCGTAAAATAATTGTAGATTCTTATGGCGCAATGGGGCACCATGGCGGCGGAAGTTATTCTGGTAAGGATCCTTCTAAAGTAGATCGCTCTGCCTCGTATGCCTGTCGCTATATTGCCAAAAATATTGTTGCAGCGGGAATTGCCGATCGGTGTGAAGTACAAGTATCATATGCGATAGGAATTGCTAAACCGGTAGCAATTTTTGTAGATACATTCGGTACTGGTAAAGTACCGGACTCTAAAATTGAACAGGCAATTGAGCAAGTTTTTGATTTGCGGCCACACGGTATTATTACTGGATTAGATTTATTACGACCAATTTATACTAAAACTGCGGCCTATGGACATTTTGGTCGCGAAGAGCCGGAGTTTACATGGGAACGAACCGATAAAACCAATAAACTATTGAAAGCCGTAGGAAGTTAAGTCTTAAAATGCGCAAACATCGTTTTTTTTATGCCCATGCACTAGAGATTAATGCTAATGTAGAGTTGGATGCAGATACCAGCCATTACATAGCTCGAGTGTTACGTTTGAAAAATTCTGACACTATATATTTATTTAACAACAGTGGTTTTGAGTATTGCGCAAGCATTACGCAGATCAACAAACGTAATGTAATGGTTGCGATCACTACCAGTACTCGAGATAAAAATGAGTCGCCATTAAAAATACACTTAGCACAAGTGATCGGCAAGGGCGAAAAAATGGATTTAGTGATCCAAAAAACAACTGAACTCGGGGTGTGTTCTATCACACCACTATATTCAGAGCATACGATAGTTAAAAATATTCCAGAGCGTAATTCTAATAAAATTGAGCACTGGCAAAAAATTGCTGCGGCGGCGTGTGCTCAAAGCGGTAGGAACATGGTGCCAGTAATTAACGTCCCGATCTCTTTAAGTAATTGGTTGCTGCAACAAGAATGTAAACACAAATTAATTTTATCCCCAGATGATAAAGCACAACATGTTAAAAATCTTAATATAAATGATGAAGTTACTGTATTAATTGGACCAGAGGGTGGCTTTAGTGCTACTGAAATTCAACTTGCAGTGCAACACAATTTCAATTTAATTTCATTGGGGCCGAGAATCTTACGCACTGAAACTGCTGGTTTTACCGCTGTTGCCATTCTACAAGCAATCTTTGGAGATTTATAGTTAAATGCACGCCAAAGAGCAAAAAATTTTAGGCTTTGATTTTGGTATGAAATATATTGGGGTTGCAGTTGGCCAAACTATTACTAAAACTGCTACACCATTATGTAGCATTACAGCAGTAAACGGAATTCCAAACTGGGACCAAATAACGCAGTTAATACAAGATTGGCAACCACAAACAATTATTGTTGGCAAACCATTAAATATGGACGATTCTACTCAACATCTAACCTTTTGTGCTGTTAAATTTGCAAATCGCTTACGTAATAAATATAAAGTACCTGTAGAATTAGTTGATGAACGTTTGAGTACCTGGGAAGCGAAACAACGCTTATTTATCAAGGATGCAAGGCCAACCGCTTCAGAACTTACTGAAGTAAATGCCACAGCCGCTGCAATATTATTGGAGCAATGGCTACAACAATAGCCGCACAGTGCCAAAGCTGTAGAAAGTAACCCATACTTAGCTAAGTAGCTAACGTATATTGCATGAAGATTGTAACACTGCATAAATCTAAATGGTAACGACTAAGCTGTACAAATCATTAAATACTAAGTAATATATTATAAAAACGAGGAACAATATGGCAACTACAACTATTAATCCATATTTGCTAGCCAGACTATACGTGGTACAGGAGGCATTTGCCAATCCTGGCTACAAGCCGACTATTCCCCAGCCGACCGTACAACCGAAACCATTTGATTGGGATGAACTATTTGGTGATAAAGGCGATACTGGTGGTGGCGGTGGCGGTGGTGGCACTATTAAAGGGCTACGCGGCAAAAATGACGTAGCTGGTAAGGCTGCGATGCGGCGTCTAGGTCGAAAATAAACTAATTACATTCGTACCGACAACGTAAACCTAAATGCAGATCCCCCACCCTCGCGGTTCTCAGCCCAAATTTTACCGCCATGAGCCTCAACTATTATCCGACAAATTGCTAATCCTAAGCCTAAGCCGCGTTCAGTTGTTAATGAACGACCACGATAAAACTTATCAAACAACAAATTTATTTCATCCTCAACTATTCCGGGACCATAGTCTTCGATGCTAATTATTACTCGTTCTTTATCATTGCTTAATACTGCAAATATTTCGATTGGCTTATCTGGGGGCGCAAATTTGATGGCATTATCAAGTAAGTTTATTATTACACCCTCTAATAATTTTTGATCAAATGGCACATCTGGAAGATCTTTGTCTAGTTTAATGTATACTGGCGTGCTGCCAATTTTAACTCTTGAACTTTGCAGAACATTAGTTATTAGGTCTTTAATTGAACCATAGGATTTATGTAATTCAATCGCCTCCGATTCAAGGTAGGTTATTTGTAACAGATTATTAATTATACTATTCAAGTGTTCTGCTTCAGTATGAATATTCTGCGCAATTCTAACGATATTTTCTGGATTTAATTCGCGCGATAATTGCATTTGGGTATTGGCTGATAGCATAATAGCTTCTAATGGAGCTCGTAGATCTTTGGAAACTGTTTGCAGTAATGCATTTCTGGTATGAGCAATTTCTTGTTTCAACTCAGAAATTTTGCTTTGCTCTTGTAAACGATCAACATCTATAGCTAATGCAATTTGGTTCGCGCAAGTTTCTAATAAATCCAGCTGTTCTGGACTGAATAGCTTATTAGTAGTATTTCGTTTGATACGTAATACCCCGATAGCTCCTTGCGAAGCTAATAAAGGTATGTATAAGGCACTAGCCATAGGCAAAGTATCAGTACCGACCCCAGCATTTTGGCCTAAATCATATACCCAACGTGCTACACTCATTTCCTTTTCGTCCATAGTTAAATTAGGACTGCTAGTAGCTCGTACTTTTAAATCATTACCTTCGGGCAACAATGCGACAATATCACTGTTAAATGAATCCCCAATAAAGGTTACCCCTATGCTTAATAGTTTATCCACACCCCTAGCACTAGCCAATTGTCTACTAAGCTTGTTTAATGCTGCAGTTTGACGCTCTGCATGTTGTGCAGTAATCGTTTGGCGCCTTGTTATTACAATTAAATATACAATTAATTGTGTTAACAAGATCATTACTATTAAAGATGCTAAATATCCAAAATCTCTAGATGAAAAATTACTAAAACTAGGCAAAAAAACAAGTCCGTATGCCATTACACTTAAGATCGATGCAAACATTGAAGGACCAATTCTGCCACTAAATGCAATTATTGTTACTGAAATAAGATATAAAAATATTAAATTTCCCAGATCAAAATAATTATGTAATAATAAATTCAATAATGTTGCAACGGTAACTGCAACAAATGCTAAAATATAAGCGCCCCATACTTTTTGCCATGGCATAGTGATATCATTTTGAGGTGCAATTTGATTGCGATTTCCAGTAACTACGTACACGTTAATTTCTTGTGAATTTCGTAATATTTCATCTGCCAGACTGTAAAAAATACTTCTTTCCAACGGGGTTTAACTTCCTTCCAAATTAAAATTAAGGATATATTTTGCTCCCTAGCATAGTTTAACAGCGTGGTAACTATATCAAAGCCATTCAATACAACAGTTTCAGCTCCTAAGCGATTAGCAACTTGCAAATGTTTAATAACGCTATTACGTTGATTTGGAGTTTGATTCAACCGTGGTGAATCTACGCTAACAGCAATCCATTCTGCCTGTAAACTAGTGGCCAAGCGCCGTGCAGTACGGATCAGCTGCAATGATTCTGAACCAGGCCCAACACATACCAAAATTTTATCATTAGTAGACCAGATATGTTTTATGCCCAAACCCTGGCGATATAATAGCACCTGGGCGCCAACACGTTCTGCTGTTACTCGCAATGCTAACTCGCGTAAAGCAATTAGATTCCCTTTACGAAAAAAACCTTCTTTAGCAAGTTCAGCTTGCTCCGGATAATATACTTTACCTTCTTGCAAACGTTTTAATAAGTCTTCTGGCGGCAGATCTATTAATTCTATAGTGTCTGCAAGATCAATCATTAAGTCTGGCACAGTCTCTTTAACTGGGGCATGTATTATACCTGATACGTCACTGTTTAGACTTTCAATATGTTGTACGTTCAAAGTAGTATAAACATCAATACCACGATCTAATAACTCCTTAATATCTTGCCAGCGCTTAGCATGCCTTTGACCTTCTATATTTGTATGCGCCATCTCATCAATAAGAATTAAACCTGGATTACGTTTTAGAGCGCCATCTAGATCAAATTCACTTACCTCTCTGCCTCGGTAATTGATTTTGAGTCTTGGTAATATTTCAAGGTTACTTAATTGTTCTTCAGTATCTTTACGACCATGCGATTCAACTACGCCAACCACTACATCCAAGCCCTGCTGGCGTTTGGCAATTGCATCGCGCAACATAGCATAAGTTTTACCAACGCCCGGCGAAGCGCCAAGATAAATTTTTAATTTGCCAAATTTTTCTTGACGTTCTTGCTCTTGAACACTTTCTAATAATTTTTCAGGGTCAATGCGCTTTGTGCTCATTCATTACCTTCGCTTGCTTCAAGCGCATCAAGCGCCAGATTCAATTGCAAAACATTTATTATTCTAGGAGAAAACTTACTGAATAAACTATTGGGACTTTGCTCATATACTAAATGATGCAAGGTGTTGTAATCGATTTTACGAATTTTTGCGATGCGCTTTAGTTGATAAAAAGCGCTATTTGCCGAGATGTGTGGATCTAATCCACTACCTGAAGAATTTACTAAATCTATAGGAGCGTTAGAATCAGCTGCAGGATTATTCTTCTTTAAGTATTCAAGACGATTCTTTACTCGCAAATACAAATCTGGATTCAATGGGCCAAAATTACTTCCAATAGATGCTGCTGCATTATACGGCACTGGAGTTGTAGCTGAGGGGCGCCCCCAAAAATACTTAGGATCAGTAAATTCCTGTCCAATTAGCTCTGATCCAATAATTTGTTGATCTTTATATATTAAACTGCCGTTAACTTGATATGAAAAGAAAACCTTACCTATTAGAGTTACAAATGCCGGGTAAACTAGGCCCAATAATATTGTGAAAAATATTAACATCTTCAAGGATCGTTGGACATTAATCATATTTGACGTATACATATCTGCCTACATTGTTTGTGCTATGTTTAAAGTTACTAGCAATAGATCAATTAACTTAATACCAATAAACGGCAATATAATGCCGCCTATACCATAGATCAAAATATTATTTCGTAAAATCAATTCGGCTGGTACTTTTTTATACTTTACACCATGTAATGCTAATGGGATCAATAATACAATTATAATTGCATTAAAGATTACTGCTGATAAAATCGCACTGTTAGGGGTAGATAAGTGCATAATATTAAGAGCATCTAGCGCTGGATAAGTAGAAGTAAACGCCGCCGGAATTATTGCAAAATTCTTGGATACATCATTCGCTAAACTAAATGTAGTTAATGAACCTCGGGTCATTAACAATTGCTTTCCGATTTCTACTACTTCAATTAACTTAGTAGGGCTAGAATCTAGATCGATTAAATTACCCGCTTCTTTCGCAGCTTGAGTACCACTATTCATTGCTAATGCTACATCAGCCTGCGCTAATGCTGGGGCATCATTGGTGCCATCGCCAGTCATAGCAACCAAATGCCCTTCTGCTTGCAGCTTGCGAATTAATTTTAATTTAGCTTCTGGTGTTGCTTCAGCAATAAAGTCATCCACTCCAGCTTCTGCCGCAATTGCAGCAGCAGTTAACTGATTATCACCAGTAACCATAACTGTTCTAATACCCATGCGTCGCAATTGTCCAAAACGCTCTTTAATACCGCCTTTAACTATATCTTTTAAGTTTACTATACCTAAAACACGATTCCCTTCTGCAACTACCAGTGCAGTACTACCTTGGCGTGAAATTGTATCTACCACATCCGATGCTTCTTTTGGAAATGTCCCACCTTGTTGTGTTACATATTCTTGAATTGCTGTTGCAGCACCCTTACGGATTTGTCTTCCGGGTAAGTTAGCACCACTCATGCGGGTTTGTGCCGTAAACGGAATAAAAGTAGCACCAATATCAGAAATAGTCCGACCACGTAAGCCATACTTTTCCTTAGCTAAAATAACAATACTTCTGCCTTCTGGAGTCTCATCTGCTAATGATGCTAATTGTGCCGCATCAGAAAATTCATCGATACTAACACCAGTTAATGGGATAAACTCTGTTGCCTGACGATTACCCAAGGTAATTGTCCCGGTTTTATCTAAGATCAAAGTATCTATATCACCTGCCGTTTCAACTACTTGGCTAGAAAGTGCAATTATATTAGCTTGGATCATCCGATCCATTCCAGCAATACCAATTGCAGATAATAATCCGCCAATGGTGGTGGGTGCTAAACATACAAATAGTGCAATTAATACTGTAATCGAGACTACTGTTCCAGATCCAATTGCTTGCACACTATAAATTGAAAATGGTAATAATGTTGCACAAACTACCAGGAAGACTAGTGTTAAGCCTGCAAGTAAAATAGTTAGTGCTAATTCGTTGGGAGTTTTATGCCGTTTAGCACCCTCTATTAAAGAAATCATTCTATCTAAAAAAGTTTGTCCTGGTTCAACAGTAATTTTTATGATTAACCAATCAGAAATTACTTGGGTACCACCAGTAACACTATCACGATCCCCACCAGCTTCACGAATTACCGGAGCGCTTTCACCTGTTACTGCGCTTTCGTTTACCGTGGCAATTCCAGCAATAACCACACCATCACTAGGAATAAAATCGCCAGATTCCACTAACACGTAGTCATTTATTTTTAAGCTAGCCCCAGATACTACTTCATACTCACTATCCCTGTTAGGATTGTGTAATTTTTTCCCCATTATTTCACGTCGAGTTTTCTTTAAACTCTGTGCTTGCGCTTTGCCACGCCCCTCTGCAATGGCCTCTGCAAAATTAGCAAACAATAGCGTTATCCATAACCAAACTGTAATTGCCGCTGTAAATTGTAGCCCCTGATAATCCTTATTTAGTATTTCCTCAAAAATTAAAGCGGTGCTAATTATAGAACCAACATAGACAGTGAACATAATTGGATTTTTTGCTTGTAGCGTAGGAGCAAGCTTAAGCACTGAGTTTATTAAAGCAGCTTTTATTATCTGTTTATTCCAAGTGAATTGTGTTGCAGTGCTAGCCGCCATATGCCCCCCATAACATTAAATGCTCCACGATAGGCCCCAAGGCTAACATTGGGAAAAATGATAAAGCTCCAACTATCACGATAATACCCAACAAAAATATTAAAAAGGTAATGCTGTTAGTAGACAATGTTCCAGAATTTGGCGGAATAATTTTCTTGCGGGCTAACGATCCAGCTACCGCCAGCACAGCGATCGCTAACCAATACCGACTTATAAGCATAACCAAACTACCACTTAAACTGTAAAAATCAGCAGCAGCATTTATCCCTGCGAAAGAGCTACCATTATTGTTTCGCATTGAAGTAAATGCATACAATATTTCACTAAAACCATGTGCACCAGGATTCCCTAAATTTTCTGTCCCCATTGGAGTTACTGCAGCCCAAGCACTAAAAATTAAAACAATGAGTGGTAACACTAGAACAATCAGAGCTAACATTTTCATTTCAAACGGTTCAATTTTTTTTCCTAAATATTCCGGAGTTCTACCAACCATCAACCCTGCAATAAAGACTGCCAGTAGGATCATCGTTAACATCCCATAAATACCACAACCAACGCCACCGAATATAATTTCTCCAATATGCATCAATACCATATAGCTCAGGGCACTTAATGGCAGATGTGAACTCAACATTGAATTTACAGAACCATTGGAAGTTGCTGTTGTAGCTGTGGCCCAAATGCTAGAATTTACCACCCCCAAGCGTAAATCTTTACCCTCTAAATTTGCAACACCTTCTGTCCCTAAACTTATAATGGCAGGATTACCAATTTTTTCTGTATATATTGCGCACAATACGCATGGAATAAAAACTAATAGCATACTGATAAGAATCATCCATCCTGCACGTTTGTTGTTTACCATGAACCCGAATGTGTAACATAAAGCTGCAGGTATTAAAATAATTGCTATCATTTCCAATAAATTAGTCAAGCGTGTTGGATTTTCAAAAGGATGTGCCGAATTAGTATTAAAAAATCCGCCGCCATTACTACCTAATTGTTTTATAGCAACTTGCGAAGCAACTGGCCCCATAGGAATAGTTTGTTCCGTGATGGTTTTTTCAACATTTTGATCTTTATAATAAAGTTTATTGATAAGCTGTGCTTTTTGATATGGCTTATAGTTTTGTATTACTCCTTGCGACATTAAAATTACTGAAAATATTAATGAGAGTGGTAATAATATATACAAAATACTACGCACAAAATCTATCCAAAAGTTTCCTAAATTTTCTGATTCCTGCTGTACGAAACTACGAATTAGCGCAACCATAATGCACAAACTCGATGCCGCTGATAAAAAGTTTTGTACCGTAAGCGCCATACTCTGGGTCAAATAGCTCATGCTAGTCTCGCCTGAATAAACCTGCCAATTCGTATTGGTGACAAAGCTAACCGCGGTATTGAATGCAATGTATGGATCAATCCCAGGAAAACTTTGCGGGTTTAATGGCAAATAACCTTGTAACCGCTGCAAAAAATAGGTTAGTAATAACCCAAAAAGATTTAAATACAGAAAAGCCGCTAAATATTGCTTCCAATTCATGCCTTCATCTTTAGTAATTTTGCAATGTTTATAGAGGAATTTTTCTATTGGCGCGGCAACAA
>JAGVLG010000049.1 GCA_020054325.1 Gammaproteobacteria bacterium
CCTTGCTTCCGCACCGTTTAGATCCAACCATTTTGCAAAAAATATTTTAATTGAAAACTTGCAGCAACTAATTTACGTGTGTGCGCCTGAACGCTTACGGCTTTTTCATTAATTGATGGCAGAAAGAGTCTTGCGGGTTCGTTAATTGGTGGCATAAAAGAGACCCAAGAAATGTTAGATTTTTGCGGCAAACATAATATTACTTGCGATATAGAATTAATTTCTGCTGATAAAATTAACGAAGCATATGAACGGGTTTTAAAAAGTGATGTGCGCTATCGATTCGTAATTGACATAGCATCACTTAAGTAGGTTTACCCTTCATTTTTGTCAATTGGCTTACAAGACATTAATGCAACTATAAAAATGCTAAACTAAATAGCATTAAATAAGCAAGATCCCAGTATAGTGGGATAATTTTTTTTCCTTCATAGTTACCATAATAAGAAAAAATTGTAATGCCAGATAAATGTAATATGATCCATACCGAATTTTTGATGTTGAGCGCAGCAATTAATTTTTTTTGTTTAATAAAATATATTATGTAAGCACAAAGCCCAATTAGCGTAATTATAAATAATTTTAAAACACTTTTATATCCTGCCCAATACACGCCAGCAGTGCATACATAAAATCCAATAAAAGCAATTATGCCAGCAGAGCGTAAACGAAATGGTCTGTTATAATTTGGTAATAGCTTTCTTAAACAAATTAAGCAAATTGGGCCGATTGCATAACTAGCCATCATAGTCGCAACTAAAAATGCGGCCATTGCTTGCCAATTTTCCAATAAATATAACATCATAGCTGCCAATAAGAAATTCACAATTAAGCTAAACCAAGGTGCCTGATATTTATTCTCTTTGGCCAAACTTTGTGGTGCATCATGCGTTGTACCCATGTCTGCTAAAATCTTTGCTGCTGTAGTAGAGTAAACTAATGCTGTGGAATATGGTGAGATAAATGCATCGCTATATAACAGGGTGCTAAGCCAGATTAATCCTGCAATTGCTGCTAACGCTGCAAATGGCCCGGCATCGCCAACAAAATTTAAATTCATCCAACCGTGCGTTAAATCTACTTGTTGCAGACTACCAATAAAAGCCCATTGAAGCCCAGTGTATAGCAATGCAGTAAAAGCTAATGAGGTAATTAGTACCACCGGAACATATTTACCAGGATCCTCAATTTGATTCATCATAATAATAACTTGCGTGAAACCCAATAATGAAAATAAAACACCACCGCTTGACATTGCTGCCATAATTCCTTGCCAACCATAAGGCATGAAACCGCCATATTCAGAAAAATTTTGAGGGTGATAGCTAAAAGTTAATAAACAAATAATCGTAATGCTTGGAATTAATAATTTCCAAATGGTAAACGCTGCATTAATTCTGGCAAATAATCGGATACCAAAAATGTTCAGCAACACAAAACTACTTAATAAAACCAATGCCAATAAATGTCCTTGAATTGTGCAGCTATAACGTACACCATTTTGAATCATTAGGTTGGGTAAATAATTGCTAGCATATTGTAGTAAACCCTGGGTTTCAATTACTGGTATTGTAACTAATGAAATCCAAACTAAACCGCTTATGATAACGCTTGCTAAGCGGCCATGGGTAAGCAATGGTAAACGTACGAGACTATTAGTTTGTGGAAACATAGTGCCGACTTCAGCATATGATAGCGCTACGAATAATAACAAAATCCCAGCTAATGGCCATGCAATCACTGCTGCAGGACCTGCATAATGTGCAGAGTATAAAGATCCGAATAACCAACCAGAGCCAATCATGCTTGTTAGCGAGATCCACATTAATCCTAGTACGCTTAAATTCTTTTTCATTTATAATAAATCTTAAATAAAATAGGAAAAAGTATAAGCCAGTTCATGGCTATATAAAGCAAATTCCACGAAATATCAGCAAAATATATGGCATTCAATTTATAAGCAAAGTAGTAACTTATTGCTCCGCCAAACATTCCAAGAATCATCAATGCTGAAGTGGGGAATTTTTTTAGGAAGGCCATTGATCCACCAAAAGTTGTCATAAACAAGATCCACAAGCTCAGTAACCAACTGTTTTGGATATCGAAAAAATCCTTAGTTGTAGTGAATCCATAAACCTTAAGACCGTGCGATAAAGCATCATTTAATAGACCACATAAAGCTAGCGCAAATATTAGTAATATTTCTTTAGGTTTATAACGCATAAGGATTATGCTAAACACCGCGATAGCTAATGTTATGAAAGCTGCTAAGATGTTATGCATAGAAACACTAAGATACCATCCAATATAAAATAGGAGAAAATTAGTAGATATTAACAATTTGTCTCGCATCTTTATATCCTGGTTTGGCAAAAACTAGCTGTAGACACATAATATTTCTATTTAAAAATCCTGCCTCACAATAGCAAAAATAATACTCCCACATTTTCATGAAGTAATTATCAAAACCAAGGTTTAGGATCTCTTTTTTATGACGAATAAATTTATCGCGCCATTTTTCCAATGTTAGCGCATAATCATATGTTATGTCATGACAAGATATTAAAGATAAATCCGTACTATTTACTACTATAGACATTATTCTTTGCATACTTGGCAAACAACCGCCAGGGAAAATAAATTTTTTGATAAAATCAACTTCTGTTTTAGCTCGCTCAAATTCCTGATCTTGTATGGTAATACATTGCAGTGCGAATAACCCGTCATCATGCAACATGTTACTACAAATTTTAAAGTAGTCTGCCAGATAATGATGCCCGACAGCCTCGATCATTTCAACTGATACTATTTTATTATATTTGCCACTCAGAGTTCGATAATCTTGGTTTAACAAGGCGATTTTATTACCTAAATTTAAAGCATTAATTCTTTCTTTAGTGAATTGATACTGTTTGTCTGAAATAGTTGTTGTAGTTACTTTACAATCATATTTGGTTGCGGCTGTTATTGCTAAAGCTCCCCACCCTGTTCCTATTTCAAGCAAGTGTTCCTTTTCTTTTACTTGCAATCGTTCCAATAACGTACAAATTTTATAATCAGCTGCTTGTTCCAAAGAATCGTCGGGGTTTCTAAATATTAGGCTGGAATAGCTCATGTTATCATCTAAAAACAATTTAAAAAGTTCGTTACTTAGATCATAGTGCGCTAAAATCCTATGTTTTGAGTATTTTATTGTATTCGGTTTAATATTATAGAAAAAGGACTGAATTAAGTGGAAAAGGGTACTTGCAATATTAGACTCAGATTTTTTAACTATGGCTAAATTTTTGGCTAGTATCAGAAGTAAATTTGTTAAGTTATCAGTTTCAACGTGCTCGTGTAAGTATGATATAGCGAAGCCTATACTGCCTTTTAAAAAAACTGATGAATAGAATGCAAGATTATGTATTTTGATCTCTGCTTTTAGATTTTCTGAGCTCTTGCCACAATATATAAACCCTAATGGATCTTGAATAGTTATGTAGCCGCATTGAAGCTGTGCCAGAAGTTTTAAGACATACTTTCTAATTAATTTGTCTTTTATATTTATACTAGCATTGTCATTTACAGCTAATGATACATTAATCATGACGCACTCCTTTGGTTGTGTGCATAGAACGGAGTCCTCTTAATAAACAAAAATAATGCTTGCCAATATATCCTAAAATGTACTAACTGTGTTGCTATTGGGTTTAATAATAATGTATATAATGAATTCATAAAATTAAGTTGTTTTTTATATAGTTTCATAGATGCGTGGAATATAGGTTCATCCTGGATGCATGCCATTGAGATTTTGATGGTGTCGCACGGTATATTTAATGCCCACGTGTAACGCAGATCCATCGGCAAAAATGGTGATACATGTAAATGTTTATCAAGGTTTACCAGGCAACGCTTTTGATGTGGTATTTGTTTAACATAAACGTACCGCTCATTCCAAGGAGTGTTGTTTACTTCAGCCAGCAGATACAGTAACTGTTGCTTATTATCATAGCAGTAGTAAAAGCTTACAGGATTGTAACAGTATCCCAAATAAGATAAATGCGTCAGAATAAAAATTTTATCTGGCATATTATCATAACCATGTAACTTTAAATGTTTTTCTACTTCGTGCCTAATACTAGTGGGTTTTTTTGAGGGAAGATAATTTTTTCTATGAAAAGAGATCAAATTAAATTTATCAACGGAGATAAATGGTATTTTGCTAAACGCATTTGGTAGGCGGTCTACATCTAGAAAAAACATCCGAATTTTGTACATAAATTTATGCTTTTTGGGCGAAATTCGATTGTGAATTACAAAGCCTGTGTATAAGGCGTTTTGCATAATATATCCTTATCAATTGCATTTACAGCTCGTATAGCACTATTAATTCCATCTTCGTGGAAGCCGTAACCCCAATATGCTCCTACGTAATAAATATTTTGTGTGTTTACTCTTTCCCACAGCTTTATTGCATGCATAGATTTTTGATCATATACAGGATGGGCATATTTATACTTATTGATGATAGATTCTTTGTTAAGATGCTCATCTAAATTTAAAGAAATGCAATATGTCGTATGAGTTTTAAGATTTTGTAAAATATTCATATTATAAGTTAAATTTGGATGCTTCGAGTTATTTATAAAGTAGTTCCAGCTCGCCCAGGCGCGCCTTTCTGTTGGCAATATACTTGTATCAGTGTGTAGGGTAACATCGCTATCTTGATATTTTATATTATTAAAAATATCAAGCTCTATATTGTTTGGCGCATTTAAAATTTCTAGTACTTGATCTGAGTGTACAGCAAACACGACTTTGTCAAAATTCTCCTCTAAGTTTTCAGTTTTAACTTGTATTTTGTCTGCTAAACGAGTAACTTTTTGCACTTTACTATCTAATAAAATATTGCCGTTAATTTGTTGTTGCAAACTTGTTACGTAGCTAATCGATCCACCCTTAATGGTATACCATTGTGGTGCGGAGTTTAAGCTTAAAAGGCCGTGGTTATCTAAAAATTTAAATAAAAATACAGCTGGGAACTCCAGTGCTTGGGTAGTGCTTGTTGACCATATTGCCGCTATGAGTGGTAGGATGTAATATTTCTTTGCATAATTACATATAGGATGTTTGTCTAAAAATTCACCTAGAGTTAGTGTTCTAGAATCTACTAATGCTTGCTTGGCATAGCGATTGAAACGGGTAATGTCGAATAGCATTTGCCAAAAGTTTAACTTAAATAGATTCTTACGTTGGGCAAATATGGTATTGAGATTTTGACCAGCGAATTCAATATTATTTAATGGGTCTTTAACGCTAAATCCCATGCACGATGCTTCTAACTCTATGTTTAATGCGTTTAATAGGTGCATAAAGTTAGGATAGGTTTTTTTGTTACAAACTATAAAGCCGGTATCGATGCTATGCCTTCCGGATGAATCATCTATCTCAACTGTGTGTGAATGCCCACCAAGGTAATTTTCTTGTTCAAACAACCAAACTTCATATTTTTTGCTTAAAAAATATGCGGAGGCTAATCCCGAAATGCCTGAACCTATAATTGCGATTTTCATTTTGACCTTATAGTTTTAGATAACAATAGATTTCTAAGTTTGTCTGGAATCATGCTTAATATATTTAAAATTAATATAAGAAGGATAGGAAATTTTATCTCTGGTTTCCTTTTACTCATTCCTTGCAGAATTATAGTTGTAGCTTTTTCAAGAGGCACTAATAGCGGCATTGGAAAGTCATTCTTTGCAGTTAGTTCAGTTTTAACAAAGCCAGGGGTAACAATGGAGAGCTTAACATTTGATTTGTGTAATTCAACTTGTAATGTTTGTAAAAAATAATGCAATGCTGCTTTTGAAGCTCCATATCCTTCTGCTCTTGGAAGACCTACTATATGGGCGGCACTAGATATAGCAACTATATATGGTTGTTTTGAATTACGCAGCAAATTTAATCCATATGCAATACAATTTACTACCCCCCAAAAGTTAGTGCTCATGTTTCGATGCATCGCTTGCAAATCTAAATTAGGCCATTCTATATATTCACATATCCCGGCATTTAAAATCATTGTATCGATACACGTAAATCTTTCATATAATAAAGCGCAAAATTGCTGTACGTCCGACTCATTACTTACATCAAGTTTGTAACAAAATAAAGCGTTTTGAAATTTTGATTGCAATGACTTTAATTTAGATATGTCCCTGGCAGTTGCAATAACTATATTGCCTTCGGTTAATAACTTAGAGGCCAAGGAATATCCAATCCCAGACGATGCTCCTGTTATCCAAACTGTGCCCCATTTTTTTGTCATCTAAGTCCATTCCCTAAGTTAATGCTTTTGCTATTTGCTAAGCAAATATTATATTAGTTTATGTCTATATCCTAGTATCATTTCAGTTTGTCTGAAATAAATTTTTCTATGCTGTTAACCGCGGGATTTACAGAATCATGTTTAAGTAATGAAATATGAATACCGTCGAGGTTAGGCAAGTCATGTTCACCAGATATAGCTTCTAATTCTTCCGGAATCATGTTCCGTGGCATAACTGTGATCCCCATTCCTGCTTTTACTGCAGCTATTTTTCCAGCGTAGCTGTGTGATGAAAAGGTTATGCGCCATTTTTTGTTATATTGTTTTAAAGAGTTAATTGCCATGGTTCTGTATACGCATGGATGCGGCGATAGAACTAATGGTAGAGTTTGATTTTGCTCTTTCCATAAAGTATTTTTTTTACCTACCCATTCGAGGGACTCTGAATATACCTCGATACAATTTGCATACTCTATTGGTTTACTCATCTTTACAAGTACAAGATCAAATTCTTTTCGTTTAAATCTTTCGAATAAATTTAATGTTAAATCGCACTCGACATTAAGTAATATCCGCGGATGTATATCTATGTAATCTTTGAGAACAGAAAATAAAAACGTGCTGGCAAAATCCTCCGGTAAACCAAAACTAACCTCTCCTTGTAGGTCTGGATTTCTGAATAGGTCAAGAGCTTCATGATTTAATTTAACTATCTGTCTAGCATAAGAGGCAAAAGCTTCTCCTTCTGGAGTTAAGGTAAATTTTTTGCCCCGAATAAATACTGGTTTACCAAGTTGTAGCTCTAGTTTTGCAATTTGTTGACTAATTGCAGATTGCGTTCGGCCAACCTTGTCCGCTGCTTGGGTAAAACTACCTTTCTCAGCTATTGCTAAAAAGCACTCTAGTGTAAATGCATCAAATCCAACCATTAGAAAACATTATTTCATTATTAAATATATTAATTTTACTTATAATAACTCATCTGATAATTTTAAACAAGGTAACAATATCATTTAAAAATTAAAGGAAAGGTATATGCTCAGCCAATATATATACTTGGATGCTCTTTCAGTAACCATGATTATATTAATTTGCTTTATTACAGGGGTAGTGGGGGCATTCGCTGTTAGGTATTTGCAAGGTGATCGCAAACAATATCAATTTTACTTCCTATTGTCGGCGTTATTGGTTTGTATTGTGTTGCTAGTTTCGGTCGATAATCTTTTATTATTTCTATTGTGTTGGGGATTGAGTAATTATTTATTAGTGCGCCTAATGCTTCATAAAAATCTATGGCTTGCAGCAAAAAACTCTGCACAGCTTGCTAGCAAAAATTTTATGCTTAGTTTTATCGGTATTGCAGCAGCATTCGGATTTTTGTACCTGGCTACTAATGAATTATCTATTCAGGCCATACTCCAATCAAATCTTAAAGATAGTTTGCTGCTCCCTGCTTCGATATTATTACTATTTGCTGCAATGGCGCAATCAGCCTTATGGCCATTTCATACATGGCTTTTGAGCTCTCTTAACTCTCCAACACCAGTATCTGCAGTTATGCATGCTGGATTGGTGAATGGGGGAGGCTTTCTACTGGCTCGTTTTGCACCCCTATATAAAGATCATCCATCTCTTTTAGCATTTATAGTTATTGTTGGTCTAGTAACAGCTATATTAGGAAATTTATGGAAACTAATACAAAATGATGTGAAGAGAATGCTTGCCTGTTCTACTATGGGGCAGATGGGTTTCATGTTATTACAGTGTGGTTTAGGGTTATTTTCGGCAGCAATTGCACATCTATGTTTGCATGGCTTATTTAAGTCATATTTATTTTTAGCCTCTGGGTCCGCGGCAAAGGACAAAAACATCGATCGAGTTTATACCCCGCGAATGACCAACGTTATCTTGGCGCCAATTTTAGGAATAATTAGTGCGTATTCATTTGCTTTTTTCAGTAACAAGATACCTTTAGAAAACAATACTAACTTGATATTGGTTCTTGTATCCTATATAGGCGGTACACAACTTGCCTTGAATATTTTATCAAGTGAATTGCGCTCTCGCTTTGTATTAGCTCTTATTGCTTCTGTCGCTATGTGTTCCATTTATGGGGCCGTAGTTAACGTATTTCAATCAAATTTGAGTTACCTTAATATGCCACAAAAAATTAATGCAATTCACATTTTGTCGATGTTAGTGCTATTCATGTTCTGGCTTATAAGCATTTTTTATACCAATTTACAACAATTAATGCCATTAAAAAAGTATATAGCTAAAGCATACGTTTCGATGCTTAATGCAAGCCAACCTGATCCAAAAACTATAACAGCACATCGTTATCTGTACAATTACTAGGGGTAGATATGCAAACTGCACAGCTTAAAGTATCACATCAGAAACATAGAGTACGTTGCAATGTAGATCATAGAGAAATACTTGTGCGTAGCGTTAGTAAAAGTTGGTCCAAAATTGCGCCATTTTGGCCGTTACAGAACCTTATAGCGGTAAACCCACTTGCGGGCTTTGAAGATTTGCCGTTTCGTGATGCGTTGAAGTTTGGAATTGCCTATTTTCAACAAGCAGATCTTCCAAATGGCATGCAAATTGTAAACTTGCATAGTATTAAATGGCTACAAGCTTATTTTGATCAAGGGCAATCTACTATAAGGATGCCAAAGCAGAATGACAGTTTTATGCAAAGTATACTAGCGTTGTTGCCTTTTGATGATAAAGTAATAAGTGCTGCAGATAAAAACCTCGCTTGGTTGCAATCACTTCCGACTGAACCAATTCAAATAATATCTAACTGCCTAAATTTCCTCAAGATTCCGGATACTGAATATGAACAGTTTTTGACTCTAATGCTTACAACTCTTTATGGCTGGTCCTCTTATGTTACATACATAATGAAGTGGTCTGATCAAGAACATTCTGGTAACAAGTATGCAATTATTGAATATGAATACTTGGCAATACGTCTAGTATTAACATGTATGTTATGGCCGCAAGCCAGAGATGTACTTTCTTGGCATTATAATGCACTAAAAAAAACTGAATCCATAAAAATTTTTAATAAAATACAGGTTGCTGAAAATGATTATCTGGGTGAGCTTTTATCAAAGCTTAAATCACGAATCCACAATTTTAGAGTTGAATCACTAAAAGCGCAGTTGGTTTTCTGCATCGATGTACGTTCTGAACCTTTTCGACGAGCTATTGAAAACCAAAACGGTTATCAAACTTTTGGGTTCGCAGGGTTTTTTGGATTGCCAATAAGGATTGACAATAAAATAAATGGTGAGTCATATGCTTCATGTCCAGTTTTATTAAAGCCAGCTCACAATATAACAAACTTGCCATTTTGTTCAGGAAAGGATCCTTATAATGGTTACTCTATAATCAAATTGTTTAAACAATCATATAGATCCCTGAAGTACAGTTTTACAACGCCATTCGCATTGGTTGAAATGCTTGGTGTTTTTAATGGTTTCTGGATGGCGTTAAAATCGTTGTTCCCATGGATAGCAGCTTTATCCAAAAAATTTATGCTAAAGCTGCTATCACAGGAATATGCATTAAAGCCAATAAAGGATTCTATATCGCTAGATCAGCAAGCACATTATGCTTTGAGTGCTTTGCGGATGATGGGCTTAATAAACAATTTTTCTGATATAGTAGTATTTGTCGGACACGGCAGTACGACAGAAAATAATGCGTATGCAACTTCCTTAGATTGTGGTGCATGTGGCGGTCGTCATGGGGCGTCAAATGCACAATTGTTGGCAGATATTTTGAATGACTCCAATGTGAGGCATATAATCAAGTCACAAGGTATTAACATACCAGAAACCACTTACTTTCTAGGCGCTGAGCACAATACAACTACGGATCTCGTTGAGCTTTATGATCATGATGCACCGGATGTATTTAAGAATAAGATTTTGCATATAAAGCAGGACTTAGAAAAGGCTCGACAGGAAAATTGCTGGGGTCGTGCTAAAAAACTTGGTATTAACACCACTAAAAAACAGGCATTAACTAAAATATTTATGCGCTCGTTAGATTGGGCTCAAGTACGACCTGAGTGGGGTCTGGCCAAAAATGCGTCTTTCATAATTGGACCAAGATATTTAACACAACATTGTGATTTAGATGGTCGTTCATTTTTGCATTCTTACGATTGGCACATTGACCACGATAAAACGATACTTACCACGATACTTACAGCTCCAGTAATTGTTGCGCAATGGATAAATAGCCAATATATGTTTTCAACTTTAGATAACGTAGCTTATGGTGGGGGTAGCAAAATAACCAAAAACATTACTGGAAAAATTGCGATAATGCAAGGTAATGCTAGTGACTTGATGACTGGGCTTCCTTTGCAATCAGTACACTCTAGTGATGATAACTCATACCACGAGGTAGTAAGATTAACAGTGGTAGTTTATGCTCCGAAATCTTATGTAGAATCAATTATTTCTCAACATATAAAATTGCAAAATTTATTTCGTAACGAGTGGTTAAAACTTATTTGTATTGAGCCGGCCACAAAGGATTTTTATTGCTTAGAAAGAAATTTTGAATGGTCGCGTGTGTGAAGAAATGAGTATAACAACTTCAGTTTACAAGGATTGTTTTATATTTCTTACAACTAAGCATCAAAAGCATTTGGCGTTAGATATTCCATTTAAGCAGATTCTTGGGGCACAAATAATTGAATATAATTTTGATACTGATCAATTGGGTACTTTTTCTGGAGAAATTGCAAGAATTGGCACGCCAATAGAGGTGGCGCGTAAAAAATGTGAGATTAGTATTATAGACAAAAGCGCCAAATTTGCTATATCAAGCGAGGGTTCCTTCGGTCCACATCCTGCTATGCCGTTTATTCCAGCTGGCATTGAAATTTTATACTTCATAGATGTAATACGAGATTTTCATTTGTTTGAAACTGAGATTTTTACCGATACTAATTATAAAATGCAGGAAGTTGAAAACTACGAACAGCTAATACAATTTGCAAATAGCGTAAATTTTCCGTCTCATGCTTTAATTTTGCAGCCATGTCCTAGAAATAGTAATGGTTTGATAATTAAAGGTCTTGTTTCAGAAAATGAATTGGAGTATGCCTTCAATACAGTTTATAAACTTAGTAATGGAAACAAGGTATGGGTTGAAACTGATATGCGGGCTCATTTCAATCCTACGCGTATGCAAACTCTAAAGATATTAGGAGAAAAGTTAGCATATAGATTAACTTGTTTATGTCCTAAATGCGCTACGCCAGGCTGGGGAAAGTTAAAAATAGAAGTTGGATTACCATGCAATTGGTGTGGCAATAAAACGAATGAAATTAAAACAGAAATTTATGGATGCCCCAAATGTTGCTATAAAGAGAATTTAGTACCCCAACATGGCAAACTGTATGCAGATCCTGCCTCATGCGATTTTTGTAATCCTTAAAAAATAGTATTATTAAGAACGACCTTCGATTAATCAGTATAATCACGATGGCGCAGTGTAAATATTTGCAACTAAATTATACTTTCAGTACTATCATTTTAATGTGAAATAACAATGTTTTGCTGTAAAGAGCTTTATTGATATAGGACTATATTGACTAATTATGTTTACAAGAGATCGGCTGATATACAAAGATAAGGAAAAACATTATGTAAACCGATCAAGCTGGTTGCGGGCAGCTGTACTTGGGGCAAATGACGGTATAATTTCTGTTTCTAGTTTAGTTATCGGAGTTGCTACAGCTGCAGTAGGTTCAAAAGAAATTCTTATAGCTGGGGTTGCCGGACTAGTATCGGGTGCTATGTCTATGGCAGCAGGCGAGTATGTATCAGTGAGCTCACAAGCAGATCTAGAACAGGCTGATCTGTCTCGGGAGAAACAAGAACTTAAAGAAACACCAGAGAATGAATTAGATGAACTTGCCAATATTTACATACTTCGCGGTGTAGAAAAAAATCTTGCACGCGAAGTAGCAAAGCAAATGATGGCTAAGGATGCCTTACAAGTCCATGTGAGAGATGAATTAGGTATTACAGAAATCACAGCTGCTAAACCACTACAAGCAGCATTTGCATCTGCCTTTTCATTTACATGTGGTGCTTCGGCGCCACTTATTTCTATCTTTGCTTTTCCAAGGGAATATTTTGTTATTGCCACATCGCTTACATGCATATTATTGCTAGGAATACTGGGATCAATGGCTGCCAAAATAGGTGGTGCAAAAATATTAGTTCCAGCATTACGGGTAATGTTCTGGGGAGCAGCTGCAATGGGCTTTACAGCTCTAATAGGGAGCTTTTTGGGGGTGCAATTATAAGTCTTAATAAATCAATTCCTTGGCATGCAATAAGTATCAAGGAAGCTCTAACCGCACTTAACACTTCAGAATCCGGCTTAGAAAATCAATGCGTACACAAAAGGCTAGCAGAGTATGGACGAAATAGTTTACCAAGCGCAATAAAAAAATCTTGGTACATTAAGATATTTTCTCATATAAACAACGTATTAATTTGGGTTTTGCTAATATCTTTTGTAATTTCATTAGCATTAGGGCATGAAGTTGATGCAATTGTAATTATTTTAGTGGTTATTGCAAATACAGTTGTAGGATATATCCAAGAAGACAAAGCTGAAAAATCACTAGAGGCCATACAAAATATAATTTCAGAACATGCTAATGTAATACGATCTGGTAAAAAAATTTCGATTAATACAGATGAGGTTGTGACTGGAGATATTGTAGCATTAGAACCAGGAGATAAGGTACCAGCCGATCTACGAATTATTGCCTGCAAATCGTTGAAGATCGATGAATCGATATTAACAGGAGAGTCAGTACCAGTTGAAAAGTCAACCCAAGAAGTAGTGAGCGATGCACCTGTTGCTGAAAGAGCATGCATGTCATTTTACGGAACATTCGTATCCGCGGGGCAAGGTGTAGGGCTTGCAGTTAGTACCGGTAAAAATACTGAAATTGGGCGGATAAATGCTTTGTTGAAAGGCGTTAAGGCTACCAAAACTCCACTACTGAAGCAAATGGATCAATTTGGAATGCGTCTTACTGCTATAATAATCTTGTTTGCTGCCGCGTTATTCGTAATAGCCTACTGGTATCGCGATTACTCTTTGGCACAATCATTTATGATAGTAGTTGGTTTTTCAGTAGCTGTTATACCTGAGGGCTTGCCTGCTGTTATGACTATAGCTTTAGCTATAGGGGTGCACAGAATGGCTAAACGTAACGCAATTATTCGTCATTTGCCTGCTGTTGAAACTTTAGGTTCTGTATCTACTATATGTTCTGATAAAACTGGTACTTTAACTTGTAATGAAATGACCGTTAAAAGTATTATTATTTCTGGAGAATCTTATGATGTATCAGGTGCTGGGTATAATTATAATGGTTCTGTGCAAGCTATCAATCGGGATATCATTTTAGATAAGGAGCCAGTGCTGTACGAATTATGCCGTGGAGCAGTATTATGCAATGATGCAACAGTATCAGAATATAATAACGAGCTTAAAATTCAAGGCGATTCGATGGAAGCTGCTTTAATAATTATGGCGATTAAAGCAGGCATTGATCCTGTCATAGTTAATGACATGTATCCAAGAATAGATGGAATACCATTTGATTCAGACTATAAATTTATGGTAACACAACATCATGATACAATAAATGATAGTAATTTCATTGTGTTGAAAGGCGCGCCTGAAAAAGTGATTAGTATGTGTGACCTTGAGCTTTATGATGGTATGGCGCGTACAATTAATCCTGAGGTTTGGTTAAATAATATTCAAGCGCTAGCTTCTAAAGGACAAAGAGTTTTAGCTTTAGCTACGAAACTTGTTACAAAAGACGATTTATGCATGGATGAAGTTCGTGGAAACTTGTGTTTAATAGGATTAGTGGGTTTAATTGATCCACCACGCAAAGAAGCTATAGAATCTATTGCGGACTGCCACAAGGCAGGGATTCGCATTATAATGATAACAGGTGACCATCTTGTAACCGCCTCTGCGATTGCAAAACAATTAGGTATAAGCGAAAATCCAAAAGCATTGTATGGGCAGGCATTAGATAATATGTCTGATAGTGAATTAAAACAAGTTGTTAAACAATACTCAGTTTTTGCAAGAGCTAATCCGGAACATAAATTACGTTTAGTTCGCGCACTGCAAGCAAATCAACAAGTAGTTGCGATGACGGGCGATGGGGTTAATGACGCACCAGCATTGAAGCAAGCTGATGTTGGTATTGCTATGGGACTTAAAGGTACCGATGTCGCCAGGGAAGCTGCAAAGATAGTTTTAGCTGATGATAATTTCGTGTCAATAACTGCAGCAGTACAAGAAGGGCGTACTGTTTACGATAACGTATGTAAAGTAATAGCCTGGACCTTGCCAACAAATGTTGGGCAAGTTTTATGTATAATAATCGCTGTATCATTAGATTTGCCGTTACCGATCACACCCGTACAAACGCTATGGGTTAATATGATTTCATCTGTAGCATTAGGATTAGTTCTTGCCTTTGAACCAACAGAGCCAGGTACTATGTTGCGCCCTCCCAGAAAAAGTAATGAACCAATTGTCACTAAGCTTATGGCTTGGAGAATTATTATTGTTTCTTTATATTTTACAGCTAGTGTTTTTTGGGTTTTTGATTTTGCTTTATCAAAAGGATTGTCAATGCCTACTGCGAATACCCTAGTATTAAATACGCTTGTTATGCTCTCAATATTCTATCTGTTCAATATTCGCTTTGTACATGGGACGTCTTTAACTATGAAAGGTATGTTAGGTACAGGTCCGATAATTTTAGGTGTTGGTGGTGCAGCGATTGCGCAATTGGCACTAATTTATTTACCAATTTTAAACAAGTTAATAGGCACTACGCCACTTACGTTTCTTGATGGTATGCTTACCTTTGTATTAGGTTTGATACTTTTATTTATCATGGAGTTTGAAAAATTTGTGCAACTTTTACTCAAAAAATCCAAATTGGGTAGGAATAAAAAATGGAATTAGAAAATGTCACTTTTGATGAATTGCAGATTGGACAAACTGCCAGCATTACCAGAACCTTATTTGAAAAAGATATTGAGTTATTTGCAATATTATCTGGTGATTACAATCCAGCGCATCTTGACGAAGCATATGCGAAACAAAACATATTTGGTGGCATCATAGGACATGGTATGTGGTCCGGGGCATTAATTTCATCTTTACTAGGAACTGTGCTCCCTGGACCAGGAACAATCTATCTAAATCAGAACTTAGATTTTAAAAAGCCTGTTAGACTCGGTGAAACTGTAACGATTACTATCACAGTAAAAG
>JAGVLG010000107.1 GCA_020054325.1 Gammaproteobacteria bacterium
CATTGAGGTCAAAATACCAAGAGATAAAGTTATCGCAAAGCCTTTGACTGGACCGGTACCGACTGCAAATAGAATGATACCAACAATTAATGTGGTCAAGTTTGAATCGATAATAGTTGCAAAAGCATGATCAAAACCGCGCTGGATACTGGTATGTGGGCTGATGCCATTACGCAATTCTTCACGAATACGCTCAAATATTAATACGTTAGCATCTACCGCCATACCAAGCGTTAATACAATACCTGCAATACCAGGCAAAGTAAGGGTTGCGCCAACTAGCGATAACAAAGCTACCAGCATTACTAGATTCATTAATAATGCAATGTTAGCAATTATCCCGAATAGACTATAGTAGGCGGTCATAAATATGATAATTGCGCAAAATCCAACAACAACTGAAGTAATTCCCTTATCGATATTTTCTTGTCCCATACTTGGACCAATAATACGCTCTTCAACAATTGATATGGTTGCTGGCAATGCCCCAGCGCGCAACAATAAAGCTAAATCGCGCGATTCTTCCAAAGCTAAACCACTGATTTGAAAATTACGATCTAGGGTATCGTTAATTGTGGCGTACGAGATAACACGTTCTGTGGTAACCGGCTTCTTAACTATTTGGCCGTCCACCATGGTTTCTTGCATGTGGCTTTCTTTATAAAGTACTGCCATACGATGCCCACGGTTAGCAGCAGTAACATCCCTAAATTGGCTGACCCCAGCACCGCCTAGATTGACAGAAACAATAGGTTGGTTATCGCGACTATCATATTGGCTAGATGCGCCAATTATTGAATCACCAGTCAATATTACCCGCGTTTTTAATAAAATTGGAATACCATTGTACAGATAGATTTTTGAACCAGGTGGGACGTAACCTTGCAATGCTTGACGAATATCCGTATCGCTATCCTCAATTAAAAAATCTACCGTAGCAGTCTTGCCTAAAATATCTTTGGCACGCGCGGTATCTTGAATTCCGGGCAACTCAACTACAATGCGGTTTAAGCCTTGACGTTGAATAATTGCTTCAGCAACACCTAATTCGTTTACGCGATTACGTAAAGTAGTAAGAGTTTGCTCCATAGTGTAATTGCGAATTTGATCTAACTCAGGCTGCGTCATTCGCAAAATTAGTCCATCCGAGTTCCCTGGCATAGCTTCACTTTCCAAACCGGGCATATAATCGCGAATGTAATTGCTAGCGCGATTTAAATCCTCTTTGCTTGCAAACACAATGGCAATCGTTTGCTCAGGTTTTAAAGTGTAAGAATCATAACGAATCTTTTCATCACGTAATTTAGCGCGTAAATCATTATATGTACCCTCTAAACGACGTTGAATATTCGAAGCAATATCAACTTCCATTAGAAAGCGTACCCCACCGCGCAAATCTAACCCAAGCTTCATTGGTTCTGCACCAAAAATGCGTAACCAATGTGGGGTTACTGGGGCTAGATTTAAGGCAATACTATAATTTTCACCTAGACTTTGCTTTAAAATATCCCTACTTGTTAATTGCGTGTCGGTATTGTAAAAACGAATTAATAATTCGCCATCAGCTAAAGTCATAGATTTGTACTTTAAATCATGTGACTGCAATACATCTGCAACTTTAGAGTATTGTGCATCGTCCATTTTTGCTGAGCCAATGCCAATAACTTGCAATGCAGGATCCTCACCAAATATATTTGGTAACGAGTATATTAAACCAATAATTAAAGCTACAGTTAAAACAATGTATTTCCAACGTGGAAAAGAGCTAAGCATCTGAATTTCCTATATAGATTTGAGTGTGCCTTTTGGGAGTACTTGCACGACAGCCTGCTTCTGCACTGGCACTTCTACACCTTCTGTTAGTGCAACAATGAAGAAAGTTCCAGCATCACGTTCAATTTTACCTAAAATGCCGCCAGAGGTTAAAATTTCATCGCCTTTAGCTAAGGATGCAATTAAATTTCGATGCTCTTTAGCTTTTTTACTTTGTGGGCGAATTAGTAAAAAATACATCATTACAAACATGGCACCAAACATAATTAGCGAACCAACGCCACCACCATGCGCCGCTGCAGCAGTCTCATCAGCCATAGCGTTAGACGTCAACAGCACCAATGTAAGAAAGCTAAATATTTTGTTATGCATCTGCTAAACTCCAGTAATTTAATTCAAGAGCAAATAATACCGCAAATTGCTATAAAGGGCTATGCCGCACGACTATAAAAAAAGCCTTACTCGGGTAAGGCTACTGCTGCTCTAATCGTGCACTATTAATTTTTATAGGTATTCGTGCCTTCTTCTTTATTTATATTTATGACCCTTCTTTACTTAACTAAAAGCGCAACCTGATGTTGCTTCCTATAAGTCGTATACACCATTTCCTCTTCGACTAAATGATCGTGCGGTACATCAACGTGGTTAGCACTAATTTTTTCTTTTCTTGCATTATATAAGCTCTGAATAATGTCATGGGCTTCTTTCGCGCTGCTAAAAAGCATCGTACTTAAAACAAGCATTGCCATAACTTTGATCTTTTCTGTTTTTACCATCTATTTTTTCTCCCCTTCAACTACCCCGCTTTATTTTGGGAGTGTGATTTAATTTGTTTAGGTTTTTATGCTTATATATGCGTGCAATAACTGAATTAGTGCCAGAAAATATCGACTTCATCCTCCGCCTCTTCAGGCGAAATCTCAAACTTATCGATCAGCGTGGCAACCAATCGATCTTTTCTTCCTTTAATTTTATTAATATCCTCATCAGAAAGTTCAGCCCAACGCTTTTTTATGATCGCTTTCATTAAATTCCAATTACTGCTTATTTGAGTCACTACGCAATCGCTTTTCATATTGCCACACCTCGCTAGTTATTATTTGTTTGATTATATTGACCATATGCATTTACGTCAATAGGTTTTATATAAATATTATCTACAACAATAAACTCTGCTACGACAACATGCGACCTTGATTGCTCTTTTGATTTTCGGCTTCCAACAAAAGCTCTTTCACGAAACCAAGCAGATCATCTGCTAAGAAATTAATGTGCAGCTTATTGAAGAGCCAACGTGCAGTTTCTTCATCTACATTTAACTGCTCCTCGATGTGCACCAATGGCGCAATCATTACAAACAGTACGGTTTGCGGCGATAACTCAACATCTGTTTCAAGCTGTAATTCATCAATTAGCAAATAGATATCCTCTATTCCCGAATTATTGCCAATAAAATCAATAATGCGCTCCGCTTCTTCAGCCAGAATCATATCTTCCATATTTTTATGTAAATCAAAAAATCCTGAATCAATCAAATTATATTCTACAACTGCAATGAACTTTGAAAGCGAAGTCATTAGTTCCGGTCTTGGTTGGTAAAAATAATTTCTTGAAGGGTTTTGAATGTGTCTCATGGTACTTCTCCTGCTTTTGCCACAATAAAAATTTGTAGCATTTGATTCTTATACAAACTGCAATTCTATATTTATATATTGATATAAATTACATTGATATCAAATTATACGAAGAATAAGCATCTATGTCAATGCAATTTTCCATACATGTAATTAATGTTGATAAGTTACTTTACGTAATTATGCTTCGGTTACTATTTATGAAATATTTTTAGAAAGTGCAGTGTTGTTATTCGATTTTATCATCAATCGAAATAATGGGCAGGCTATCGTCAACTTCCTTATTAAACATCGATAATACTAACTCTAGAACATAAAGTATTTGTGCTTGTTGCCATTGCGGCAACTGTGAATAACGATTTTTAAATTCATTATGTAATGGCAAAGGTGCCCTTTCCAATACGCTGGCAGCTTTTGGCGTTAAAGTTATGAACCATTTCCGCTTGTCAACGCTGTCCCTGTTACGTTCAATCATACCCTTGTCTGCGAGTTTATCTAAGATTAGTGTAGCGGTCGATTGGCTGATCCCAATACTCTTTGCAATTTGTGTAGTTGTTAGGATTGGATTTTTTTGTACTTCTTTAAGAATAATTAACTGCGCACTTGTTAAACCCAGCTCTTTCTGTATTTCCTTAGACTGCATGCTAAAAATTCGAAAAATGCTACGCAGGGTTTTGTATACTTGTTCGCTAGCCATTGAATACACCAGATCGGATTAATTTAACTTACTTATTGCCACTAAATTTAACTAATCGAAATTCTAACTAATTTTTATAAAGCGAACAAGGGTAAATTGTCAGCAGCCCCTAGGTTTCTCTAAAATGTTGTTCCAACCAAGCCTTATGTTTTTTTTCATCTTCCCTAGCATTGGTTAAGATCTCGTGCGCTTCCATCCACATATCGCTACGGTTTAGCATGCTATCATAAGCCTTATTAGTATCAATTTCGTTGGTAAACATTGCAAACAAAATGGTTCTATCCCCTACTAAATCCGCTAACATTACCTTTCCTTTAGTTAGCCATTGCTTCAAATCTGGCCCAGCTGCAAAATCAACCTTATGCATACTTAAAAGCATCGAGAGTTGTCGTATGTGTCGTTCGTGATCCCCAGCAAATTCTCTTAATTTATTTTTGTAGTCGTTATTTTCAAGCTTATCAATTGCTTTAGTATATGCTTCTAGAGCATCGTACTCGAGTTCTAATAGAGATATAGTAGCACTTGCAAAATCATGTTGTGTTCCTACCATTGTAGCCATAATGCCTCCTATTATTATAATTTTTTATGTTAATTTCACCGAGATTATAACACACTATACTCTTGGAATATAGAAGCGCTACAAAATATAAGAAATAGCTGTTAGCTTGCAATTTTATAAATTTAAAAAATACCGTGTACTCTTGCGCTCACCAGTACTAAATAAAATTTGTTTCATTACTAAATCTTGTAAATCGCGAGTTGCTGTAGCTCTTGAGGTTTGGGTTATGCTAATGTAATTTTCAGCGCTTAAACCGCCTTTAAACCCTTCGAGTCCTTCTTGGAAAATTCGCGCAATAACTTTAGCCTGACGTTCATTTAATTGCTCCCTGCTGCGATCATATAGCTTAGTTTTGGCGATTAAAAATTCGATATATTCGCGTGTATAATGTTGTGCCTCAATTAAAATATTTGCAAAATATTCAAGCCAGGCAGTTATTTCTAAATTTGTATTGCACGTTGCTAAGGCTGCATAGTAATTCTTTTTATTCTTTTGAATGGTGCGTGACAATGCTGATAACACCGGTTGCTGTAAACTTTGTGAGAGCGACTTTTCTGCAATCGCGCGCCCGATTCTACCATTTCCATCTTCCAATGGATGGATCATTTCGAAATAAACGTGAGCAATCCCGGCACGAGTTAGTGCAGGTAAATTAGCGCTAGTATTAAACCAATTTATAAATTGCTTCATTGCCATTGGTACCACTTGCGATGGCGGTGCCTCGTAATGAATTTTTAATCGATTAGCTGGGCCAGATACAATTTGCATCGGTTCACTGTGTTGTCGATACCGCCCGATATAATTCAGATCAATCCGTGAGCTTAGCAAGTGTGAGTGCCAATCGAATATAACTTCATCGCTCAATGGCACTGCATAATTTTTGTAGACATCCGCCATAACATAAGCTATGCCTTGCTCAGAGGCAGGAATATAACGCTGGGGTGTGTGTAAGCCAAAATTACGTCTTAATGAAGCCTGTACACTGGAGCGATCTAAGAACTCACCTTCTATAGCTGAGGATTCTATCGCCTCTTCGCTTACTAAATCGATTTTAAGCTGTTCTTGCTCGCTACTGGAGATGTGGCTAAAGGCACCCAGAAGATAGCCGGAATTTTGCAAAAATTGCTTTTCTAGGGCATCTAGCGGCTGCGGATCATATTTAAAGTGGGGCCAATCTGGCCACTGACATATCCATTTCGTCATTTTTAGTACGTGAGTTATAAAAAATACATTTATAACTCAAATAATAGCAGTTTATGAGGCATAAAGCAGTTATTTATAAATCATTTGATAAAATCAGCAAATTATACTGTTTAACCATACAGTATTTGACACATGCTGTGCAATTTCCCTAGAATAGGCCTCCCCCCGTGCCGTGGTGGCGGAACTGGTAGACGCGGCGGACTCAAAATCCGTTGATGGCAACATCGTGAGAGTTCGATTCTCTCCCTCGGCACCAAATGTACCTAAATTATCTTACCATCCCATAACAATTGCAAAAAGTCTTGCCAGTGTAATATCTCTATATCTTGTATTCTGCGGTGAACGCGATCAAAACTGACTAAGTAGTATTTTTTACAGATCATCTCTTCTTTTAATGCTAAAAGACCTTTTAGATGTTTATCCTGTGCTTGCGCTGCAGTTTTTATTTCAATTGCTACTTCATCACCAATTATGAAATCTACCTCCTGACCATTTTTAGCCTGCCAATAGCATAAAGTAGAATTATTACGGTGATAAGATAAAAATGCGCGAAGCTCACAACCTATAAAATGTTCAAAAGCGTTACCATACAATTCTGAACGAGGCTCTAAATGTCGAATTTGTGCCAACTGATTTCTAACGCCGACATCAAATAAGAAAAACTTCGCGGTGCTAATAGCTTTACGTTTGGTAGTTTTAGTCCATGCAGGCAAGGTAAACCCAATCAAGGTATCTTCTAAAATTTGATAGTATTCTCGAACAGTGGAGGCGGGAACTCCTACATCATTACTCAAGGAATTAAAATTTAGCATGGTACCACTTGTAAGTGCTGCCGTCTCAAGAAAACGGGTAAAACCACTTAAATTCCTTACTAGGGATTCCGCTTTTATCTCTTCGTTTAAGTAAGTATCGACATATGCAGCTAGTTCTTCTTCTGGCGATTCACTTAAATATACTTGGGGTAATCCGCCGTACTTTAAATATTTGTTTAAATCAAAATCTAAAATCTCAATTGATGTTAAAGGGAACAATTCAGCGCGCCACGCCCTGCCGGCAAGTAAATTAACCCCTTGTTTTTTTAATTTTCGTGCGCTACTGCCAGTAAGTAAGAATTTAATTTTTTGTTCTTCTATGAGCCTATGCACCTCATTCAATAGCTCTGGAATACGCTGAATTTCATCAATAATTACTACATTCGACTGTGAGGTACGTGCCGCAACAATTTCCTCCAACTCCCAAGGTCTATTATTCAAGCGCATGAATACATCACCCCGTAATAAATTTACGTATAACAGTTCTGGATCTAGTTGATGTTTAATCAAGCTGGTTTTGCCGGTAGACCTTGGTCCTAATAAAAATATGGACTTCTTTGCTAGCAAACCATCCAACTGTAAAAATCTATGTAGGTACACGTTTATACTCTAAGTGTTTACTTGCTAATAGATTAGCAGTTTTTCAGATAATCAGCAACTCTATTGCTACTTGTCAAGACATACAGCGGTAGCGTTGTGGATTTAAGGCCGCGGTGCTACTCTCGAAACATCTAAAATAAATTTTGAATTTGAAATTACAGTAGTTTCTACGGTATCCGATCACTTCAAATATGTTTAAGCTAGGTATCAATTGAATAACAAAGGTTGGGATACGCTATGCAACACAAAAACTATATGAATTCACTACCTAAGTTTCTGTGGTCTTTTATAAAGAATTATAAAAGCTTGATTATAACCTTTTTTGTATGCGCCACAATATTAGGCACTTGGGGGCCAATTAATGCTATTATAATAAAAAATATAATTAATTATGTAGCAACAACTCCAAGCGAAGCGATAATCAAGCAAAAGCTTTTTTGGCCTTCTGTGCTCTTACTATTTAATCTTATGTTACATGATTTAACTTGGCGCTGCTGGGATTTAATTAATTACAAAGTTCAACCGCAGCTCAAAGACAATATTATTCAACACACTTATGGCCGTATACTAAAACAATCAACTCAATTCTTCCAGGACAACTTTGCATATAAAATTACCGAGAATATAAATACGGTTGCAAATGCGTTCGAAAAAACTTTGAGCCAAACAGCAATGCATCTTGCGCGTGGTATTGTAATGTTAACGATTGCTCTAGCAACGATGTACTTAATACATCCATTGTTTGCTGCGGGCTTGTTATTATGGGTTGCCTTGTATATTGGTATTACCTACAAATTTAATAACAAAGCGACATCGTTTATTGATGCCCATGCGATAGCTGAAGCAAATGTTTCGTCTTTAATATTTGACACAATCAGCAACTCGCAAAGTGTTAGATTTTTTTCACAACATGATAACGAAATCAAATATCTTGACAAAAGCATACAAGATATGCGTGAAAAATTTCGACAAAAAACTGCGTTTAAAATAACAAGCAATTTTATACAAAGATTATCGCAAACAGTATTGGTTGCATATATGTTGTACATGCTTGCATACTTAAAAACCCTTAACCAAATAAACGTTGGTGATTTTGCGTTAATTTTGGGATTAACCTTAGATGTAGGCTGGACTCTTTGGTGGATCACCGAGCAAATGGAGCATATAAACGATGCGTTGCGTTATGGCAAACAAAGTTTAAGCACACTATTCTTACCACAAGATGTACAAGACAAAGAACATGCCAGTAAGCTCAAAGTGCATTCGGGTAAAATTCAATTTAATAACGTGCATTTCATACATAATAATTCTGACTTTTTATTTGCCAACAAGTCTTTAATTATCCCAGCTGGACAAAAGGTCGGCATTGTTGGGCATCCTGGCGGTGGCAAAACAACTTTTGCAAATTTAATCATGCGCTTGCATGACGTTGCATCTGGTAGCATTAAAATAGACAATCAAGACATACGCGATGTTGTGCTAAGTTCATTACATGAAGCAATCGGATATATTCCTCAAGAGCCCATGCTTTTTAACAGAACGATGATAGAAAACATACGCTACGGCAATCCTAATGCTAGTGAGTTTGAAGTAATCCTGGCTGCAAAGCGTGCTCACGCTCATGAATTTATTGATGGGTTACCGCACAAATATAATACTATCGTCGGGGAGCATGGCATTAGACTAAATGGTGGACAACGGCAGCGGATTGCAATAGCGCGTGCAATCCTAAAAAACGCTCCAATTCTAATACTAGATGAAGCTACTTCACAACTTGATTCGGTTAACTGAGCAAGAGATTGAAGACTCATTATGGCAATTTATGCATGGTAAAACTGCTCTTGTTATTTCAAATCGTTTATCTACATTGCAACTAATGGATCGGATTTTAGTAATAGAAAACGGCAAAATTGTTGAAGATGGCACGCACGAACAACTTATATTTAAAGATGGGCTATATAATACTCTTTGGAATACTCAAGTGTGTGGTATGTTTGATGCGCTTTAATTTGCTTGCGGTTCTATTTATCTGCTTTGGCTGCTGCAAGATTTATCAAAGCTCCGATAATGTCCGACTTTTTGCGGCAATTGAGTTTGTTTTTGATAGAGTTGAGATGCATTTCTACAGTGCGATTTGATAGGCAAAGCATGTTCGCAATATCAGTAGCCGTTTTACCTTGAATTAAAAGAGTAATGCATTTTAGCTCTTGAGGACTAAGACTCGGTGAAATAAAGGTTCCTAGTTTAACCAGCTCATATTGAATTTTTGCTAAATAAAACTCTAGATTTATACTAATTTGCTCTTTGGGTTCAAGTCCTTTAAAATTTGGCAACATAGCATCTGTTAACTGAAAGCGATCCTTGTCAACTAATGTGATTAGTTTTTTTGCCTGCTCTCCAAAATGTAAAGTATATTGTTCAAGGATTTCCTTCATGTTTATAAATTTGTTCGATGCTACATCCTGTTCTTGCGACGTCCAAAAGCAGTACATTTCATAATAACCTTGATAACGCCGGATATAATTGCAAAAGCTGCTTGATTGAGATATTTGTCGAGTAGACGTGACAGTTACCTGCCACGCCCCTCACAGAACCGGACTTGCGGAACTACCGCATCCGGCTCTTCAACAAGAATCACAACACTAAGCA
>JAGVLG010000040.1 GCA_020054325.1 Gammaproteobacteria bacterium
CCTGTTCGGATAATATCGGAATAGATGTTCGAGAAAAATTGGAATTAGCGTTCGACTTCATACTGGAATCGCCGTTCGATCCTATCGGAATACACATTCCATCTGCTTCGCAAATTTATATTGCCTTTATATATGGTTCTATTGCTAAACAAGAAGACACCGTGAACAGTGATATTGATTTAATGTTAGTAAGTGATACTCTAACATATGCGGATCTATTTAAACTGCTCGATAAGGCCCAAGCGCAGTTAGGGCGATCAATTAATCCAACTTTTTATTCACTATCTGAATGGAAAAGAAAAATAAAAGCAAATAACAATTTTGTGACTCAGGTAATTAAACAACCGAAAATTTTTCTAATAGGAAGCGAAGATGAGCTTACAAAGCTTAGATAATTTAGTTAAAATTGGACAGTTAAAAACTGAGGCCAAAAATCAATTAGAATTTATAGGTTTATTGCGTTCAGGGCAAGCACGATTAAATGATGCAATGAACACAGCTTTAGCCATAGAAAGCCGGTTTGATTTAGCTTATAACGCGGCCCGTGCTTTATCGTTAGCTGCATTACGGTGGCACGGATATAGATCTGGAAATAGATATATCGTATTTCAGGCCTTACCGCATACATTAGGTGTTGGGCCAGAAGTTTGGAGGGTATTATCTAAGTGCCATGATTGCCGTAACCTAGCAGAGTATGAAGGTCATCTAGATATCGATGTTCGGTTGTTAAATGATTTGTTATCTGCTGTACAGATGGTATTGCAGCATGTAAGTGATCTTGAGAAGAAATAATTTGAGGTTTCAGACCATTTTGCTGACGTCAGCAAAATAGTTGATCTGAGGTATATGGGATTGAATGCCATCAATAATGGGTTTTAACGAGTTACTTGCTGTCGAAATTGCTTGCAGGTTGCAACAATTTGATTATTTGCATCTTGATGGCTCGTCAAATCCCCTATAAAAACTCGGTAAAATCTATTATTTTTGCAAAATAATTGCTCTCTATAACTGATGGTTGAACACCGTTAGCATGAATTAGTATTGGCCTGCATGAAAACCCAACAGGTTTCTTTAACGTATCAATCTTATTTTGTACTTCATTGATAATATTAATATCAATTGGGCCAGATGAAAATTTTATTTCACAGATATAGAGATTAGAAAATCTGGTTTGGATCATATAATCAATTTGACAGCCTTTTGTTCGTGCAGTTCTGTTTTGAAAGAATGGATTTGCGCATTGTATATCATCAGCGTAAATGCCTAATGCATCGTGGATCAATTCGCGATTATTCAAAACTAGATTTTCAAACTGTAATCCAATTATTGTTGACCAATTGGTAAAATTGGTCAATGATTGAAATGTGAATGTATTGCGTTCAATCTTTGCCAAATTTTTTTCCATATATTTAAGATAAAAACGGATGTAATTATCGCTTAACCTAAACATGCTGAGCTTTGAGTCAAGCCCAGTAGAAATATTCCAAGTATAATCTCGTTTAATAAATCCTGATAACTCCAATTCTTGAAGATAAGCAGAAATTTTGCCGCCGTGTTTTACACCAATGGTTTTTATAAGCTCATCTCTGATGTTATTACCATTAACCATGGCACGTAATAGTTTACGATAAAATTCACTGTTGTGTAAAAAAAGACTAGAAAATATATGTTCAAATTCATTGACAAGAAGACCGCCTTTTGTAAAGCATAATTTTTTTATGTTTTGCTCTGCAGTTAAATGTGGATCAATTTCCTCTAGATATTTTGGTATACCGCCAGTTACTGCTAATACCCGAAGTATTTCGAATTTTGAGATATTAGGGCCCCAAAATAATCTGCAAGCTTTTAGTGGGAGCTCTTCTAGGGTTAGGGTATAAGATACTCTTCCTACAAAGCCTGTATGGCTTAGTATATTTTGATCTATCCATGCTGAAGCAGAACCGCAAATAACAAATATCAAGTTATCGCGTTTCTTAAATTTGGAATCCCATGCATTTTTTATTTTACTTAAGAAGTTATGATCTTTTGACCCCATCCACGATATTTCATCAAATACTAGTAAAATATCTTCGTTTGTTGGAAGATTTTCATCGAGTGCCCACAAGACATTTGCCCAATCGTCATAAGTTGATTTAGGTAAATCAAAAATATTACACATTTGACGGGTAAAATCGTCTATTTGCTCTTGCGCCGTTGTTTTTTTAGTCGGTGGCATTCCAATAAAATTGAAATAATGTCTAAAATTTTTGCCAAATTCATCTAAAAGTCTAGTTTTTCCTACACGACGACGTCCTTTGATCACCAAAAGAGAGGCTATGCTACGGTTGCGGTAGCTTGCTAGTGCCTTCAATTCCTCATCTCTACCAAAAAATTTCATGGTGCCTTAAACCTGCAAATGTCGATTTGTGGCACCATTGTATCATAAGTTTTCGGTGCCGTAAACGTGCAAAAGTTACTTTGTGGCACCAATGGCCAGGATACCTCGATTGTTTCAGACTAAAATTTGTAGCGCATTTCGTCTCCCAACGATGTATTGTATATACACCTCGCTTAGGCCATTTTATTTATGAGCGGCCTAATCGACAGATTTTTAATGGATTAGGCTGTTTATACTTCGTTACCGATTATAGTTCGATGCTAGGTTTATTATTTGAAAAATACCACATATGGTGTTATACCAGTTGTCCAATAAAATAACTGCATTGATCTTATACGCGTTACGCTTCTCTCGCTCTTTACGATGAGTAATCCTTAATTCGGCTACTTGTTTGGGGGTTAATTCAAATCCTTTCATAATGAAAGGCATTATATCTGCTATGCGACCATACACCTAATTTTATTTGGCAACTGGTATAATTTAAAGTAAAATTATTTGATGCACAAAATATACTATTAGTAAGATAAAATCAATCTAATTGTTGCTAGCCTATCCGAGTCTACTTCTGACAGATACGGAATAAATCCTTGCTAGTGACATTGTAAGAAATATTAATACTATGCAAATTTACTTTGAGTTCATGTTGGGTAATTAAACACCAGAAAATTTGTTTTTTTGTTTTAGTTGTTGTCACAAAAACACGTTGCTTTCGTTTTAGAGCGGCAATAGAATTTTTGTCTAATGTATAGGTATCATCATAATATTTTATTTCACATAAAGTTATTACTTTATCTTGTCTTTCGAATAACAAGTCTATCTGTGCTCCTTCATTGTCTGCGCCCTTTTTAGGTATATATCTCCAACTTGATGCCATGGCACCGATGTTACTTAATCCCATGGCAGCATATATTTGATCAATATGCTTATAACATACAGCCTCAAATGCATAACCTGCCCATGCATTATATTTTGGAGTTGCGTAGAATTGTTTCCACATTACACTTTTGCCTACCAAGCTTCTTCTATTTGGTAATATCCATTGTAGATAGAACATCACATATTCATCTACCAATTTATAGTGAACATCTTTAATTTTGTGGCCATATGGTACAAATTGCTGTATAAATCCGGCAGCTTCTAGCTCGGATAATCTTATAGATAACCTACCACCCAAAGCAAATTTACATTTAGCAGCTATTTCCTTTCGGTTCATGCCAGATTTATTTTGCATTAATGTTTTGGCGATCTGATTATGATATTCACTTTTATTAAATAAAGATTTAAAAAGTGCATCGTATTCAGAAAACAACATACCATCCTGTTTAAAACATAATGCATCAATATTTTGTGCTGCCGATAAACCTGGCTTTAACTCATCTAAATAATAAGGTATCCCACCTATTGCCATATATAGTTCTAAAATTTGCGTATCATTTAAATTAATATTTTTATATTTTAAGTATTGTTTAACTTCACCCAAACAAAACGGAAGCATTTTGATACGTCTTGTTAACCTATTATGTAACCCGCCAGTATTGTTAACAATATTTTTTAACATCCAAGATGCAGCCGAACCACAAATTATGAGTTTAAAAAACTTTAAAGAAGACCATTTATCATTCCAATAATGATCTAATGCTTCTAACAATCCCGACTTAGCACTGGCCATCCAAGGTAATTCATCTAAAAATACCACAACTGGTACTTTCTTTAAATTTACAGAATTGATTGCTTCTGTTAGAAAGGCAAAAGCTTCCATCCATGTTTGTGGTGTTGCTATACTTTTAAAGAATGTTGACCTTAAACTATTTGCAAATATATCAAGTTGCTGTTTTAATTTGCCATTTTTAAGTCCAGTTACTTGGAATAAAATACATTCCTTGGAAGAAAAAAAAGTTCGGACTAGGTAAGTTTTACCTACCCTGCGGCGTCCCCATATAGCTAAAAACTCTGCACGTTTAGATTCAAACAAGCTATCTAAAATTTGTAGCTCATTGCCCCTCGCAACGATATCTTGCATATACACCTCACTTAGGCAATTTATTTATAAGTGGCCTAATCCATGCTATTTTGATAGATTAGGCCGCTTATGTTGAAATTATAAGCGGCCTAATCTCATATTACAATAGGTATACCTTGTAAAATAGCTTTCTTATGGAGCGGAGATTGGGTCGCTTATCTTAAAAGAGTTCCTAAAATTATTGAATAAAGGAAGATTTTATGATATAGTTTCCTTATGGAAAGGAAAGATAAGGATAAAAGATTCCTTAGCTTTAGGAAATATTATGAAAGATATTATTCGACAATTGATTATCGACTTTAATGAATTTGAAATACCTAAGCCAACCACTAGGGAAGCCTATGCTATACCCAGTTTACCTGATAGTGTACGCAAAGCATTTGTGTATATAGGCATGCGCCGCTCCGGTAAAACTTGGGTTATGTATGATTTTATGCATCGCTTGATGGCTGGTGGAATAGCAAAGAACCAAATCCTATATTTAGACTTTACTGACGATCGTTTGGAAGCAATGACGGCTAATGATTTACAGTATATTCTTGATGTTTACTTTGAATTGAATCCTGAATTAATAAACAATGAGCGAATATACTTTTTTTTTGATGAAATTCAAGAAATAGAAGGATTTGATAGATTTATTAGACGTTTGCTAGATAAAGAAAAAATGCAAATTTATATTACTGGCTCTTCAGCAAGAATGCTCAGCAAAGAAATTTCTACAGTTTTACGCGGCAGGACTATAGAGCAGCAAGTTTTTCCATTTGATTTCTTTGAATACTTAGAGAATAAGAATTTAAAAATTACCAAGCCATATTCGTCTAAAGATAAATACAGGCTACACTCACTGTTAAACGAATACTTGCATGTCGGAGGATTTCCTGAAGTGTCGCACATGGAGCAACTACAAAGAATTGAAGTGTTGCAAGGTTATGTGAATTCGGTAGTTTATAAAGATATTGTAGAGAGGCATGAAATCAAAAATATCTATGCGGTTAGATCGTTTATTCATCATTGCGTTAAAAATCCAGCAACGCAAATTACAATAAATAAAATTTATAATAGATTTAAATCTCAGGGTATAAGCGTCAGCAAGGATTTACTATATGAATGTTTTGGGTACTTTGAAGACAGTTTTTGTATTTTTAGTGTCCCGCTATTAACTCCTTCAATTGAAAGGCAGCAAATCAATCCTAAAAAAATCTACCCGGTTGATACCGGTTTAATTACTGCGTATTCATTCTCCAGTAATTTGAATGTGTCTGCCATGTTAGAAACCATAGTTTTTTTAACCCTCATAAGAACATATAGTAAAATATTTTACTATTTTACCAATAAAGGCGGACTTGAGATTGATTTTGTAGTACTTAATTCCGAGGATAAACCGGTCCTAATACAAGTCTGTGTAGATCTTAATTATAATGATACAGCACAGCGAGAATTTGCTGCTTTGCACCAAGCAATGGAAGAATTAAATACCAACAAGGGTTATATAGTAACCATGGATACACAAAGATCTATGAGTATAATACCAGGTACAACTGTTGAGGTTGTATCATTGTTAAGTTTCTTGCACATGGACCCCGATTTTTTATATAAAATGGCAAGGTGAGGCTTATTAATCCCATCAATAGGATAAAAATAAGCTGTTAATTAAATTGATTCGTGTCAATAAGCTAAATCTTCTAGCATTAAAAACAACTAAGTTTATTTGAAGCTTTCTGCTTTGTACTCTCCAG
>JAGVLG010000070.1 GCA_020054325.1 Gammaproteobacteria bacterium
CAACATTAGCCAAAAAATTCACTAGTTGTACCTAAAAGTGCATTTGCCTCGGCCTCTTGCGTATATAATGAATTATGATGGTCCTGTCGTCATATTTACTGTAAATCTGATTGTGTGCCATTAAAAATCATGGAAATATGTTGACTTGCCGTCACTTTTCTGGTAATCTAAGATAAGTGGTTCTTAATATAGATACTCTATGCAATACATAAAACGAGATATATTCAAACCTTTGACTGAAACTCTGAAACGTGGCAAGAGTGTTATTTTATTGGGGCCAAGGCAAACAGGTAAAACAACTTTGGTATCTGGTATCAAGCATGATTTATATATTAATCTCATGAACACCAAAGAGCGAATACGTTATGAATCCAATCCAGCTATTTTAATCAGTGAAGCAAAAAATCTACACAAGAAGTTAAAACGCAAGCCGATGATTATTATTGATGAAATTCAAAAAGTGCCTGAATTAACTGACAATATTCAAGTTATAATAGACAATAATGAGGCAATTTTTGTAATAACAGGCTCCTCAGCGCGTAAAATAAAGAATTTACTACCTGGTCGCGTAATTAAGTTTAATATGTATCCGCTATCAATACATGAGTTAACGGATTTAGATTTAGATCTCGAAACACTTTTATCTTATGGTAGCTTACCTGGAATTTTAGATATCAGTGACCCAACATTGAAAGAAGTTGAATTAGATTCCTATGTTAATCTATATTTAGAGGAAGAGATTCGCAAAGAAGCTTTAGTTCGTAATGTTGGTGCTTTTAGCAATTTTTTGCAACTCGCTGCATTAGAATCAGGTAATCTTATTAATTTACAAAGAATATCGCAAGATGTTGGCGTTGCCCGCTCAACGATTGCAGAATATTATCAAATTCTTATAGACTGCATGCTGGCAGATAAAATTGAACCATTAACGACTTCTACTTCAAGGCATAAACTTACAAAATCACCAAAATATATATTTTTTGACCTAGGTGTTCGTATGCTTGCTGCTAAGGATCATTTACCAACATTAAAAGATGTATCACATTTATTTGAGCAGTTTATTGGTTTAGAATTATTGAAATTACTAAGTTTTAAAAAACGAAAGGCTAAGTTATTATTCTGGCGGGATCATGCAGGCCCAGAAATTGACTATGTTTTATATCAAGAACAAAATTACATACCTATTGAGGTTAAATGGTCAACGCAGCCAACCGTAAAAGACACAAAACATCTGCAAAAATTTATGCAAGAATATAAAACAGAAGGATTTGGATACATAATTTGCCGTACGCCACGCGCATTTGACATTACCGAACGCATTATGGCATTGCCATGGCAAGAATTGGATCGAGTTCTTTGATTTTTTAATATTACTATAACCTGTAGTGTTTTTTATATTGTGTCCATCCACACTCGGTTATGTAACCACATCCGGCACCACAGCATGTAACTTTGCTTTGTAATTATTTGCTTGTAATGCGTTTGTTGCAGCAACATTATCTGCTGCTGTATAAAATTCAACTAAACGTTGTGCTATCGCAAGCATTTCGGTCAAAGATGGGTAATTGTCTAAAATATATGCCATTGAATTGCGAATGCGAGAAAATGTCGATTTAATTTGCATTAGCATTCCTAATGTCATAACGCCGGCAAAATAATTTGAAGCCATTAACATGAAGGGGATCAAAAACGAAAATTGATCATAGGCCTTCTGCCATAAATTAAAGTACTTTTGACGATTGTAAGATTGATTGTAGTTTTGGGTAATATTGCGCAACATCTGTTTGAATAACGAGGGGGTTACTTCTTTACCATCGCGTACATGTACTAAATTATAACGGAATTCAGCTTCTAGTTTTTGCGTATTGTACTCAATCTTAATTAAAGGATTTGCAATTTTAGCAGAGATAAACATACCAGCTATGGTATACACAATCACAGCTCCTAATAGCAACCAACATAAATTTATATTTATTAAATACAAGGTTTTGGTTTGCGTATAGAGCAATGGGATAAATAAAATTATTAACAATACGGCGTTAAAGCAATCAATAAAAAAGCGTTCGAAAATTGTAGTAAAACGCATTAAATCTTCTTGGATCCGTTGATCTGAACCTTCAATATTGTGCATTTTTTTTGAATTTAACCAAAAACCCAGTGCATTTTCAGTCATCCAAATCCGCCAGCGCAGTGCATATTGTTGGCCTACATAACGTGCCAGGCTGTAAGATAATACATAACTAATTGCCAAAGCTGCAAAGACCCAGGATTCACGATAGAATAAATCCGCTTGGCGAGATTCTAATGCATCATAAAAGCGGCGATTCCATTGGATAAAAAAGTATCCATAGGCAGTTATGAGCTGTGACAATAATAATAGTGTAATACCCATTACTCTGGCATATATCTTGTCAGATCCATGGAAAAATGGTGTTATGAGCTTAATAAAGTTTTTCATTGTATTTTTATATCACATTTAGTAATCAGAGTCACTAATGTATTGATTTATAAATATGTGTATCTGCAATCATACTTGCCGATAAAATTTCTGAATTAATTGATTTTAGTTACCTAATTTGTTAAATTACGCGGAAATATAAATATAAATATAAATATAAATATAGATACAGGAGACATAATGCTGCTAATTAATGACATACAAGCTATAGGTTCTGCTGTAGGCTATCTGTTGGATGGAGCTCATGTTTATGGGCCTAATTTCCTACCACCAGGAACTTTAGAAATAGGTTCTGGAGATATTAGCCCATTCCCAATTTATGGTGAGGTCACTGGTGATGATATTGCAGAGATACTTAGACTCATATCCCAACAAGCAAATAATGCGCCAGATGTTACCACTATAATACTTGGTGGTTGTGTTATTAGAGATATAACAGCACAGCTGGATGTTATGTTTGCAGCAAATCCCAATATAAGAAAGATAGAATTTCGTTGGGTGAATTTTTCGGCGCAAAATATAGGAACCTTGGCATTTATTCTAAAAAAATATCCAAATCTTCAACAGGTTAGCTTTTCTGATGTGCGATTCAAAATTGCTGATTTAAAAAAACTAAGCCAATTATTAAGGGATAGTAGATTACCAAAGGTCTCATTTTTTAGATCCAATTTTACATTTGAAGCTGTTAGAATTCTGGCAACAGTAGCCTTTATGCAAAGAGCAACACCATGGCTGGAGTTTTTAGTAGATGAAAATAACAAGGTATTGGATTTGAAATCTATTTGCATGTTAACCCTAGCCATGAACTTTTCGCTGTCGCATTCATTTAGTGGAAACTATATCAGTTGGCACAGTCGTAAGATTAAAAAGCTTTTAGAAAAGACGGCTGCAGATTACAACCAAGAACGAGATTGGAATAAATTAATTGCCCAACTTAAGTGGTCTAGGCTTGCAGTTCGTGGTGATCAAGTTGCGATAGAACATAAATCTGTAAAACAGAGGTTGATTGCCCCATTTTTCCGATCGCGAAAGCAACATCAAAAACCACAAAGCGATCAAAGATCAGGTACGGTAGTAGTTAGTCCTGAATTACCGCGCGAGTTGGTTCGGCACATGCTTAGTTTTTTGCCTCCTGTTATTCCTATGCCACGAAGAGATTTTCTGCCTACCTCTGATGTAATTGCTAAGGTTAAGCAGGCTTATATCAAACCAAGTCGATCTTGGTAGATAGAAGGAGTAATATGATGGCTCTAGATTAGCTATGGTTTGTAAAGCGGTATAAATGAGATTCTACCACAAAAATCCTAACAGCCATAATGGTATCTTGCCCTGATCAACGGATAGAATATTATCAGCTAAAACATAACTATTTTGTATAGATTTAATTTGCTTGTTTGTTTTGCTCTTGCCGCCGACCTCAAAAACCAAATTATTATCTAGACAAAAATCACCGTATGTTGGCGCTGTCAATTCTCCTTGTCCGAGTAGGCAATTAGCAACAAATGTTTCACGGATTGTGCCAATATCGGGGGTATCGCCAAAAGCATATGCGTAGTTTGTATTATTTAAAAATATTTTCTGTGGTCTTTGGAAGTCCTTGTGCGATTTGTTTACTGTATATAAATTTAATAGCACTTCGCCATCATGCAAGTATTTTAGATATTTCTTTAAAGTGTTAGCGTTGGCTATGTTTAAAGCATTTTTTAATTCAGTAATATTAGGGGTAAAGGGGCATTTTTGTGCAATATGTTTTAGCAATTGTTTTATATTTTTTAGGCTGAGCTGATCTACATCCTGATACACATTAAGCAAATCAATATCAATTGTGCTATTTATTGCATTGATTAGACTAGCAAAATATATTTTTATGGATGAGTACTCTTCTCGGGTAATAAAATATCCCTCGCGCAAATACTTATGGAAGCACTCTAAAATATCTATCTTAGTATTTTTAAAGCTTTCTACTATGTTTACTGCTATTTCTGCTGCGTGTATTAAAATATCTTGTAAGTTAATAATCGCATATTTGGTGTGGTAATTTTTATTAAGGTATTCCCTAAAGCTTAAACCTTTAGCTTGGATCATAATGTGTCGCCTACTTAGATCAGCAGCAGCATAATTTAAATGCAAAGAGGACGAGCCAGAAGCAATCAATTTTAAACTTGGGAAAGCATCAACTATGGTTTTAACGTTTTGTTGCCAATTAGGATATTTATGGATCTCATCTACAACCAAATAGTTGCCGCCACGTTTATAAAATTCATGTGCGAGCTCCGCTAAGGAAGTAGTTAAAATAGTACTGTCAGCAGATACATACATTACTTTATGATCATGCTTTTGTTTATCTAATAAATATTGCAGCACTAGAGTAGATTTTCCAATTCCACGCGCGCCCTTTAAAACTATTAAGTTCTGGCGGGGAGGTTCTAGCAAGGAAAAAATTTCGTATCTGATATACGTGAATCTACTCACATCCTTGAGTAGTGAATCAGATATTTCCATGAGCCTTTGGTATGTCATAATTGCCTCTTAGCATATTTTGCATTTAAAGATGCAGTTTTTTGTTAAATATAGCATCTGTAGATGCTGATTTCCAATAAATTTGGCATCTATAGATGCTATTTCCACTCCTGCGACTCGACTCGGGCTGTGCCTAGCCTAAAATCCAAATGGCTTAGAGTATATACATGGGCGAATTTTTTAAAATAATCTCCTGGCTGGCCTGATATATGCTATAATATCAAAAAAGGACAGTTATACTATATTTTTATATATAAAATACCTAAAAAGAGCCATTATGAATAAGCTTATGACCATAGAAGAAATGGAGCAGCAATTAGGAGCGTCCATACGCAGACTGCGTTTGCAAAAAAACCTAGATCGTGGCACGGTTTGCCAGATGGCGGGTATTAGCTTGAACGCTTTAAGACATTTAGAGACTGGTAGCGGCACTACCGTAAAAACCCTGTTATTGGTTACTCGGGCATTAAATCGTTTAGAATGGTTGGATGCCATAGCACCAAAAGTTAGTATCAATCCTCTACATATGGTACGAAACAAACCACAGCGACAACGCGCCAGACGCAAAATAAAAGACAATGATTAAAAATATTCAACATCTTGAAGTGCATATTTGGGGACAATTAGTAGGTGCATTAGCTCTAGATCCAATATTAGGTTATTACGCTTTTGCTTATGACAAACGATTCGGCAAAACAGGTATTGAATTATCACCATTACATATGCCACTTAATACTTCTGAAGAGCCATATATATTTACAGAATTACCAGAACTAACCTACAAACGTTTACCAGCCATGATTGCTGATGTATTACCAGATGATTTTGGTAATGCAATAATTGACTATTACATGGCTAGTCAAGGCATTAGTAAATCGCAAGTGTCAATATTAGATCGCTTGGCATACATGGGCAAGCACGCCATGGGTGCATTAGAATTTAAACCAGCACACGGCCCACAAATGCATCAAACATTTGCACTCGAAATGCGAGAATTAGTTAATGAAGCTAGACAAGTATTGCGTGGTGACTTTTCAGATAAATTAGACTTAAAAACGGCGTTACGTAACATTATTGCAGTTGGTACTTCAGCCGGCGGTGCCAGAGCTAAAGCAGTAATCGGATGGGATCCGCTTACAAATGAAGTGTGTAATGGTCAAATTGAATTACCTCCTAGATTCCAACATTGGTTACTAAAATTTGATGGTATGGGGAAAGATAGTGAATTGGGCGTTACCCAAGATTATGGGCGGATTGAATATGCCTACTCATTAATGGCAAAAGCAGCCGGGATCCAAATGTCTGCAACTCGCTTATTTGAAGAGCAAGGACGAGCGCATTTTATGACGCAGAGGTTTGATCGCGCAGCAGGTAACATAAAATATCATATGCAGAGTTTATGCGCTATGAATCATTTAGACTACAAGAAGAAAAGCACTAATTCCTATGAGCAATTATTTACTACTATTAGTGAATTAAAACTAGAATATAAAGATTTAACTGAAGCATATAAACGCATGGTATTTAATATTGTAGGGCGCAATTGCGATGATCATACTAAAAATTTTGCATTTATTATGCGTCAAGGACAGGGTTGGGAGCTAGCTCCAGCATATGACATAACTTTTGCTTATAACCCGCACGGTGAATGGACTCATCAACATTTAATGTCAGTAAACGGTAAATTCAAAGATATTATTTATGCCGATCTTATGGCTGTGGCTAATCGATATGGGATAGGCCAAGCGGAAGAAATTATAAACAATACACATAAAGTTTTTGCAGAATGGCGATTCTACGCCGAACAAGCCGGCCTCAACAAAAATATAATTGCTGAAGTTGGCCAGCAACATCTAACATTGATTTAGTTGTATTGCAAATAACCTTATAGACTGCTAGGCTGGGTGAAATATCGCCCAATGTTATTGAGCATATAGGTAGAAACATTGTTAGTAATTTGTTAGAGTAATACCAAATTAGTCTAGGAATTATAATGAAAGTAAAAATCATAGATTTAAAAGGTGTATCCACAAAAAATAGCTGCAATATCACCAGAATTCTCAGGTATCCGTTTTGAATGGCGAGAGGAATATCTTCCTGCAATGGATGACAGGTTAAACTTGGTAGCTCTGTGCGCTGCGGTTCCAGCGCATATCGAATCAGTCACCTTCGTTAAATATCTTTTATGTTTGTACACTGGCGAGGAGCTTGGTAATGCTTTGGCACGTTTACCTCAAATCCGCGAAATTGCATTTTTGCAATGCCATCTAGGTAATTTAAACGTTAGGGAGCCTGGTTCGCTTTCATTAGCTTTAAGTCGGCTAGAAAATAAAGGTATTAAAGTATTATCTTTAATGGGTAATGGATTGGGTCATATTGCCGTCTCAACTGCAGACATAAAACAGTTATTGTTAACGATAGCGACAATTGGCGTTACAGATCTTGATATTAGCGATTGTCAAATTGAGAGTGAATTTATACGTCAAGAAAAATCTATTAAAGGGGTGATATCTGCAATACCAAAAACAATACAAATTGTTAGATATTTTGATTTAGCCCAAATTATTCGTTATGGTCATAAAGTTGAAGTAAATGGTCTATATTTCAATTTTGATCATATGGCTCTTTGTAGATATCCTGCGTTTAATCACGCTGCAATTGCATACAAATCAAAAGGATTTTTACAGGCTTTAGCTGGTGATAAACCAGCTACTGAGGTTCAGGTACCGGCAGCTCATCCTAAGCGATCATTTTTACCGTATGCAACAATGCGAAAACACTTACTACCATTTTTAACACCAGCAGATAGCTCTAGATTAGCTAGGGTTTGTAAGCCTTGCTTGACCAGTTAGCCATGGGTTCTCTGTTACCAAGCTAGTATCTTCCGGTTCAACAAGCATCATGCGTAACACCCTAGTACGTACAGCAGTATCTCCGTCGCGACTCATAAAGTTGTATGCTGGGGTTATGGGTTGAGGGGTTGTATCAGTTGAGTTTTCAGCAGTATTACTTCGTATAGCAAGGGCAAGCATAGCATGCCTTGCCTGGCGAGCTGTTTGGCTTGCTGCGACTCGTTCACAAATAAGATTGAATGTATCTTCTTCTACTTGTGAGCGGAATATACAGTGTCTTAAAGATAGATATGTTTGGCTACATGGATACTGATAAATCGCAGCAAGTAATGATCTAGCCCGAGACATTTCGATATTACATCGAGATAGCTCAATTAGTGTAAGTTTGCAGAGCTCTGGTACATTTGCTGCCAAAGTATCTACATTTGCTTGCGATAATTCAACATGTTCCAAAACTAAGTGTTGTAAAGAAGATGATTTTGCAACGGTATCGACCAATAATGGAAATGTTTCAATAATTGGAAAGTCCCTGAAGTAAATTTTTTTAATGGTTTTAGTAACATTAATAAGCTCATAAAACTTTAGTAAATTTTCAGGATTTATAACTTTACCATGATTCATAATACAAATATTTGTTATTCTACTTTGTTTGATTGCATCTATAATTCTTGCAAAATGCTCATTGTTGATGGCGATAGATAGAGCCAATGATTCTAAAATATTGCTAGTTTTGATCACTGTTACGATTAAATCAATTTGGGATTTTGGATCTTTTGAAATACAAATATAGCGTTGCTCTAAGGTAACATTGCGTCTGTATTGAGCAGCAGTAAATGCATCTTCTAACATTTCGCGGTTGGCCAACCAACGTTCAGAGGCTGGATCGACCTTTCCAAAGGAGAACCATTGTTTAACTGGGAGAAAAGTGTGGCTTACTGGTTCAAGATCTCCAAATATCGCTTTAAATTGTTGCGGCGTAAAAGAAAATATGTTGCCTCTAGTTTTAACATGGTTGCTTTCTGCAAGGAAGATCTCTCTAGTATTCTCAAAGAACCACGGGCCTAATTGCATACGGCGTGCAAAAACAAAAGCATGAAAGAAAATGTTGCTCCTGGCTAGTTCATTTTCAGCTCTTTGATAGAAGTTACGTAAAAGTAACCATAAATCATCGGCAGCTATTCTTTGTTCTAGGGTTGCATCGGAATCTGCAGCAAATTCTGGGGCTTGCAGTGCCTTTTGCGCAATAAAATCTAACGCAACTGCTTCATCAAAGATGCCGGCATGTAGCATTGGCATACCTTGCCAAGAAATCATAAAATATAAATGGCGACATCTAGACGTCAATTCTGTTACAATTGCGTTTCGTTCAATAGCGACAACCTCTTCAAATAACGTCATATTATTATCTTTATTTGCTGTATGAAGTGAAACTTAATCCTCTAATTTAGCCTCATGATGCTGCGTAGTATTCGTGACATGACTAGTAACATCACTAGGCGCTGCAGAATTAGCATCTGGCGTGTTATTAGCTCCTTCAACTGGTCGCTTATTCCGATAACGCCCTTTACGATACTGATGGCGCCGATGTCCAGTACGTTTACGATTATTCTGTTGCCGTTGATCTACATTTGCTGCGTCATGGGTTGCAGTATCCGCTACAGGCTGTGTTGCAGCAGCATCATTACTTTCAACAGTAACATTGAAAGCGGTAGAAGTTGTTTCTTCGAAAGACTGTTGTGGTACCAAAATGAAATTTGGGGTCACGCTTTCAGTTTTTGCTGCAACAAATTCCGTACTTGTAGTCTGGTTAACAATAACCTCACTGCTTTGGTTTGCAACCAAATTTGTATCTTTTTCATTTGATCGAGAACCATGCTCAGCATGTTGCTGGCGGGACTTATTGTTACGATTACGATTATTGTTGCGATTATTACGTGGATTACGCTGCTCCTGTAATGGATCGCGCTGCCCTTGCTGCGAATTGCGCTGTCCTTGTTGCGAGTTGCGTTGCCCTGCTTGTGAATTACGCTGGGTTTGAGGATTTCTCTTTGTAACAGGATGCTTATATGCACTGCTAATTTCTTTGCTGGCTTCACTAGCATCTGTTGTAACAGGATCTTCGCTACCAAAAATACTACTTAAGACACGGCGTATTAAACCAGTCTTTTGTGGTGGTAAATTATTAGGGTTAAAGCTTGCTACGGCCGGTGCATGCACTTTATGTTGTGATGCAGGCTTATTATAAGTACTTCTAGTATCTGGTTTGCTTGCAAGATTGTAACTAGCGGTTTCATCCTGGCCATCTACCGAATCATCCTTTTTAAGCCGCTTTAAATTGTAGGTTGGTGTATTTAGATATTGGCTTGGCAGCAGTACAACCTTAACATGATGCTTACGTTCAATATCATAAATTGCTTGACGCTTCTCGTTAATCAAATACGTTGCAACTTCATTTGGAACTTCTAATTGAACTTGCGCAGTATTTTCTTTCAAAGCTTCTTCTTCAATTAGACGTACCATGTTTATTGCTAAAACTTCAACACTACTAATTGTACCTTGCCCAGAACAACGTGGGCAAATAACATCGCGCGCTGCAGACAGCGCTGGCCGTAGACGTTGCCGCGACATTTCTAGCAAACCAAAGCGCGAAATGCGCCCAACCTGTACCCGAGCCCGATCCATTTCTAAAGCTTCTTTCAAACGCTGCTCAACAGCGCGTTGATTTTTAATAATATTCATATCGATAAAGTCGATCACAATTAAGCCACCGATATCACGTAGGCGTAATTGCCGTGCAATTTCATCTGCGGCCTCTAGATTAGTTTCATATGCGGTTTCTTCAATATCACCGCCTTTAGTAGATTTTGCAGAGTTTATATCGATAGAGATTAATGCTTCAGTGTGATCGATAACAATGGCCCCACCTGAAGGCAGAGTAACTTCACGTTGAAATGCCATTTCAATTTGGCTTTCGATTTGAAAGCGGCTAAATAATGGGATACTGTCGTTGTATAATTTTAGTCGGCTGATAAAATCTGGCCGCATCATACGAATATGCTGTGCCGCATCTTCATATACCTTGGGAGAATCTACCAAAATTTCTGAAACATCGGGGCGCAAATGATCCCGAATTGCTCGCACCACCAAATTGCTCTCTTGATAAATTAGGAAAGGTGCCGACCGTTCGGTTGCAGCTTTTTCAATGGAACGCCATTGCTGCACCAGCACATCTAGGTCCCACTGTAAATCCTTAATATCTCGGCCCATACCAGCAGTACGGACAATTACCCCCATATCCTCTGGAATTTGTAATTGATTTAGAACTTCACGAATTTCAGCGCGCTCTTCGCCATCGATGCGCCGTGAAATACCACCAGCTTTAGGGTTGTTTGGCATCAGCACTAAATAACAACCAGCTAAGCTAATGTAAGTGGTTAAAGCTGCACCTTTATTACCGCGCGACTCCTTCTCCACCTGAATTATTATTTCTTGACCTTCTGAAATCTTTTCGCGCATTGGGATCTTATCTTCAACTTCAGGATTCTGAGAGGTCCTATGATAAATCCGCGAAATTTCACGAAACGGCAAAAATCCATGACGCTCAGCACCATAGTCCACAAAAACTGCCTCGAGACTTGGTTCAATTCTAGTTATTTTGCCTTTGTATATATTCGCTTTTTGCTGTTCTTTACCGTGGATTTCGATGTCTAAATTGTCTAAACGAGATCCATTTACTAATGCAACGCGTACCTCTTCTGCTTGGGTAGCGTTTATCAACATTCTGCTTGCCATAATTTACCATTATATAAATATTCATAATTTATTACTCACCCTAAGAATGACTACTGTCAATGACATTTCAATTTTATGCTTGTGGAAGTCATAATCCGGGCACTATTTAAATCTTTTATTCCGCCATTCCCTATGGCCTAGACTTAGTTATCTTTCGACCTTAAATGCGTTATTTCCTTAAGTTGCCACCAATACTACCAAAAAATTTAATTCAGGGCTAGGGTACCTAGTTTAATTTGTAAGGGCAATTTAGAGATTTCCGCTTCTGGCAAGTTAGAAACTTCCGCTTTTTAGTCCTCCTAAAATAAGTGTGTAGAACCACTTATCAGGGAGATA
>JAGVLG010000106.1 GCA_020054325.1 Gammaproteobacteria bacterium
GATCTATAATACTAAGCCATTCTGATAACAGCGGAAATTTATGATTTGCTGGAATGATAGCTCGGTGTAATTTTTTAGCTAAACCACAAGCAATACCAAGCGCTTTGTCATCTGCAGAAGGAAACAAAGAAATCAAAGTTTTACCTGGTACTGCACGAGTAATTAATATTGCGCCTTGATTAAGATCAGATTCCAGCAATTGAATTATCCCATGACCATTAAAAGCAAGAATAGCAAAGTACTCCTGTTGTATTGCTGGCAGATCTATGCCTATTTTTAATATAACCGGTACATCATCGCGCCAGCCAGACATCACATAGTTATAACTTAGATCTTCAACCGGAACTAAATCTCGCAAATTCCATTTTGCAGCCAAAATAGCCGCTAGATCTGGTATATTATCTAGCCAGTCCACACCTTTAGTTCCATATATCAGTTGTATGTTCTCTATAAAATCCATAATTACCTATTTATCCAAGCACTCATATAGCAAATTAACCTGCTTATTATATTTGCCTAGATCATTTTGTTTCAATTTTTTGCAAATTTTGCAACCTCCATTGAACAGCAGGGAAATTTTCAAAATCGTAAATAGACCAATCTGGATTTAGCTGTTTAACACTCAATAAAAACTGCTTGTCTTGCGAGCTTAATGAACTATTAATTTGTACTATAAGCTTGTCTCTATATAATTCGAAATCGCTATATGTAAAAATTTCCTCGGTCATACCTGAAAATTGAGTATTCATAACTTTCTTCTGATCTAACAAATTTGGATTTAATAACTCATACATAGGTCTAGGATTGCTAATTAATGCGAATATAAATCCTATTAGTGTCTCTTTTGATATGCCTTCATTTTCTAATAATAATTTAATGTCAAATATATCTCTGGGATGTTGCCTATCTAATGCAGCACAAATTTTACCTCCATACAATTGTCCAAATGGGGCAACGAACATAGCAACAAACGCATCATATTTATTTTGAGCTGCTTCACATAATACGATTTTTTTAGATTCGCCTAGCAACCCTCTTTTAACCAGATTAACTTCTAATTTTATGTCTGTTCTTAGATGAGATATTATGAGTTTTCCTTTTTCTTTGAGATGTTGTATTTTTACATTTGGTAATATTTTTGCTAAGTTGTTTTGTATGTTGCTCAGTGCAATATTAATATTATTAACTGATTCAGTCCTGTTTTCTATAGAGGTATAAAGCATATCGAGGTGAGTCGGCCAGAGGAACTTCCCCTCTAGCCGCTCTCCGAACTGTACGTGACAGTCTCCCGTCATACAGCTCTCCTCGTTCCATCAGCCGGTAGATCACCCAATATGCTCCAGTGTGCAAAAAGATCGGTTTTAATGCGAGCTGTTTTACCTAGAGCATGTAATGCATTCCTTGGTCTGCGTCTATAATTTTTGTACTTATTAGCCACCCATTTCGCCAGATGCCTATTAATATGACAAGACAATTGGAATAGGGCAGATTTATAGTACTTGCTGTAGTATTGAATCCAGCCCCTAGCAATTGGGTTAAACATCCGCGATAGATCCTCTAGACTTTTCTCAGTACACCATCTCAATCGCCAAGCTCTAACCGTCCTTTTCATTCTGGTTAACGCAGCACGACTTACTGCTGGTAGAAAATTGCAAAACAATTTCCCATATTTATTCTTCGCACCTCTTGGTCTAAATTCAAATCCAAGAAATGTGAAATTAATATTGGGATATTCCCTCGTACGGTCTGCATCTTTGCAATAGACAATTTTAGTCTTTGTTGGATGCAGCTCGAGTTTACATTGTTTTAATCTATTTCCTAGCTGATTCAGCAGCATTTGGGCTTTCTCTTCGCTTTGGAGATGAATCACGATATCATCTGCATACCGTTCAAACGTTATATGCGGATGTTGTTTCTTCATCCACGAATCAAAAGCGTAGTGCAGATATAAATTTGCCAATAGCGGACTAATTACTCCACCCTGCGGCGTACCTTTATCTCTTGCTTCCAAATGCCCATCTTCATATTGTACTTTTGCTTTCAGCCATCGCTCAATGTATACGATCACCCATTTGCATGTTGTGTGCTTACGCACCGCTTTCATCATTAACTCATGGTCTATGTTATCGAAGAATCCTTTTATATCAACATCCAGTACATAGTTGTTGCGCCAGCATCTACGCCTAGCAACTCCTACTGCTTGATGTGCTGATTTATTAGGGCGATAACCATATGAATCTTCGTGGAAATGTGGGTCCACTAAAGGTTCTAATACCATTTTTACAACTGTTTGTGCTACTCGGTCTGCGACTGTCGGTATGCCTAATGCTCTTTTACCACCATCAGCTTTCGGTATTTCTACACGTTTAACTGCTGGAGGAAAATAAGTACCAGAAGGCATCCGGTTCCATATCTTGTAGAGATTATTTTTCAAATCACTTTCAAACTCTGCAATTGATTGATCATCAATCCCCGCAGAGCCACCTTTTGCACGCACAAGTTTATACGCATCCATAACTGCATGCTTGGATATATCAAACGACTTTGTTGTATTCACTAAGCTCCTCCCATTACTGGTTGACTTATTTCAACAACGGAACAATTGAACCCCTTCGCTCCATGCTCATTACAAGCACTTCATCACTACTACGAGTTCTTCCGCCCCTCTGCTTGCCATCGGTTTTCTGCCTTGTGGTTTTTCCACTTGTGCATTTCCCTTATCATGCAAGCCCAGGTTCCCACGTTCCATGGATGAGCCTATGTTAAAGTCATGCCACCTTTACACCGGGCACCGTTCGATCCGTAATATAGGTAACGCTCGAACTTATCCGGGGCGAAGACAACTCCCCGTTTTGATGCCATCTACTTCTTTCGATGCTCCAGAAGTGGTTCGCTTTCGCTCATCTCTTTAACACATACATAACACGATCTCGTCGTGCCTTTTCCATAACGCTCACCACCATGACTTTTGATCACAGCAGCTTATGGTAGTTTGCAGTCCGGCCTATCCCTTGACTGCGAGGGGCCTACCCTCATCTCATCCACAGTTCACACTAGAAATAATTAATTTTACTTAACATCTCTGGTGCTTGCGTGGCACACTATCTACAGATAACCTCGGCATATCTTTAATAAATAAATTAATAGCTGTGCCACCGTGTAAAGCCAGATTCCGCTCTTTTGCGACCTCAGGAAGAATTTTAAGTAATAGTTGTACCTGCTTATCATAAAAATTATTAATCATTACTGCTCCACTTCTTAGGCACCGTTATCTGATATTTGATGTGCACCGCGTTTAGTAGACACTTCCCCTTACAAACTGCAGCTTAACTCAAATTGCTCAGGTGATTTATAACCCAAGTATGAATGTCTGC
>JAGVLG010000063.1 GCA_020054325.1 Gammaproteobacteria bacterium
CCGGTGCCTGATCCAAGTAGAGCACCGGTACCCCCTATTCCGCTACCAGATATTGACATTGGTTTAGCGCCGATAGCTACCGCCCCGATACTAATTCTTGCGCCATCTGCAACAGTAATAGTTGTGACATTTGATCCCATACCAGTAGCATTACCAACACCCAGCGTTCCAGCACTCACAAGAGTAGTACCAGAATATGTGTTTGCAGCATTTAAATTCAGAGTCCCGCTACCAGCTTTAGTTAAGTTAAAAGCCCCAGATAAAATTCCAGTTAAAGTCAGAGTATTACCCGTGCCCCCAATTGAACTATCAGCTAGCATTGCAATTGTACCTGAATGACTAGAAGTACCTGTACCAATCAAGGCACCAACACCGCCAACCCCGGTTCCACTAATAGAAAATGGTTTGGCGCCAACAGTCACCGCATTTAAGTTAAGAGTTGCACCCGACGCAACCGTAACCGAGCCACTTGCTACAGGACCAAGCGCAGTTGCATTACTTGCTGTAAATGTGCCTTCGTTGATAAGAGTATTTCCAGTATATGTATTCGCAGCTGAAAAAATAGTAGTTCCGGAACCAACCTTAGTGACATTAAAAGCCCCGGAAACAATTCCACTCTGGGTAAAAGTTCCAGTTCCTCCAACAGTAGAGTCGCTAGCTAGTACAACTGTCCCTGTGTGTGAGCATGTGCCAGTACCAATTAGAGCGCCGGCTGAGCCAACTCCAGCTCCATTTAAAGTAAATGCTTCGGTTCCAATAGCAACCCCATTTATTTCAATACTTGCGCCATCAGCAACAGTTACTCCGCCTGCAGTGCTACCAAATGCGCTGGCATTGCTCGCTCTAAGTGTTCCTACATTTACATTTGTGGCCCCGGTATAGGTGTTAGCTGCCGTTAAATTTAGTAAACCACTACCTAATTTTGTTAAAGTCGCGCCTGTTCCGCTAATTATTCCACTAATTGTACTAGTTGCGCCAACATCAACACTCAAACTTGTACTCGCTGCTATAGTGGTTGCACTTAAAGCATTGGGTGTTGCAATAGAGATAGCTCCGCCAGTTAATCCAAGTGCTGTAATATCTCCAGGACTAAATGGAGCGACGCTAGATGTACCAACTGCTAAAGTCAAACTTGCTGTTCCTGAAGACAAGGTTGCTCCAGAACCCATGGTTATAGAGCCACTTCCAGTTTGACGATCCCCACTAATTGCAGCGGTATCGTTTGCGGAGAAGAGAATGGCTCCATTAGTAGTAGACACATTTGCATTTTGCAAAATACTTCGTCCGGCCTGTACTGTAAGAGTACGTCCAGAGGTTGCAATGGCTAAAGCATTATTGAATGTTACATCAGTATTCGCCTGTAAGGTGATGTTAGCTCCAACTGCTGCACTAACAATACTTGCCGGGGTTAAGGTATTAGTTCCACCAGCATTATTAGCAAATAAATTATTTACTCCATCAGAATATGCAACCCCACCGGCTGTAGCAACAATTAAAAATTGTGGATCTAATAACAAAGTACCAGCAGTACCAAATGGTGCTGTGGTATCTGTATATTTATGGGGGGAATAGTTTAAATGTCTACTACTTGAAACCTCAACAAAACCACCATTCCCACCGTATGGTCCCCCCCTTGCAGATATGCTTCCTTCAAATGTCGTGCATTCATCAGACCAAACAATAACCCGGCCACCATTACCGTTATGTAAAGCATCTGCTCTTATTTGCGCCTCAGGGTTAATGGAAACATTATCGGCATTTATAATCGCTGAGTTTTGCCCTTTATAATCACCACCGATTAATACTATTCCACCTCCATCTGCGCCTGAAGCATCTAACTCAGCACTTGCGGCAACTACTATATCTTTGCCTAATACTTGAATTTCACCACCTATAGCAGATGAATTTACTTGTATTTTGCCATCCACAGTTACTTTAGAATTTTCATTAACTAAAACAACTTTGCCATTCTGGTTTTCCATAGTATTGGCACTAATAACCCCAGACATATTCAAGGTATTATCCAATACTCCTTCAGCAGCATTAGCAGACAATAGAACATACCCGCCTGGTGCATCAATGTTCCCAGTATGGGAAATTGCTTCAGTTACTCCACCTTTATCATCGATTAGCGGTTCAGCAACTGCGAAGCAGATTAAATCATCCCCATTTAAATCTATCGTTATTTGCCTACCATTTGCTAACAATACTTTACTGAGTTTAGCATTTATAAGGCCGGTATTTTTAACCGTTGCGCCGAGTAATGCCACTAATCCATTCGTTGCATTTATTGAACCCTCGTTTATAACTTGTGCTTTTCTGCTAATATTTTCAAATGAAAATTTATTATTCAAAAAATTTTCATTAGTGATGTCTCCGGTAGCTGCAATTATACCTCCCACATTAACCTGCGCACCTTTTCCGAATAGGATACCGGCATTATTAACCAATATAACCGAACCATTCGCATTAAGATTTCCTAAAATTTCACTGCAGCCATTACTGGAGTTAATTCTATTAAGAGTAATCCCGCCAGGAGGTTGTACAAAAGTAGTTTTTTCATGTGCAGCGATATTAAAACTATCCCAGGAAACAATCGCATTTGCAGAATTTTGATTTATGATAACTTCATTTTGGCTACTAGAAATTTCTGCCAACCCAGCAGCAACCACCCCACCGCGAGGATTAGCTGAAACCGATTGACCAAATACAATACAAAAAAATAATAGTAGTGCTGGCAATCCATTGCTTGGAGGATTATCCATCCTTGGCATCCTAATAATTCTCTTAACCCATTTATTATAAAGTATGTTTTATCACTAACAAAGCTTTTGCTGAAATTTTTATTATTAAGTTGCGAATTTTTAGAAGAAAGATCATTATTTAAACTTGTTCATATAGATTTTGAGGCAAAGCTCTCGTGAAATGGACGACTAGAATTTTATCTTTGTTGATAATATCAAGCTATAACGTATATGCTGTAAACGACATACCTGCAGGAATAGTTGAGCAAGTAGATCCAGGTCGCACCGGGGACCAATTAACCCCTAGCCCGAGCCTACCACCATTATTAGGACCGGAGATTATTACGCCTAGGATAAATAAGCCTAAAAATGAAACAAAACAAGATATGGTATTATTTGAATTTACCGGGATTAGATTCACTGGCAACAGTGTTTTTACAGCTAATAAATTACAAAAATTTTATGCTAGGCATCTTAACACAAAAATTTCTTTTGCTGAATTGCAAAACATCGCTCTAGAAATAACTAGATTTTATAGAAATTCAGGGTACATATTAGCGCAAGTTGTTATCCCCCCTCAAGAAATAGGTGATGGGGTAGTGACTTTTGAGGTATATGAAGGGTATGTAGACAGCTTCGAAATTGAAGGTGATATAAGACCAGCAACCAGGAAGTTGCTTTGTAAGTATGCTGCGCATATTACAGCACACAAACCTTTAAAGTTATCTACATTGGAGCGTTTTTCATTACTCGCAAATGATTTACCTGGTGTTAAAGTTCGCAGTATTTTGTCCCCTTCTAACAATAGCAAAGGTGCAGCCAAACTAGCTATGCTCGCAACACAAGAAAAAAACGATTGGTATGCTGGTGCCAATAATTTTAATGCTGAAATCTTAGGCCGTGAACAAATGGTTGGCGGGATCCATGCCAATGGCTATCTACCTGGGAGTCAAACTGGTTTAAGGGGGGTAATGAGCTTTTATGTAAATCGCTTTAAATATTTCGCATTTTCGCACAAACAACAACTAAATTCTAATGGTCTAGGAATGGATGCATATGTAAGCAATACTAATACCAACCCTGATTTTAAATCGCTAGATATTGTAGCACTACAAACACCGGGACAAGCATTCATCGTAAATGCCAATATTCAATACCCTTACATACGCTCAAGACAAAAGAACCTTTCATTTGCAGCAGGTGTAAATTACTTAAACTCGCATACTAGTTATATAGGAACAGAGTTATTTAATGATGCAATTAGATCAATAAATGCAAAAATAGCATTTAACTTTTTCTTACCAGATCAAAGTTTGAATTCATTTGAGGCTACTATATACCAAGGTCTAAACATTTTGAACGCACACGCATCACCTCCTACAGTTGTTGGAGGTAAAACAAATTTTAATAAGCTTACAGCATCAGCCAGCCGTTATCAAAATTTACCAGCCAGGAACTCTTATTTGCTTGTATGGGTCAAAGGACAATATTCGTTTACTAAAGAGCTCTCATCGGAAAAATTTGGTTTTGGCGGCGCACCATTTGGTTACGGCTATGATCCGTCTGTAATAACTGGAGATCATGGCTACGCTTTGAAAATCGAACCTCAGTATGATTTCAATGTTAAAATATCTGCAATGCCAAAAATACAATTATTTGGTTTTTTGATACTGGCTCGGTTTGGAACTTAAGCGGTGAAAATCAGCCCGAACATCAAAGCGCAACATCAATGGGAGGTGGCTTACGTACAGCAATAATTAAAAGGCTAAATGTAGAGTTTATTGTGGCACAGCCTTTCAACGTTTATGCAACAAATAATGATAAAAACAATACACGTTTTATGTTCAACGTTTACTACGTTGGAGGCACAATATTTGGTTGATTTTAACATAACAACCAAATACATAGAAAAGCACTAGCTAGGATATACATCAACCTAGACATTAGAGGCAGAGTCTAAGTCTAAGTCTAAGTCTAAGTCTAAGTCTATTCCAATTGAATAATGCGTCTGAAATTGGCAAGGTCTATAGTCGAATGAATGACTCTACCTTTGCTCCTTCCTCATTTATTTAAAATTGTTATTGTAACAAAAAAGCATGCTGTGGGCGAAGTGTGTAGAAGACTGTGGGCAATAATGTGGGCCAGCCATGTGGTCCACATTTTGTCCATCAGTCTTATGCACACGTTCCCGAAGGGATCGCCCACGGCATTCCTATGCGGCAAAAATTTCTGAGAAGATACTTTTGCGTTCGGTGCGCATTAACTTCGCAGCCTCAAGGTCAGTGATGCGATGTGCAATCTGATCTAGCTGTTCAAAGCTAATGCCTGATTTAAGATATTGCTCCGC
>JAGVLG010000084.1 GCA_020054325.1 Gammaproteobacteria bacterium
CGTTGATTTTCTGTGCTTCGCTGCCCATTTACTAGGGTGTAAACTGCGATGCTCAAAAATCAACGCTTTCTGACTCGCCCTAGCAATTGTCAGTAGCCCTTAGATATACGCTAAGCGCTTGCTGTTCAATTCAAGCTGCCTTTTGCTGTTACTTACTACTGCGGAACATAGCCTTGCGGCTTGGCGCTACCACCTCCAAACAAAAAAGCTTCCATTTCAGTGGCAAGCAGTTTTCTTGCACTAGGGTCGACTAAGGACAAGCGATGTTCATTAATTAATAAAGTTTGATGCCTAAGCCACTGTTGCCATGCTTCTTGAGAAATATTTTCATATATTTTTTTTCCAAGTTCCCCAGGGTAGGGCACGCTTGCTAATCCAGCTGCCTCTTTTTGAAGCTTTAAGCAAAAAGCTGTTCTTGTCATTTAAAACACTCTATGCAACAATTATTTGGATTTTATCAGATGCTTAAATGCATGGCAATTCCAAGTAATTTTTGGGGAATTTCAATTAAAATGTAGGTGAATAAGAAGAAGAAAATATGCTGTATGATTTTGAAAGTGCCGAGGCGCAAAAATTTCTTAGCCGACACAATGTTTTAATATCTCACTTAAAAGAGAATATGCATATTTCGTTAATTACTCAAGATGATCTTTTGTTCATCCGCCAGTTTTTTAGAAATGATTTGAGCTCGTTAGGATTTGCTAATTTGCCTGCAAAGCACGAAACTGAATTATGTGTTTATTTTGCATGGTTTAACATGAATCAGAATATGCTGAATTTAAGACTAGTATCAATTTTTGCAGAAATATTAAATAACAAATTGCCCAGCATATACCGAGACTTACCAGAAGTCTTTTATGAAATTATTGCAACTCAAATACTGTTTCCAAGAGATAAAGATCAAATGGATTGGATAGAATCCAATGATGAACAATGGGAGCGATTGTTGCATGGAATGGTATTGTATCAGCCAAAATTAATGGCATTACAAATATGCAAAGCAGTTACTTATGCATCCAGTGCTATAAATTATTTTGCAGGGTTTTATTTTACAGTTTTAAATAGCTTTTTCTCTTCCGAAGATAAAGCTGCAATAAATGCAGCACAAATTTTTTTAGCAAAAGTAATAAAGAAACAAGATACATTTAGTATTTTATTTCTTATTGCTATACACGACAAAAATACATGCTGTGGTGTTATAAATTTATTTTGCAAAACGCATAATTTAGATATACCAGGTATACAAAACTGGAACAGAATAGCTTTTGCCTTTCTAGGAAATTTCGTATGCGATGCGCTTATAGAGCTAGTGCACGATAATGATGCAAATGCGCTTAGCTTCAGACTATCTGAGCTAATAGCACTGTACCCCAATTTGTTTAAGCGAGTGTTTAAGCAAGCAGATTTTAAAATAGCTTTAGAGGATATTGCATATCACGAAGTCTTAAAATTAAAAGCCTTATTTTTCCCAGATGGGCAGAGAATGGATTCTGATCTTATGATGGCTTACCGCGCATTTATAAAAGCCATGCCATTAGAACCCAGACCAAGATTAAAGCGCAATCCCCATATAGTTGTCGCTATTTAAACACAGCAGTGGCTATTGCTTTAACCCCTGTAAGCTATTGATAAATATTTCTTCAGCACTCTTATCGCTTGGCGCACTTGGCCCAGTTGCAGCAACCATTTTAGCTGCGGCGGTACTCATTAAGGACTTTTGTGCTTGGTTTAAAATTTTGCTAATGTAGGTTTGTAAATCTGGTGTATATGTAGGATTAGATAGTTTGCCAGTTACTGCAATCGCAATCGGTTCTTGTTGAATATATTTTGCAACATCAACTGAAACTGAGGCAGGTGCTACTTTAGTGGTAACATTTGCAACCATGTTAATATTAAAATCGGACAATGTAATCCGGCCGTTACCAGTAACATCGAATCCTGCATTATTCATAGTGACGCTAGATGTTGTCGCACCATTCTTTATTTGGTTTTTAAATTGGAAATTGTCAAAAGCAGTACCAACTACGTTGCGTTGCCAGCTAATCCAATCGCCAGATTTAAGTTTAATTAATTTGGTAAGATCTGCGGTTCTATTATTACCTAATTGTGACATTATATCGTTAATACTACTAGTCGTGTAAGCTAGTAGCTTATCGAGATCTAAACCATATAAAGTGCCTTTGTTTACATTAAAGTCGCAACCACCGCTAGCGCTAGCTAAGAAAGCCTGAGGTGTGAATCCAGTACCTTCTAATGCAACTTTTAGTTCTGCCGTACCAACTATAGTACGTGGTAAATTGAATAATTTTAACCATGGTTCAAGTTGTACGTTATTCCCTTGCTCCACCAATTTAATAATTGGTGATGCTGGATTTATATCAATATTTAATCCAAAGTTGTGTGCGCCATCAAACGCTCTCAAAAGTACTGGACCAAATTGAACCACACCTTTTTCCACAGCAAAATCAGCGCTGGCATGATCGATTAAAAAGTCAGGTATTATTTTTAACTCTGTGCCAGCAAATTTACCGCGGATCCCAATACTCTTTAGGAGTTGCAGTGGATTATCGATCTTCATGCGTTCTAGAGCATGCGGTAATAAATTTTTAAGAATTGCAAAGTATGGTACTAACGTAATTTTATTAGCATTGACTTCAAATTCCATTAAGTAAGGAGTATTGAGGTTTACTTTAGCATGTCCTTTAGCGTTACCATCGCCCAAAACAAACTCGTAACTAGGGATCTCTAAAATTTTAGCTTCAGTGCTGTAGGTATAAGAAAATTTGCCTTCAACTTTACCACCTAGTTCAGTATCGGATACAGCTAAAGCTGGATATATTGCATTTACAAAGTCACTTAAATCTGTGGTCGTTAAACTAAATGTACCATTTGCAATAGGATTTTCAGAGTATTGCGAAATCGTAGCGTTTCCTTCAAATTTTGCACTGTTCCAGGTTATTACCAATGGATCCAGTGTGCCAGTTTTTTTGATAGTGTCGATTGCAAGAGTAGTATCAATTCCGAACGAGAAATTATAATCTAGCTGAGTAAAATCACCTTTAATCTTTGTTGGCCCAAATGAAGCAAAAGGATTAAAAACAATATTCCGTAAATTAATTGTTGCGTTATTTAAAGCCAAGTGCCGTTGTGTTTGTTCATTTTGGTAGAGGATTGTAGAGTTGGTAATTGCAATTTCTTTAATTGTTAAACGATCTTCATTTTTAGTTTGTAGAGTTTTTAAATTTTCTAAATTATGCTTACCGCTAGCATCGTGTTGAATCGTCGCAATCATTTGATCAATTTCAATTTTATTGATGACAAAATTTGATCCAAACATCGAAAAGAAATTCATATGAAGGTGAGCATCTTTGGCGACAAAAAATGGCGATTTAAATTCTTTTGGACCAACTAAGGTTACATCTTGAACGTGGACTGCAAAGTTGGGACGAAATGCCCATGATACTGGTCCACGGATCTCAATTTCATAGCCAGTATGGCTTTGAATCATTCTGCTGATTTGACCTTTAAAGTGCGTCGGATTTACAAAAAATACTACATAGGCAGCTCCGGCCAAAATAATAATAAAGGAAATTATTAAAAGTTGTAAAAATTTTCTAAATAACCATCCAGCCATTGTCGTCCCTGCCATTATTTGTGGGTATTATTAAGTTTATATACATATCAACTAACCTGCAAAAGGCAGTGCCTCTTGACAACCTATAGTATGGTAGATAACATCCTGGCATGAATATAAGACGTGAAACTTTACATCCTAGTTTTGAAAAGTCAGTCCGGAGCTTTGTAGCGCGGGAAGGGCGTTTAACATTGGCGCATAAACAAGCCCTTGAAGAGCTTTGGCCACGCTATGGCCTTACGTTGCAAGCAGAATTTTTTGATTTTCAAAGAATTTTTGGTAGAAAATCTTTAGTTACCCTAGAAATTGGTTTTGGTAATGGTGCATCCCTACTAAACTTGGCCCAAGCTAACCCCAACCAAGATTTTATTGGGGTTGAAGTTTATCGTACCGGGATCGCCAAATTATTGTATGGCATCAAGGAAAGAAAACTAACAAACATAAGGGTATTTTGTGCAGATGCAACCGAAGTTTTAGCTAATTGTATTCCAGATTCTAGCTTGCATCAGTTACAGTTATTTTTTCCAGATCCATGGCCTAAAGCTAGGCATCATAAGCGTCGGATTGTGCAATTAGAATTTATTAATTTAGTACAACAAAAGTTACAACCGGGCGGAAGTATTCATATGGCTACTGATTGGGAAGATTATGCGCAACACATGTTGTCAGTAATGCGTCAAGCAAGCGGCTGGCACAGTGGTTCAGAAGGTATACAATTTGCTGCTCGACCTGATACAAGAACATTAACTAAATTTGAACAACGTGGTCATAGCCTTGGGCATGGTACCTGGGATTTAATTGCGATAAGCTGCTAGGGGCTGTTGACAATTCTGTGCTTCGCTGCTCATTTACTCGGATTTAAAATGCGATGCTCAAAAATCAACGCTTTCTCTGACTCGCCCTAGCGAAATTGTCAACAACCCCTAGAGGAATCTTCCCAATTTCGCTATATGCCGAATCCTACACTCCTGCTAATATTAAATAAGAGTTAAAGGATTTTTTAGTTGTGCAAACAGTCGCATTAAATTTTGAAATTATTCTCGTTATCGCCATTTTATTATTTACAATGGTGCTATTCCTATCAAATGCAATTCGGGTAGATGTCGCTGCAGTTTTAGTATTGGTGGTTTTGGGACTGTTTAAGTTATTACCGCCAGAGCAGTTGTTTTCTGGGTTTTCTAGTGAAGCGGTAATGTCATTGATTGCTATTATGATTATCAGCGCAGGTCTTGAGAGTACTGGAATAAGTTTTAGATTGGCGCGTTGGATGTTAAATTTTGGGGGTGAGAACCCCAAAAAAATTCTGTGGCTTTTAATGACGGCTGCCGGTTTATCTGCAAGCTTCATGCGCTCAGTAGGAACGGTGGCTTTGTTTATGCCTATTGTAAATCGAATCAACATTCGAACTGGTATAGATAAATCTACACTACTACTGCCAATGGCGTTTGCCGCTTTAATGGGGGGCACGCTTACAATGGTGGGTAGCGGTTCGCTCATAGTTTTAAATAGCTTGCTTAAGAACTCTTTCAAGTATTCAGCAGTAAATAATACCGTGCAGTCTGGCTTTACCCTGTTTGCAGTGACGCCAATCGGGATAATGTTATTAGTTTCAGGGATGGTTTATTTATATTTCATTAGCCCTAAGTTATCTAAAGATAATTCCAAATCTACTAGCAATATTGGCTCTACCAAAAAACATTTTAAAAAATATTATGGTAAGGATGGAGATGTATTTGAATTGCGGGTTAGTAGCACCAGTGACATAGTTGGTTGCACTGTTAAAGATTTAGAGTTGAAGTTAGATTCATCAATGTCATTGATTTGCATGATGCAAGACAAAGAATTAAATTTTCCGCCATTACGTGGCACTGAAATCAAAGCACATGCAACTTTAGCCATAATGGGTTCGAAAGATAGCGTGACGCTATTTGCGCAAGATCATGGTTTAAAATTACAACCCAAATTAATTGTGTTTTCTGAAATCTTACATCCGGCCCGAGCTGGTTTAAGTGAAGCGGTAATTCCACCAAGCTCGCAATTTGTAGGACAAGAAGCTCGTGAATTACATATGCGCCGCAATCATAAATTGCATGTATTAGCATTATGCCGCGGGGGTACAGTATTACAAGGGGATGAACTTAATAAAACTGTGTTGCGTTCTGGTGACACTTTAGGAATGTATAGCACTTGGGAAGCATTGTATGATTTTCAAAATAATCCAGATTTTTTTGTATTAACTACGACCTTTCCGAGGGAAAAAACTTATCCTGAAAAGATCCCTTTTGCATTATTCTTTTTCTTTCTTGCAATTGGTTTAGTAGCATTCGGAGGCTTCCCAATTTCTGTAGGGCTATTATTAGGCGCAGCTGGTATGATTGCCACTGGAGTACTAACAGTTGATCAGGCTTATGAAAAAGTAAGCTGGAAAACGGTGTTTTCAATTGCTGGATTGATTCCATTAGGATTAGTGATGCAGACCTCTGGTACTGCCGAGTGGTTAGCGGATCATATGATTCCTGATAATATCAAACTTGCCCCATGGATAGTGCAATCGTATTTAGCTATTGCTTCTTCATTGCTTGGATTTGTAATATCGCCAATCGGAGCTACTGTAGTGCTTGTTCCAGTTGCTATGGATATTGCAACTACAGTTGGTGCGGATCCACGAGTTTTCGCTCTGACAGTTTCGCTGGCTACATCAAATGCTTTTATTATGCAGTCAAATAATGTTAATTCTTTAATTGCTGGTCCAGGCAATTACTCTGTGCGAGAGTTTCTTGGATATGGTGGAGGCTTATCAATAATCTATCTCGTGGTTCTTATTCTGGGGCTACAGATATTTTTTTAACGGAGAATACTAATGGAGTCCTCTGCAAATTTAATGGCGTGGGTCTTGTTTATCGGCATAGTTTTGATACTGTTGGTTATAGATTTAGGACTGTTTTCAAAAGAAGATCATGAAATCGGCGCCGCCGAGAGCATTAAACTTAGTTGTTTTTATATTGCTATTGCGATTTTATTTGGGGGTTGGATTTATTATAAATATGGCGGTACAAAATCTGGGGAATACTTTACTGGATATTTAATTGAAAAGTCTTTGTCGCTTGATAATATCTTTGTTATTTCAATAATCTTTGAATATTTTAAAGTTCCAAGAAAATTTCAACATAGGGTTCTATTTTGGGGGATCCTTGGCGTAATAATAATGCGCGGCATAATGATTGGTCTTGGTGCTAAACTAGTGAGCGAGTTTAGCATAGTTATGTATATATTCTCGGCATTTTTGATTTTTACTGGGATCAAAATGCTATTTATAAAAGAACACAATACAGATTTTGGGCATAATCGCTTGTTAGTATTTTTAAATAATCATCTCAGGGTCACTCCTACCCTGGTTGAAAATAAATTCTTTGTGATGTTACCAGATAATACTTCTCGAAAGAAACTCTGGTGCACACCCTTATTTATTTGTTTACTAATGATCGAAGCTATAGATGCAATCTTCGCGGTAGATAGCGTTCCTGCAATCTTTGCAATTACTACAGATCCATATATTGTTTATACAAGTAATATATTCGCGATTTTAGGATTGAGGGCGTTGTATTTTGCTTTAGCAGCAATTATTCCTCGTTTCCATTACTTGAAATATGCGATCTCTTTAGTATTGATATTTATTGGATCCAAATTGTTTATCAGCGATTTATTTGGTTTTGAAAAATTTCCAGCGAGTATATCTTTGACAGTCACATTTTCGTTATTAGCTGGTGGGGTAATTCTTTCATTGTATAAAACTCGGAATTTGTGATTGCACCGCTTGCTTAGATTGCATAGAATATAGAATAAGCTATCTATCAAGGGGAAGTCGAATGACTTATTCAGATACTGCGTTATCACGCCATGTTGGTTCAGAAAACCAACCAAAAAGCCTAATTAAATTGAATAAAGTTATACAGCAGCACATTATTGGTCAAAAGAACCTTATCGAAAGCTTATTAATTTGTCTGTTATGCGACGGGCATGTATTACTAGAAAGTATGCCTGGCTTGGCAAAGACAACCGCAGCCAAAGCCTTAGCTTTAGGCATAGATGGTAAGTTTCACCGCATTCAATTTACCCCGGATTTGCTGCCTTCAGATTTAATTGGTACCGATGTTTTTAACCAGGCTACCCAAGAGTTTAACTTCAAAAAGGGGCCAATATTTCAAAATATTTTATTAGCGGATGAAATTAACCGCGCCCCAGCTAAAGTACAATCTGCTTTGCTTGAGGCTATGGAAGAAAAACAAGTTACTGTTGGTCAGTCGAGTTATAAGTTACCAGATTTGTTTATGGTGGTGGCAACACAAAATCCGATCGAACAGGAGGGTACCTATAACCTTCCAGAAGCGCAGCTTGATCGATTTTTAATGCAGGTAATTTTACAGTACCCAACCCATGAACAAGAATTACAAATCCTGGAACTAAACAAACATCCGTTGATTCTAGAAAAAACCAGTCAACAAGAAATCTTAGACGCACGCAAAGTCATAAAAGGGATCTATGTTGACGATAAGTTGAAAAATTATATTGTTTCAGTAGTGCAAGCGACACGTAATCCAGATTTATACAGCAAGGATCTTGGGGCTTGGATTAGCCATGGCGCTTCACCACGCGCTACTTTAGCAGCCTTGCATGCAGCCCAAGCCTTAGCTTGGTTAAATGGGGATGCTTATGTATTACCAGAGCATATTATGGCGATATGGGGGAACGTATTAAGGCATAGAATTGCATTAAGTTTTGAAGCACAAGCGGATCAAGTTTCTAAAGATAATGTAATTGAAGCGTTATTACGCGTGGTAGCAATTCCATAACATGCTAATTCCAGATTTAAAAGAGCTAATACAACTGCGCGCTGCGTTAAGTAACCAAAAGTTACACAGGGCGCATACCTCCAATAGTACCCAAGGTGATTATACCTCATTATTTCAGGGGTTAGGGGTTGAATTTGAAACCGTGCGTCCCTATGTAATAGGTGATGACGTTCGTTATATTGATTGGCGTGTTACAGCGCGTAGTGGCAAAGCGCATGTGAAGACTTTCCGTGCGGAAAGCGATCGTAATGTTTTTATTGTGGTGGATGCTAATGCGTATATGCGCTTTGGCACCAGAGGTACGTTTAAATCAGTACAGGCAGCCCGGGTTGCGGCACTGTTGTGTTGGAAATCTCTGCAACAGCAAGATCGGGTTGGGGGGTTACTATTTGGCGACATATCCAAAGGGATCCAATTTTTTGCGCCAACAAAAACAGACTCGGCGAGCTTACAGATGTTGCGGATACTATGTAACAAAGATCTCGATCAGCATGATCCAGTAACAATTAGTACTGCGCTAGATCATTTAGCACAGGTTGTAACACCGCAAAGCTTAATTTTTATAATCAGCGATTTTAGTATGCAACCAATTGCAGAATTGGAAAAATCGTTGATAAAATTACGTAAGCGTTGTAAGACTCTATTGTTACCAATTAATGATCCGAGCGATTACGACATACCTGATATTGGTTCTATTGTTTTAGCTAATGGCGGGGAAAAAGTACAGATCGATACGCATAATACTGCAGCACGAATAGCATATCGCAATTTATGGCAACAATATCAAAATAATTTAACTTCTTTAGCCAAAAAAATTAGTTGTCCGATACTTTGGTTGGAAACAGCTATGGATCCGCTCAAAACTTTATTTACTGCAGGGTCGTTAAAATGGCAAAACCAGTAGCAGAAAACATATTGCGAGAAATGCACGATATCCATGGTTTGGATGCGGTGAGCGCATGGCCATTAGCCATCGGTTGGTGGCTGTTAATAATACTTGCTGCAGTATCGGTAATAGGCATTTTTTTTTATAGCATTAGAAGATATCGTTACCTGCGTAGTTGGCAGTATGGTTCTTTTAAAATCTTGCAAAGTATTGAAGAAGAATTAAGATCGGGTGCGCAAAGAGATTTGAAACAAATTTTGCACCAACTAGCGGTAGAAATGCGCCGTATTGCAATGCAAGCCTACACCAGAGAAACTTGTGCGGGGTTAATTGGGAAACAGTGGCTAACGTGGTTAGAGCAACATGATCCGCGCCAGTTTGCTTGGCAGAGCAATGGGCAATTATTAATCAACTATCAATATATGCCGCAGGTTATTGAAGTTGATGATAATAACATTCAAAAGTTGATAAATGCTGCAAAGCAGTGGGTGAAAAAATGTTGAAGTTTGCTTGGCCTTGGATGCTAGGGATTTTACCCGTGCCATTAGTGCTTTTATACCTAGCGAATTTATTGAAAAGCAAAATTTCAAAACCGATGCCGGTAATAACGTTTCCAAAACTGCAACATGTTGCTGCGGTATTTAATAAACCAAATAATTCAAACAAAGATTGGTTAAACTGGCGCAGCATTATCCTTGCAATTGCTTGGATTTGTTTAACGATTTGTCTAATGCGCCCAGAGATGATACAAGATATCGCGTTTGCTAAAAACACTGGCTATGATCTGATGCTGGCGGTGGATCTTTCACCCTCTATGGAGATGAAAGATTTTGTCGCTAAAGGTAGCACTCTGTCGCAGCCAATAAGCAGAATTGCTGCAACAAAAAAAGTAGTTGCGGATTTTGTAGAGCAACGAAATGGAGATCGGATTGGTCTGATTGTCTTTGGTGAGCAAGCATATTTAGTAGTGCCATTAACATTAGACAGCAAAGCAGTTGTAAAATTGCTTAATAACCTAATGGTTGGAATGGCAGGTGAAAGTACTGCGATTGGCGATGCCATTGGTATTGGGCTACAAAGTTTACGCAAACGGCCACTGAGTTCTAGAGTTTTAATTCTGCTAACCGATGGGGAAGATAAAGCGAGTCATATCCCACCGTTGGAAGCTGCTAAGATTGCTGCAGCTGATCACATAAAAATTTACACTATTGGAGTTGGTGATAAACTTGATGATAACCTTTTGAAAAAAATAGCGGATGTTTCAGGCGGAAGTTACTTTAAAGCAACTAATCTTGCCGATCTTGCAGCTGTATATTCCCAAATTGATAAGCTAGAAAAATCTGAAGCTAAGCAGCAAGTGCTGTTGATCCGTAAGCCTTTATATCATGTTTTTTTACTAATTGCGATATTATGCTTAGCAGCAGTCTTTAGCTTTAATACACTAAGGTATGGATTAAAGTATGAATTTAGCTGATTTACATTTTGCCCAACCATTATGGCTATGGGGACTGTTTCTGTTACCGCTGGGACTAGGTTGGTATGCATATTGCCGTCGTTATATTAAACGACAACGCAACACTGGTTTAGAAAAATTCGCAGATAAAGCTTTACTAGGCCATATTTTACAACATGCTTATCGTAGCAAACGCAACTGGTTGTTTGGGTGGTTATTTGCGTTTATCATTACCTTACTCATTGTTGCGCTTGCCAACCCACGCTGGAAATATGAAGAGATTGAAGCATTCACGCCAACTGCCAGTATGGTGGTCTTACTAGATTTGGGCGAACAAATGAGCGCGCAGGATATTGTGCCCTCTAGGGTAGTGAAAGCGCGCCAGTATATTGAAGATTTAATTAATGCTAGTCGTGGCTTAAAAATTGGTTTAATTGGTTTTGCCGCTAATCCACATTTGATTAGCCCTATTACTGATGATTTAAAAACTCTAAAAAATTATTTACCGGCGCTGGACACTTTTTTGGTGAATAAACAAGGCGATAACTTACACTTGGCGTTAAAAGCAGCACAAGAATTGTTGCAGGCTGAGCCAGGTACTAAAAAATCTATTTTATTGTTGAGCGATGGAAATTTTGTTGATAATAACTTTACTGATCTAATTTCTGACTTGGCAAGTAAGGAGATTAGTCTACACGTAATTGGCATAGGTACCATTGCTGGAGCGCCATTTACCGATCAAAATGGGCGAATGAGTCGCGATGCCCATAACAATTTATCTATTTCAAAATTAAACCAGGCGGTACTTAAGGTAATTGCTAAGAAAGGTAATGGGGTTTATGTTGACGGTAACCAAGCTGCACTCGCTATTAACACTATTTTAGATAAAGCGCAGTATATTGAAAGTAATGAGCCTTTGATAAGTGGCAAGGTACGACAATGGGAAGATGGTTATGTTTGGTTCTTAATACCTGCCGTAATGTTGTTCGGTGTTTTATTAACGCAACGAGCCTTGTACTTAATGCCCATAATCTTATGCTTTGCAATATCGCATAGTAACGATGTTTATGCTTTTGAAGTTAAAAACTTATTTAAAAATGCAGATCAAGTTGCTGTGCAACAATTTGATCAGACTAATTTTGCGGCAGCTGCAGAGCAATTTTCAGATCCATACCGCAAAGGAGTAGCGTACTATAGAGCTGGGGATTATGCAGCGGCAGAATTACATTTTACTGAATCTAAGCGTAGTAGTGTGCAGCTGGATGCACTATATAATGCTGGTAATGCGCAAATGCAGCAAAAAAAATGGCGTGCTGCAGTGGCAAGTTATGAAAAGGTATTAGAAATACAAGCAGATCACGCCGATGCTAAGCACAACTTAGAGCTGGCTAAGAAAATGCTGACAGATGATAACTGCGAATGTGATAACCCTGATAAAGATCAAAAAGGTGATAAGGGAAATCAAGGTAAAAATAGCGATAATAAATCAGATCAGCAAGATAATTCGCAACAGCAGGATAAATCTGATAATTCAGATCAATCTAACCAGAATGATTCTAACACTAACCAAAGTAAGCAAGATCAGCATGATCAAAAAAACCAAGATCAGCAGCAACCGGATAATAAAAATGCAAGTAACTCACAGGATCAGAGCACTAAACTCGATCAGCAGAAAGCGGAGCAAAATGAAGCTAGGGCGACCCAGTGGTTGAATCGCTTAAACAGTGATATACGTGTGTTTTTACAAAATAAGTTCTACTTAGAAGATGTAGTATTGAGTAAACGTTAATATATTGGAGCAAGCAATGTACATTAAAACCATAAGATTATTTATAATATTATGTACAGCGTTTTTAGCTGGGGTAGTGCAAGCGGCACAACTCTTAGCAACCGTTTCAGATACTAAAGTACAAGTGGGGCAGTCGATACAGCTAAATTTATCTTTAAAAGATGCCAAAGCCAAGAACCCACCAGATTTTACTCGATTATCTAGAGATTTTAGAATATACAGTCAGCAACAATATTCAACTTATACTAGCACTAACGGAGTGATTAGTTCAGAGGCAGGCTGGGACATTACTCTAATTCCCTTACATGAAGGCGAGTTAGTAATACCTAGTATTCAAATATTAAGTGATAATGGCTTATTGTCTTCACCAGAGTTACGGGTGGTGGTGTTGCCAGCAGCTAAATATAACTCGAGTTCTGGTCAAACTAATTCCAGACAACAAGATACCGCTGCAACAGATAATGCTGATGATGGCATTGGGATTTCCCTGTTAGCTAGTACTAATAAAACCACTGCATATGTCAAAGAACCAATTATTTATACCTTAAAAATTATTGGACATCGTCCTTTCATGAATGTCGCGCTCGAAGATATTAAATCTAATGATGCTACAATTGATAAAATTGGCGAACCGAAGCAATATTCGCAAATAATTAATGGTAGACCAGCGCATGTGATCGAATTAAAGTATTACGTTACTCCGGTAAGTCCAGGAAAAATTGTAATAACTCCAGCTGAAATCCGCGGTGAAATTCAGGCGCCAACTTTACAAACGCCTACGCATCGTAGCTTTTTAAATAATTTTTTATTAAATGATGCTATGCATTTCAAACCTTTTAGTATGCGTGGTGATGTTATAACTTTGAATGCTTTGAAGCCAGCAACGCAAGATGGCGATTGGTTACCTTTACAAAATCTAGCTATTACTGAAGAATGGTCAGGATTGGAAAATCCCAAAGTGGGAGATACTATTGTTAGAAAGATAAAATTAATTGCTAAAGGAGGTTTTAGTAATCAGCTACCAGGATTACAGTCTTACAATGAACTCAGTGGTGTTAAAACTTATGCGGATAAACCAATATACTCAGACAATTTAGCAACTAATGCGGATCAACTCGTAGCAAGCAAAGAAGAAACATTTACCTTAATTGCAACGCAACCTGGCAACATTACCTTACCGCAAATTTCGATTCCATGGTGGAATTTACAGAGTAGTAAATTAGATTATGCGCGTTTACCGGCTAAAACGATAAATATTTTGCCTGCGGCTACGGCTAGTAGCAGCGATTCACTAATCGATTATTCAACCCAGACAAGTGAAAGCTCAAAACCAGTATCATTGATAGATATATTGCAGCAAAATCTAGTCGTATTTGTATTAATCGCGGGTTTGTTGCTGGTTATTTTATCTCTTTTTGCAATAATTATTTATCTGTTGCGACGCCACAGCAATAATAGGGTAACTAATGTGCTTATAAATAACAATAAAGCCACAAAACTTAACCCGCTAGATACACCAATCAATACGGTTGTTGAGTTACGTGACCATATCTTGTTTGTTGCACAACAAAGCTGGCAAGCACCGCCAGATCTGACTTTAAATAAATTAGGCACGTTTTTAACTGAAAATAATTATAGCTACGATATAGAAGTGTACTTGTTGTTATGTAATCAAATAAATGCAGCTTTGTATGCTAATAATATTGTCAGTTTAAGTCCATTATTAGACGCGTGGCAGCAATTACGTGCTTCAATTATAAAAAATAAACAGAAAGTAGTTACAAAAAAATCAGATTATATCAATTTAAACCCAACTTAGAACATAAGCCGTTTGACTTTAACAAATTTTAACACCTATCCTAAGTTTTAAAGTTGTTAAGGAGAACACCATGCCTAAGTTAGTACGTAATGACTACCAACCGCCAGTATATAAAATTGATCAAGTGCATTTAGACTTTAGTATTGCTGAGCCTGGCGCTGGAGATACAATAGTTACTGGTACTATGCATTATTATGGCACTCCTGGAGCACCATTAGTACTTAATGCGCAACATCCAGATCTAATCAGTATTACAATTAATGGTAAAGAATTAGATTTAAACTCAGTTATAATCACTCCAGATGAAGATTTTCATCTAATAACAGTTAAGGATGTTCCACCAGAAGGTGTTTTAGTAATCAAAAATCGGATCAAACCTTGGGGTGATAATAGCGGGGAAGGTTTATACGAAGCCGGTGGTACTTTGGTAACACAATGCGAATCGCAATCTTTCAGAAAAATAATCCCTTTTATAGATCGCCCAGATAATTTAGCACGCTTTACTTGCACAATTACAGCTAATGAACAACGATTACCAGTATTATTATCTAACGGTAATCTATTAGAATCTGGGCAATTACCAGATGGTAGGCATTTTGTTAAATATGAAGATCCTTGGCCAAAACCTAGTTATTTATTTGCAATTGTTGCTGGTAACATTGCTTGCATTAAAGATCATTATTTTACTAGAACGGGGCGTAGGATAAATTTGTTTGTGCACGTAGATCCTAAGGTAATCGGGCAAGCTGGTATGGCATTAGAAGCTTTAAAAGCTGCGATGCAATGGGATGAAGCGCGGTATGATTTAGAATACGATTTGGATAACTGTCACTTAGTAGGATTATCTAAATTTAATGCTGGAGCGATGGAAAATAAAGGTTTGATTACCTTTAATGATCAATGTTTGCTAGCAGATCCGCGCTCTACTACTGATGCCAAACAAATGTATGTGTGGGATGTAGTATCGCACGAATATTTTCATAACTTCGCTGGTAATAGAGTAACAGTACGAGAATGGTTAGAATTGGCATTAAAAGAAGGTTTAGCCACTCGAAAAGAATCTGATTTTATGATGGATACTTTTGGGCGTGATGTTTATCGTCTCGATGAAGTTAGAGAGTTACGCGTCAGGCAATTTCCGGAAGATGCTGGCCCTACGCGGCATGCAGTAAGGCCTAGTGAAGTAGAAAGTATTGATAACATCTACACTACTACTGTGTACACGAAAGGTGCTGAATTACTCGCTATGTTATCTAGAATGCTCGGGCGTGAAACATTCACGAGCGGCGTAAAGCATTATTTCAAGAAATTCGATGGCCAAGCAGTTACTATCGAAGATTTTATAAGCGCGCAAGAGGAGGTTTCTGGTAGAGATTTACAACAATTCTTACTCTGGTACACTACGCCAGGCACTCCAAGATTATATATTCAACATGAATATACTGCCGAAAATAAAGTATATAAACTGCATGTGAAACAATCTTTAACCGATATAGCTGGCAATGAATTACCTGCAATGCATATTCCAATTGCTTTTAATATGTTAGATGGTAGTGGCAAGCAAATGTTGCTTAATAACGTAATGTTAGAACTTACCAGTAAAGAACAAACTTTTGTTTTTAATGAAGTTACTGAGCAACCAATACCTTCATTTTTACGAGATTTTTCTGCTCCAGTGATCGTTGCAGCAAGTCCGTTGTCATTTGCAGATAAGTTGTTTCTGTATAAATATGATCAAGATCCTATTAATCGCAGCTTGATGGGTGCAGAGGTAATGCAGCAGTGCATTTTAAATTTAGCACAACAGCTTCAATCCGAAGAGAGAGAATTTGAGGTCCCTGATGAATTTTATGATGCTATAGAGCATATTTTGAACGATAGCTCATTAAGTTTAGCAATGAAGGCCGAGCTTATAGAGTTACCTCTGGTTCAAGAAATTATTGCTGAATTGGACACGGTAGATTTAGATAATTTGATGTTGGCGCATCAAATGTTAACTCGATTTATTGCTGACGAATTTGAAGAAGAATTTGCCAAGCTATACGCTGAGAACAACACTTGGGGTAAAGACGCCTTAACTCCAGAATTAGTTGGTAAGCGTCGCATGCGGAATTTATGTTTAGAGTATCTAATGATCAGAAATGAACAACAATATATTGATGCATGTAAACACCAGTTTTATGTTTCAACATCGATGACAGAATCTAAAAGTGCTTTAGCTTGTCTTGTTACAATGGATTACAATAATTGTGATGCTATTCGAGCCGAAGTACTACAACAGTTTTATGAACGCTGGAAGCATGATAGTCAGGCCATGGATACTTGGTTTAGGATCCAGGCAAGTTCAAATCAAAACAACACTATTGAAAATTTACGTAAGCTAATGCAAAGCTCACAATTTGACGTAACTATTCCGAATCATGTTTACGCTGTAGTGTGCTATTTTGCATACAACAACCCAAAGAATTTTCATCGAGCAGATGGGGAGGGGTATAAATTTGTGATTGATGCGGTCACACAGGTTGATCCAATAAATTCAAGCGTTGCCTCAAGAATCATGCTGGAATTATTTAATAATTGCCAGAAATTTGATACAGCGCGTCAAGCATTAATGCTAGCTGAACTACGACGTTTAGCGGCAGTACCGGGACTATCAGCAGCAACTAGGGATTTAGTCAATAAAAAACTTGCTGCTGCGCCAGCTGTTGCTAGTATTGCTCAAAGCGAGCCTATGCTAACACAATTCAAGCAACAGATGGATGGAGAGCCAGATGTAGTGCCAATGGAATTAGATCCAGATCCAAATTATGGTAGTACTCAGCCAGTGCCCGCTATCTACCCATTCTGATTACCATCAGTAGAGCGTGAATTAAGCTACGGTCGGATCATAAGGTCCTGCTGAAAGCCTGTTTAATCCCAAGCTACGGGCGCCGCAGCGGTAGGACCCGTAGCAATTATTTTAGTCGTTTACAGTGAATTGCTTCGTATACTACAACTGGAAAAATATTTAAACTCCTGCTAAGCTTTGAACGTCTGTATGAGATACAGGAGTAAAAAGTGTTTTCTGCAGCAAGAAAAGGATTATTTTCTTATAATAATGCAATTTTAAAACAAGCTCGTTTGTTTTCGTCGCTATTAAATAAATTGCCGTTAAGCTTACAAGGTAGGATTTTGTGGCATAGTTTGCCGGCGAGTCCATTTGAGCCAAATGTTTTTGCTGCATACAAGTGTCCGGTTACCAAAGAACAATTTACATTAGAGCTTACTAATGAAAAGAGAATTAAGGTGCGTTTAAAACTTCCAACTGAAGAACCCCGGGAAGTTTTTTCTTTCTCGAGTGATGAAATCCCCAATGGCTGGCATATTCCTGGCTTGAATTATGGTCCTAGAAAATGGCCTGGAACGCCTTAGTTATTCGCGATTTTAAGTTTTAAATTAAATTGTTGTAGATATTGCAAAAACTGTTGTTCTTGTTGGTCTTTGAAGGCATGGAATGGCAACCAAATAAATTTACCAGCATTTATTAACCCAGTAAGTGGAATAATGTATCCTTGTTTGGTTTTTAAAACAAATTTAAGCTTTTTCCATTGAATATCGATTGGTAACATTTTTGGACCTAAACATGCGATACTTTTATCGTCAAATTTAATAGTACGCTGTAAGGAAGTGAATTTACGTGCTTTTAAAGTGCTTTTAATAACTTTGCGATTAATAGATTTATAAAAAAATAACCAAGCACATGCAGTAATAACAGCAACTACGTCTTCTACTCTGGTATTACGTTGATAAAGTGTGATTAAAAAACCAAAACATAAAAAAATACAAGAGTAACGCATTATTAAAAACATAACATTCATTAAAGGCCGATTTAACAAGAAATTCAAAGTTGAATCAGCAGTTTCTTGCGGGGACATAGTGTATTCAAGACTAATCATAATGCTTCCTAAATCATTTCAACTAAAACTTCATTCAAAAAACGTCTGCCAAGTAATGTTAATTCAAATGCATCTTGATTAAATCGTACCAGGCCTTTGTTGTGCACATTGTTAAGTATTGCAGTTATATTATTATTCGGCAACCCAGTGCGTTGTGTAAGTTCATTTAAGTTAATACTATTGAATAGTCGTAAACGATTTAACATATATTCGCCAGGTATTTCCGAAGGCTCTAAAATTTTAGTACCAGCAATAAAGTTTTGTTTTGGATCTAAGTAATCTTTTGGGTTTCTAGTTTTCCAACTGCGCTGGATGCTAAAATCTTTTAAATTGGTAATCTTACTGTGGGCGCCGGCGCCAATACCAAGGTAATCACCAAAGGTCCAATAATTTAGATTATGCTGACACTGATGATCGGGCTTGGCAAATGCCGATACTTCATAATGTTGCATCCCAGCTTGACGTAAAATTTCTTCACCCTGCAATTGTATTTCCCAGGTAATTTCATCATTTGGGAGCGGAGGTGGGTATTTATAGAATACCGTATTTGGCTCTAAGGTTAGCTGATACCATGAAATATGCGGTGGATCGAAATCTAATGCTGTTTGTAAATCTTGTATTGCTTCAGTTATGGACTGTTGCGGTAAACCATGCATTAGATCAATGTTGAAACTTTTAAAATTAGCAGCTTTTATTTTTTTTATGGCATTGATAGTTTCGGATGCGCGATGAATTCGGCCTAAGACTTGCAATTTTTGATCATTAAAGCTTTGTGCTCCAAGTGAAATTCTGGTAATGCCAGCAGCGCGATAGTCTGCAACATTATGGTATTCGCTGGTGCCAGGGTTCATTTCTAAAGTTATTTCAATATCCGCAGCGAAACTTAAAATTTGTGCTGCTTGTTCTAAGAATGAGCCTAATGCTTTTGGACTAAATAAGCTCGGAGTACCGCCTCCAAAGAATATAGTTTTAATTTCTCTGCCTTGAGCCAGATGTAAATCTTGTTTCAAATCTGCAATTAGAGCATCAATATATTCGTACTCTGGAAGCGCGTTATTTAAAGCATGTGAATTAAAATCACAATACGGACATTTACGCACACACCATGGAATGTGTACATATAAACTTAATGGTATTGTTATTATTTTATTAAGTAGCACGTTATTTATTTTAAAACTCTATTAAAAAACTCTTGTAATAATTTTCCTACTAATTCTGGTTTGTCCATATGAATATGATGCTCACCTTCAATGCGGTGCACCTCAACATCATTCAATAATGCAATGCGATTGGTTAAAATCTTTTCATCAAATGGCCAACCAGGGGCTGGTCGCAATAAACAGGTTTTAGTGGTTATTCGCTTGAGAAACTCCTCAATTTGCGATTCACATAGCATTATTAATGGCTTTACCAATAAACGTGGATCGCTACGCCAAATGAAGCCTTCAGCATGCTCTTTAAGTCCGCGATGTACAATTAATTCTGCAGAGCTATATTCCATCTTGTTAGCGGACAAACGTGCTTTTACAGCAGCATCTTTATCAGGATAAACGGTAAGTTGTTTATTGATGAGATTACTGTACTCTTCAATTGATTTACGCATCATATCTGGTAACTGTTGTTCACTGACTGCGAGTGGACCGAGGCCGTCAATTAGACCTAAGGCACTAATGCGTTCTGGAAACACTCCTGCTAGTAATGAAGCAACTCCTGCACCGAGTGAGTGTCCTAATAACGCACACTTGTCCCAACCAAAATGATCAATAATAGATAATACATCTGGTGCATAGTCATAAAAATGGAAATATGCACCTGCGGGGCGATGATCTGAATAGCCGTGACCTGGTAAGTCTAAAGCGATAAGTCTAAAATTACTTAAATATGTGGCAATCGGAATAAAACTTGCGGCATTATCTAACCACCCATGTAATGCTAAGATTGGCATACCATCTTTCGGACCCCATGCTAATGCGGCAACATTAATGTTCGGTAGATCAATATTTATTTGTTCAGGCTCTAACATTGCGCATTCCCTAAATTATACTTCTTCCCAAGGCAACCAGATAATCAGCAATTAGTAATCGCATTAATATTATCAAGAATATTACTACTATAGGACTAAAATCTAACATACCAAAATTTGGCACAAAGCGTCGTACCGGTTTGAATAATGGTGCAGTGATTTGCTCGCACAACAGCGTTAATGGATTATATTGATTTGGCTGGATCCAGCTTGCGATGATTTGTACAAATGTTGCAAACAAGAAAATGACTAAACATATATCTATAAGTTCACCTAGGCTCCAAATTAGTAAACCACTGATTGATATAGCTGTTGGAGGTACCGAATATCCTTTTACCAGTAAACTTAAAATAGTTTCAATTGCTTGTAAACCTAGTGCCACCAAAACACAAGACCAATCAACACCGAACCAACCAGGAATAAAACGTCGCAATGGTTTGATGATCGGATTAGTAACCGTAACTATAAACTGTGCTACTGGATTGTAAAAATCAGCCTTTACAAATTGCAACAATAACCTAATTAATACTATGCTTATGTAAATGCTAAATATGGTTTTGATGGTAAAAAGTAGTGCGTTTTCTAAAGGGGTGGTGTACATCATAGCTCCACAAAATAAACTAGTCATTTATACCACCAATTATTGGTGTTTTCAACTGCAAGCAAGGATTTAATATTGATGCTAAAACAAGCTGGCTTTACTTTGACTGAATTAATGATAGTAATATTCATTGTGGCTATGTTAGCCGCAGCTAGTGTGCCAGCATATAATAGTTATGTATCAAAATCAAAATTTGCCCAAGTTTTTAAAGAACTAGCGGTATACCAGAACAAATTAATGGATGCGCAACAACTTAATGATTTTTTTCCAAGCAGTGTTGCTGATTTAACTGCTGGTTCGTATACTGCAGTTACTTCTGAGGTACTAAAGCTGGTGTTTTACGATACTTCTACCAATTCAGATGCAGCATATTTATATGGTATGACGTTAGATCTTGGTCTCTCTGGCTATGTAGAACCAGCAAATGACGGCACGGGGTGTACTCGGTGTCGCATAACTTTTGCCCTGGTACCAACTAGTACTGGTTATATGCGCAGCTATTGTGGACAGTGGGATGGAACTAGTGCGGATGTGCCGCTATCTGCGCTGCCTTCAAGTTGCCAAGATACTAATATTTCCGCGTTGATTTCTTAACAAGCCTATACTTATCCTGTATACCTGGCTCCCAGAATTATAAATAAAATTATAATTAGTGGATGGTCATAACGAGGCTAGAATGGATATAACAGAATTATTAGCATTTAGCGTAAAAAATAAAGCTTCAGACTTGCATTTATCTGCAGATATGCCGCCAATTATTCGGGTTGATGGCAAAATGCGTAAAATTGATATTCCGCCGTTGACCCATAAAGAAGTGCAAACTTTATTAAATGATATAATGAACGATCGGCAACGCAAGATTTATGAAGAAACTTTTGAAACTGATTTTTCATTTGAAATTACTGGTTTAGCGCGTTTTAGAGTGAACGTATTTAATCATTGTCATGGTGCAGCAGGAGTTTTTCGTACTATCCCATCTACAGTATTAACCTTAGATGAGTTAAAAGCACCAGAATTATTCAAGCACTTAGCAGAATTACCACGTGGTTTGGTGTTGGTAACTGGTCCTACAGGTTCGGGTAAGAGTACTACTTTAGCTGCGATGATTGATCATATAAATGAAACTGCGGCAAAGCATATTTTAACTGTGGAAGATCCAATCGAATTTATTCATAAATCAAAGAAAAGTTTGATTTCGCAACGTGAAGTACATCGGGATACATTAGGTTTTAATGAGGCCTTACGCTCAGCGTTGCGCGAAGATCCAGATGTTATTTTGGTTGGTGAAATGCGCGATTTAGAAACAATTCGTCTTGCAATGACTGCTGCAGAAACTGGCCATACCGTGTTTGGTACATTGCATACAACTTCAGCCGCCAAAACCATTGATCGTATTATTGATGTATTCCCTTCCGGTGAAAAAGATATGGTGCGTGCAATGCTTTCAGAATCATTACGTGCGGTTATTGCACAAACGCTATTAGAAAGGAAAGCTGGTGGTCGGGTTGCGGCGCATGAAATTATGGTAGCGACTCCTGCAATTCGTAATTTGATCCGCGAAGCCAAAGTGCCGCAGATGTATTCAGTAATTCAAACAGGTGGCGCTATAGGAATGCAGACTTTAGATCAATGCCTCCAAAAATTAGTAAAGAATGAAATCATTACTAAAGAAGAAGCATATATTAAGGCTGAAAATAAAGAATTATTTACTTAGGAATAATATGAATTTTGATGTTCTGTTAAAAAAAGTAGTCGAATTACAAGCCTCGGATTTATTTATTGCTGCAGGCAAGCCTTTATGTGTCAAGGTGCATGGCTCTATTGTAAATCTTACTAATGACGTCTTAACAGCAGATAAAGCTAAGAATATTGTGATGGGTTTAATGAGTGTTAAACAGCAAGATGAATTTTTATTAAAAAAGGAATTAAATTTTGCGATTCAAACGGCTCAATCGGGACGTTTTCGGGTTAGTGCTTATTTTGAACGTTTTAATGTTGGAGCGGTCCTAAGACGGATCAAACAAGAAATACCAAGCCTTGAAGAATTAGGCTTGCCAGCTAATGTAAATCAATTTGCAATGCTAAAGCGTGGCTTGGTGTTATTAGTTGGTGCTACAGGAGTAGGTAAGAGTAGTACTTTAGCTGCAATGCTTGACTATCGTAATCATAACTCAGTAGGTCATATTATAACGATTGAAGATCCGATTGAGTTTATACATGAACACGATAAGTGTATTGTGACGCAGCGTGAAGTTGGCATTGATACTGAATCTTTTGGTATTGCGCTTAAAAACACTTTGCGACAGGCTCCGGATGTAATCCTTATCGGTGAAATCCGCAGTAGCGATACAATGGAGTATGCAATGCAATTTGCTGAGACTGGGCACTTATGTTTAGCAACCTTACATGCTAATAATGCTAATCAAGCATTAGATCGAATTATACATTTCTTTCCGGCTATTAAACATCAGCAAATTTGGCTAGAATTATCATTAAACCTTAAAGCAATAGTGGCTCAGCAATTAGTTCCATCCTTAGATGGTAGTAGCCGAGTTGTTGCAACCGAGATTTTGATTAATACGCCAGTAATACAGAGCGCTATTAGGAAAGGTGAAGTTGAGTCGCTGAAGGAATACATTGCGAAGGGTGGAGCAATCGGGATGCATACATTTGATCAATCTTTATTTCAGCTATATAAAGATAAAAAAATCTCGTTTGAAAATGCAGTGCGTTACGCGGATTCAGAAAGCGAAATGCGCTTGATGATACGCCTTGATAGTGGTGGTATGGATACCGGCTCTCTAACTGGAGTAGGCTTACAGGAATAAGGAAGCAAAGCATGCGATCGTTGCGTAAATCTTTAGCAGTAACCTTGGTTTCATTGTTGATAGGACTTGCACTAGGGGCATTTCTTATTGTTACAATGTTGCAAATATTTGGCACCACTCAGGCCAATCGTCAATTGGCCAATAATCTTGCTGAAGTTAATGATGTGCTGCGCTATGCTTCTATGGTGATGAGTAATGTTATTAAACAAGCTGGCTATAGGACACCAGATGCATCAACAGGTATGTTGCCAGCATATACTACGGCCTTTACACCATTTACTGGTGGCATTTCGGGTTATAACCAAAGCCAAACTAATGCCAACGATCCGGCAGGGATAGTATTGAGTTATTTTCCCGGGCAAAATATTATTCAAAATTCTGGGGGTGTTGATCCATTAGATAAACTTTGGGTTAAATTTTATGGTAATCCAAATGGTGAAATTCGCGATTGTAACGATCTCTATGGCAACGATGCAGCAGCGATCCGAGTACAATTTTATTCACGTCAAATAACAGTTGATGGCACATCGCAGACCGCATTTTACTGCGAGCGGCATGATAATGGTTCTAGTTATAGTTATGATACAACGACAGCTGTTGGCACCGAATTAATTCCTGCGGCGTTGTTTGATAGTGCTTGGGTGCGTTATGGAGAAGATATAACCGAGGATGGTTACATCGCACGTTGGATCACCGGTGATCAGGTACAAGATCGCAATCGGGTGTACGCGGTACGAGTTGCCTTTTTGGTACATACTCGGGATCAAGTGCGGAGTAATGCGGTATCTGAAAGTTTTTCGGTATTTGGCAATACGATTACTCGTAATGATAGGTACATTTATAAATTATATATGTTTACGGTATTATTACCGAATGCGCCAAATTTTGTGTTAGAAGATCTAGTTACAACGCCGTAAGCAACAGCAGTCATTTCAAATAGTTATTCCCACAACGGATAAGTTTGTAATTTTATGTCGCCAGGGAATAATTGTTTGGCAGTGAGATTAAAAAACTCACTGTCATGCGAAACGTAGAAAGTGCATTGACCCTGGTTACCTATATTTAGAAGATCGCGGTTTTTAAGCTCCTTTTCTACCACCTGAGCCATAAGTTCAGCTGAGTCGATCACATCAACTTTTGCACCAAAAAAATTTGCTACTTGTTGCTTAATAAGTGGGTAATGAGTACAGCCTAAAATTAATGCAGCAATGTTTTGTAATGCAGAATTACTTAAATAGTGATCAATGATCTCATTTGCAGAGGTTGTGTTACTAAAACCTTCTTCGATCAATGGTGCGAGTAACGGTGTTGCCAGGGCTTGTAGATTGATATCATCAGTATGCTTAGTGAGCCTACTTAGGTAAGCCTGAGATTTAATGGTTTGCTTCGTGCCAATTAATCCAACATTTTTACCACGGTGTGTGCTTACTAAATATTCAATAACTGGATCAATTACATTGAACAATATGGAATGATCTTTCACAATACGTTGTACTGCATCAAATGCAGTTGCTGAAGCAGTGTTACAAGCAATCACAATTGTTTTGCAGTTATGATCTAATAGTGTTTGGCTAATTCGGGAAGCATAATATTGGATCGCGGTGGCAGATTGATTACCCCAGGGTGTGTGTGCCGTGTCACCAAAATAAATGATGTTTTCTTGCGGTAATAATTTGTGAATAGCTTCGGCAACGGTTAAGCCACCGATACCACTATCAAATATTCCAATTGGTTGATTACTTTTTAACACTTTTAACGACCTAAAAACGTCCTGCAAACATAAATTTCGTAATTATATCATGAAAATGGGAATAAATTCCTTTGCATTTTTGTATTTTGTGCTAGGATGAAAGATAAGGGAAGTTACACGGATCGTAACTAGCTTAATCGCAAAAGGGGATCGTTATGTGGCATTTAAGAACCAGACAAGGAACGTTTTGGGTAATTGAAGCCCCAGAAACTCACAAATATTTACTCGGCATTGATGAAGATGAACTCGGTGAATATGATGATGCAGAGGCAGCTGCACGCGATGTGCATGATCAAGCAACTGGTTTCTTCCCATGGGATTGCCAATCAAGGGTTAAAGCCCCAGATCATATAACCAATTGGGCTCCTGGTGAGCCAGAGAATTGGCAGCAAGAGTAATTCCAAACGTCTAATGTTAGCCCTAATTTTAGCTTGACTACTAAGAAAGATTTTGGTATGTTGTCCCGTAATATACAATAAAAATCGGGGCTTCATATGCGTACTACACATAATAAATCGCTTGAAAATACTGGTGCATTTGGGATAAGTAGTGTCGTTTGGAGTGCTGGTGCCTTGGTATTAAGCAGCTATGGTCTATATAGAGCACTGCGACGTCCTAAAACACCAATGCAAGAATTTGATGACTCGATCGCGGCTGTATTACTAGCAGGCTTTAGCTCTTTATACACGATTTCTGCATCTTATCGCCCTAACACAAACATGCCAGAAGAACCACTAGTAAATGCCATATTAAGTGTCCCTCCAGCAGTACTCTTTTCTGCAATTTTAAGAGATAGCCGTACATTTGAGATAGCATCTTCTACAAGTGCAACAGTTGCTGCTGCGACAGCGTTAGCAATATCTCTGAAGCAATAAGCTTATTACTTGCCGCTAGCTATGGCTATTCTTTACACTTCTTTAGGTGTCGGATAGCATAACGCGCGCGAAACACTAGGGTTTGGCACTTGCTATGCCAACTTTATTTAGATAATATAACCGCCTGGGTACGGATAGTCCCAGGAGTTATATAAATTAAGTAGGGGTTCTGACTATGAAGGCTGAAATTCACCCAGCATATAAAATACTCAAAGTAAAATGCTCATGTGGCCATGAGTTTGAGACCGGTTCTGCATTACCAGATGAGATTCTGAATATCGAAGTCTGCAGCAACTGCCATCCTTTCTATACCGGAAAACAAAAGATTATCGATACCGCCGGTCGCGTAGATAGCTTCAATCGTAAATTTAGTATTCTTGGCCAAAAGAAGCCAGCCGCTGTAAAACCAGCTGCAGAAACTAAACCAGCTAAAAAGACTAAAAAGTAAACCACTCTAAGGTTTAAGGAGCACCCAAATGGCTGAGAATCTAAAGCAGGCTGCCTTGGATTATCATGAATTTCCACGCCCTGGCAAAATTAGCACCAACATAACCAAAGCAACTGAAACTCAAAAGGATTTATCTTTAGCATACACTCCTGGGGTTGCTGAGCCAGTACGTGCTATTGCAGCAGATCCAGAAAATGCCTACCGCTATACCGCCAAGGGAAACTTGGTAGGCGTAATTAGCGATGGTACTGCTGTCCTAGGTTTGGGAAACGTAGGTTGTTTGGCCAGTAAGCCAGTTATGGAAGGCAAGGGTGTTTTATTTAAACGCTTTGCAGATGTTGACGTTTTTGACATTGAAGTAAATGCTGAAAGTCCAGAAGCATTCATAGATACTGTAGCCCGGATTGCCCCAACATTTGGTGGCATTAACCTAGAAGATATTAAAGCTCCTGAATGTTTTGAAATTGAACGGGCATTGATTGAAAGATTAAATATCCCTGTATTTCACGATGATCAACACGGCACTGCAGTTATTGTAGCAGCAGGCTTGTTAAATGCATTAGAGTTGCAAGGCAAAAAACTATCTGAAATTTCTTTAGTATGTTTAGGCGCTGGCGCTGCGGGTATTGCTTCGATGCGCTTATTAGTTTCATTAGGCATGCGTAAAGATCGAATTTTCATGGTAGATCGCCAAGGCGTGGTTCATTCACATCGCAATGACTTAAACCCTTATAAATTCGCATTTGCAAATGAAACCGATAAAAGAACTTTAGAAGATGCAATTGAAGGCAGTGATGTTCTAATTGGGGTTTCTGGTCCAAACTTGATTACTGCTGATATGCTGCGAACTATGGCTCCTAATCCAATTGTGTTTGCATTATCAAATCCAGATCCTGAAATTCATCCAGAAGTTGCTTTAACGGTACGTGATGATTTAATTCTTGCAACCGGGCGCAGTGACTTTGCAAATCAAATTAATAATGTGTTGTGTTTTCCATATATATTTCGTGGTGCATTAGATGTGCGGGCAACTACGATAAATCAAGATATGTTAATAGCAGCAGCAAATGCAATTAAAGACTTGGCCCGAGAGCCAGTACCGCAACAAGTACTAGATCTTTGTCATGGCGTTGACAAACTAGAGTTTGGCCCACGCTACATTATTCCAAAACCAAATGATCCACGTTTGATTAAAGTAGTGCCACCTGCAGTAGCCAAAGCTGCTATTGCAACTAAGGTTGCGCGCTTACCTTATCCAGCACATTATCCTAGCGACAAATAGTCTATATTTATAGTTATCCCCATTTGGATTTTTTCTTAAATCCAAATGGCGTGGACTATAGTATACTCTAAAATGCATTTGGACTTATCGAAAAGGATTATAGCGATGGCTCGTAAAAAAATTGCTCTTATTGGTGCTGGGAATATCGGTGGAACATTAGCGCATTTAGCTTTACTTAAGAAGCTAGGCGATGTGGTTTTATTTGATATTATCGAAGGCATTCCACAGGGCAAAGCTTTAGATCTATCGCAGTGCTGTCCTATTGAAGCAATTGATGCAACCATAACAGGCACAAACGATTATAAAGATATTGCTGGCGCAGATGTTGCAATTGTTACTGCGGGTATTCCAAGACAACCAGGCATGAGTCGCGATGATTTGTTAGAAACTAATACCAAAGCAATGAAAACTGTGGGTGAAGGAATTAAAAAATATTGCCCAAATGCTTTCGTAATTTGTATTACTAATCCTTTAGATGTCATGGTTTCAGTATTACAAAAATATTGCGGTGTTGCGGACAACATGATTGTAGGGATGGCCGGAGTACTTGATTCCGCACGTTTTAGAACCTTTTTATCTTGGGAATTTAATGTTTCAGTAAATCAAGTACAAGCATATGTTTTGGGTGGCCATGGCGATGCAATGGTACCACTAACCCAATTAAGTAATATTTCTGGCGTTACTTTAGATACTTTAGTTGCTAACGGCAAAATTTCACAACAGAAATTAGATCAAATTGTCGATCGTACTCGTAAAGGTGGTGGTGAGATAGTTGATCTATTAAAGAAAGGCTCAGCGTTTTATGCACCGGCCTCTTCAGCAATAGCAATGGCAGAAGCGTATCTCTATGATGCCAAAAACATATTGCCGTGTGCAGCAAAAATTAAACCTGGGCAATATGGCGTTAATGAGCCACTATTTGTAGGGGTTCCTGTGAAAATTGGTGCTAAAGGGGTCGAAGAAATTATCAGCGTCGAATTGAATGTAGCTGAACAAGCCAACCTACAAACATCTATAAATGCAGTAATTGAGTTAAACAAAGCGGTTGCAAAGTTTCTGTAGTTAAAATGAATGTCGCCGTTTAATGCCGGATTTTGGTATACAGCTACGCTCTGGCTTTAATGTTTTAAGATATTCTTCGATGAATGATGAATCAGTTGCTGGGGTAGGCAAATTTAATTCTTGCTGATGATGTTGCAAATAACACTCTAAAGCATCGGATCTAGCTTGCGTTATATTAATTCCATTCGAAGTTGTTTTAAAATAAACATTGTAGCCTAAAACACAAAATAAATAATGTTCAGACATACTTAAATGCCATAAAAAATACCGAGATACTTTTGAATGAGAGTATAATTTATGCTGGCTTTTCCTACATGCATTCAATTTCCTTTTGAGTTTTTTATATTCGTGATCAGTATCAGCCTTAGTTTTATTTGTAAATTTATATAAAGCCGCTAGGGTGGTTCTTGTCTCTTTTTCCAAAAAGTTGCTAGTGATATCTCGCATCGTAGTTGCAACTTGTTGAGCTAAAATATTAGATGATGGTTCAATGTTCTGCAATTGCTTATAAAATATCTTTGCAAAATCAATTTGGACTGCATAATCATCATGTATTTTTGAAGCTAGAATTAATAGAACTAATAATACATACCTAATTTCAATTTCATATATTTTATTAACATCAACTTTTTTTTCTTGTAAAGCTTCACGTAATTTATATGGAAACAGGTATAGTTTACTCTCTTTATTAAGTCGTAAAATAAAAATTATTAAAGATTGTAATATCTCAAATTCAAAATTATTAGTTTCATCTACTTGTTGGTTGTTCATCATTATTACGAAACTATCGAATAAGCGCAATGCAGTACCTGGGGTTATTGAGATACTAGGTTGGTACAAATTACCAAAAAATTTAGGAAAAACGACACTAAAAATTTCTCGTAATACAGGCATGAAATAATTTTCGTATGAGAGGGGTTCACAAAAACGAATGTGTCCAAGTATTCCGGTAAGATAAGGTTTCACTTCGTATCCTTAAAAGATTGTATCAACTTCTAACAACGGACTATCGGCAGCTCCAGTACCATGGCTGCTTGCTACATTTCTGGTTGCAGTAACTTGCGGTACTGTATCTTCGGTAAATATTTCAAATACTGCGTTCTCTTGACCTGGTCTGGCTAGTAACCCTGTTGCTGGATCAATACGTACTGTTACTAAACCTTCTGGTTGTGCTTGAAGGCGATCTGGCTTGCCTTGCATGGTAGGCTGCATAAAATAAAGCCACATTGGTAATGCTGTGGTACCGCCATATTCCTTTAATGTTCTTGGCTCGTCATAACCCATCCAGGTTGTTACCACTAAATCGCGATTATAACCAGCAAACCAGCCATCGTGTTGATCATTAGTGGTACCTGTTTTACCGGCTAGATCGTTGCGACCCAATTCTAAGGCGCGTTTACCAGTACCATTTTTAACGGCATCTTGTAACATTGAGCTAATAATATATGCGGTTTGCGGTTTCATGACTTGTGGGGCAGTAGAAATACAATCGTCACTTTCTACTTCACAAACTGTTACTGGATCAGCGGTGTAAATTACCTTACCTTGATAATCAACAATTTTAGCAATGTAATAAGGATCAATTTTATGGCCGCCATTTGGAAATAAACTAAAACCAGCAGCCAATTCTACTGGGGACAAATGGTTTGTACCTAATGCTAGGGATAAACCTTGATCTAAACTAGAAGCATTAATTCCACAGCTCTTTAAGAAAGTTACAGCCTTACGCACGCCTAGGGCTTGCAATAAACGAATTGAAACTAAATTCATGGATTTACTTAAGGCAACTCGTAAACGCGTTGGACCATTAAACTCTTTAGTATGGTTTTGAGGTCGCCATTCATCACCGGATGGATCATCATTCATTATTGGAGAATCGTTGAATAGACTTGCTGCAGTAAAACCATTTTCTATCGCAGCAGCATATACCAGTGGTTTAAAGCTCGAACCAGGTTGACGCGATGCTTGGGTAGCGCGGTTAAAACCGCTTTTTTCATAATCAAAACCACCAACTAGAGCATAAATTGCGCCATTGTTAGGATCGATTGCAACAATAGCACCTTCAACCTGTGGGATCTGGGTTATGGTCCATTCATTATTTAATTGTGAAACATAAATAACGTTACCAATATCTAAAATGTCTTCAGCTTTTTCGGCGCCAGCTTTAATCCAAGACATGCCTTTCCAGCCAATGGTAGCATGACGTCCATCTTTTAAACGTATAATAGCTTCTTGCTCATGCAATTCAGTAACTGCAGCTGGGATTAAGTTATTTACTGTTGGAACATCTTTCAATTCCTCTAGATAATTACTATCAGCAAATAGCTTTTTAACTGGTCCGCGATAACCATGACGTTGGTCATATTCTATTACAGCTCGGGTTAATGCAGCATTAGCATTTTGCTGCATGTTGGTATCAATAGTAGTGTAAACCTGATAGCCCTGATCGTAAGCTTCTTCACCAAATTTATCGATTATCTGTTGTCGCACCATTTCTGCTACATAAGAAGCTTGAACTTCAATTGGGCGACCATGGTATACAGTTGTAATTGGTTGCTGCATTGCATCTTCATATTCTTCGTCGCTAATCATTTCGTAGACTTTCATTCGTTCTAAAACATGGGCACGACGCTTTAAGGCGTTTTCTGGTGAATTTAGTGGATTGATCGCCGACGGTGCTTGCGGTAAACCTGCTAACATTGCCATTTGCGCTAGAGTTAAGTTTTCAACGGTAGTGCCATAATAAACTTCGGCAGCAGCAGCTACACCATATGCGCGTTTACCAAAATAAATTTTGTTTAAGTAAAGCTCCAAAATTTCTTCTTTAGTAAGTTCTTTTTCAATTTTTAAAGCCAGCAAAATTTCATTGAGCTTGCGAGTAAAAGTTTTATTTCTAGTTAGGAAAAAATTGCGAGCCACTTGCATCGTAATTGTACTACCACCTTGCTCTTTGGTACCTTTGGTCACCAGATTAGCAACTGCACGCAACATGCCACGGACGTCGACTCCGGGGTGCTTATAAAATCTACGATCCTCAGTGGCTATTACCGCGTTTATTAATTGTTGTGGGATTTGCTCTAATTTTAAGGGGGTACGCCTTTTTTCGCCATATTCTGCAATAAGTTTGCCATCTATAGTATAAATTTTTAGCGGTACTTGAAGTTGGACTTCCTTTAAGATTTCCACAGAGGGCAAGTTAGCCTCTAAGTGGGCGATGATTAATATTAGGGTAATCAACCCTGCTAAAGCTATAGATAAACCTATTTTTTTTGTTTGAGCAGATAGTTTCATTATATTTCCTAACTGAGTCCTGCTACATAATAGCAAAAATCATAATATCGCGCCTTTACCCAGAAGTAATATGGTATTGAGTAATACGTCAAAACACAAGCAAAAAAAGACGGTTTATTGACTTAGGTGTATACACAGCTAGACTTAAGTAAGATGCTTAGCTTTTGGGAATTTCGCGTGGTTAAAAAGAATATTC
>JAGVLG010000050.1 GCA_020054325.1 Gammaproteobacteria bacterium
CCACCCGATCCCTTCTCGAACTCGGCCGTGAAACCTGTCTTCGCCGATGATAGTGTGAGGTTACCTCATGTGAAAGTAGGGCACTGCCAGGCGTTCTATTCCTAAACCCCCTGTTATTTTTAAAATACCAGGGGGTTTTTTTTAGGTTTTGGTATCAATACTTTTATATTAAGTTTGGTTTGAATTTTGGGTTATTTGGAGTATACTCTGAATATATCTCATCATATTGGGAGTGTGCTCCAATGTTTGATTCGCTAAAAGCCACTTTTAGGCGTTTAATTGCTGATCAGCAAATGGATACCTTCCGTTATTTATCCACCCAATTTAGTTTGGACAATAGACTAATTGGGCTTATTGGCGCTCGAGGTGTTGGTAAAACTACCTTGCTACTTCAAATTATCAAGCAGCAATTTCCTTCGTTAGAAAGAGTTTTTTACTTTTCAGCAGATCATATATATTTCAATTCTAATACTCTTTATCAATTCATTGAGTATTTATATGATTATGATGGAATCAATGTATTTTTTGTTGACGAAATCCATAAATATCAGAATTGGGATCAAGAAATTAAAAATATATACGATGGTTTTCCAGAGATTAAAATCGTATTTTCAGGTAGTTCTAGCTTGGATTTGGTGAAGGGTAGCTATGACCTATCTAGAAGGGCTCAGCTATACACTTTGCATGGATTATCGTTTCGGGAGTATTTATATTTTAAAAAGTATAACCATTTTGAGCCGATAAAGTTGATAGATTTACTTGCTGATCCAACTTGCTGTAATGATTTATTATCTAGTATCCCGATGATCAAACGACATTTTAAAGAATATTTAGATTATGGATATTACCCATTTTTTCTGGAAAGTGATCAATTAGTTTTTTACGAAAAAATCCTAAGAGTTATAGATAAGACAATCTATGAAGATATTGCAGAGTTTTATAAACTTAAAACACAAAATTTGCCAATATTTAAAAAGATATTAAATTTTTTATCCACAATAGAGCCTGGCGCATTCAGTCACCATAATTTGGCAAAAAACCTTGGCATAGATGACAAGACCGTTGTGCATTACATTTCTATTTTAGAGGCCACAGGACTGCTTAGAACTATATACCCATACGCTACTGGAAATAGGCTTTTAGTAAAGCCAGAAAAGGTATTTCTTAATAATACAACCCTCTGTGGAGCTATCAACTCTGCATTGGGTAGCAACATATCAATAGGTTATTTACGAGAATTATTCTTTATACAAAGTTTAGAGAATGCAGGACAGCCAGTATTTTATTCTAGTATTGGAGATTACCAGACCCCAGATTGCGTTTTTGAAATTGGTGGTAAGAATAAAGGATCTAAACAAATCAAAATGGCTGCAAAGAATAATTTTGTTGTAAAAGATGATATTTTAATTGCAACCAAAACAGAAATTCCCTTGTATCTTTTTGGATTTCTTTATTGATTAAATAATTATGCTCCGCAGAAATTACCATTCTAATACTTTTCATGCCTAACATTAAATTTATGTTTAGCTTGATGCTCTAATTGCTTAACTTTATTCTGTAATATTTTAATTTGATTATTAGTTTTCCTTTTTAAAGTCTGCATTTGCTCCTTAATTGCTTTAATTTGGGATTTATTGCCAGGAGTTTCTTTAAGTGTGTTAATTTCCTGTTGCATGGCAACAAGTTCGTTGTTAGTGTTTTGTTGTATGTTTTGAATATCATCTTTAATTTGTTGTATTGCAGCTTGAATTTCTTGAGCTTGTTGTGGCGCTGCGTGATATTTAGGTTCTCCCAACTCAACAACCCCTGGCTCAACACTAACGTCTTCAGCATAGAGTATTGAGCATGCAGAAATACATAAGAATGCTATGATAGTGGCTGATAATTTGCTATAAGAAAAAGTCATTAATATTGCTCCTTTAAAAAAGATTAATTAGTATTGTTCCAGCTAATACTAGAAATATAAACAATGCCGCAGCTGTTAAAATTGTTTCATGTTTTATATAGAACATGAAACTTGTTAATAGGATACGCATTAACTGCGAGATTAATACGCCCCATAAACCTATCATAGTTAATTGTGCACCAATAATATTACTATCGTAAATATAAAACATACCGCCAAATACTAAAATTAATGCCGACAAGATTATTCCCGAGAGCGCTATTTTACTGATTAATATTTCATTTAATTTAATCATAAGAGTGCTATGCCTTTACTAATCATTTTATAAGCTAGGAACAATAAGATAATATTAAATAAGATGCGGATATATTTACTTTCAGCAACTACTAATAAATGTGCGCCAGATAGTGATCCTAGTAATACGCCAGGAATTATTGCAAAAGCTAATTCTGGTAGTATATAACCTGAGGCAAGATAGACAGCTGCACCAGCCGCTGAAGTCATGCCGATCATATAATTACTAGTAGCTGAAGCGGCTTTGTATGGTAGTCCCATTACAATATCAAAAATTACTACTTTAAATGCGCCAGAGCCAATTCCTAACAATCCTGCTAACAACCCGGCAATACTCATTAAACTCATTCCAGCAGGAACATGCCGTATTTTATAGTTGCAATCTTGCGAAAGATTTAATTTAGTATCCCATGGATGTGGTTTAGTGCGAAAACCATGATTACGAAATTTAGTTAATGAGATCCATACTGAAAAAACTAAAACTAGGCCAAATAGAATGGATATGTATGAGGTTGCAATTATTTGTGCTAGATAGGCACCAATTACAGCTCCAATTACAGTGCCAACTTCTAATAAGATCCCCACTTTAACATTGGTAAGTTTATTGCGTGATAAGCGTAGGCTGGCTGTTAAAGAGTTAGCAACTGCTGCAAGAAATGCGATCCCCATAGCGTACAGCAATTCTACCTTGAAGAAGGTTACCAGAATTGGGATTAATATTAGGCCACCGCCAAGCCCTAACAAGGCACCTAGTAGTCCAGCCAAATAACCACACAGTAGTAAAATTAAAATAATAAATAAACTCATCTAGCTACAATAAAGTACCGCACTAAGTTTCGCAAGAGCATTGTTTGAATAATGACTGAGATAAAAGCCCAATTGGCTGCTATGCTTAATCCATAGATGGATAGACACATTTTTTTTAGATCAGGCAGGGAGCGTTTAGCCATGAAAACCGGCAATATTAAAAGCAAATTATCAACTCTACTAGGAATAATTTGGTTGCAGCTCTTCGCAAAAGCATTATATGCCGCCGCTGCATCCTGCCCAGAATGGACCACGCAAAGAGATAGATACGGCATTTATACTTGCCCACAGTATACCCCGCAGCAAAGTCTTTGGTCCCTGATGGAGTGTTCTTACCAACAAACTAATAACTTTACTATACCTACTCCGGAGCAAAAGGATTTAACCCGTCGGCTAGTCAATGCAATGGTGCAACGCAAACCGGCACAAATGGTAGCAATAGGTGCTAGATTGAATCTGCAGTTTTGTCGGACCAGAAAGAGAAATTCAAACGGCGTAATAACCGATAGTATATTGGTTGGTATTGTAAAACCTGGATACGATTATAATGGTGCATTCTTTTTATTTAGAGAAACGTCAGATGCGGCGCGTATCCTTATGGAGGTTCCACACGATGACTTTTCAAATGCAGCTATAATGCGAGTTTTTGATCGTAGTAACGCTTATGCGTTGATTAAAAATGGACAGCGCAGAATAGCAGTGGCAGCGCCAAAATGTAGTAGTCGCCCTGCAAGTGATGCCGCCCATAGTACCTTCCATGGTTTTTATGATGCACATTTAGCTTTTGTTAAAGCTCAGCCAGCAATGATTGTATTACATTTGCACGGCATGTCGAAACGCGGCATGATCGTAACCAATGGATTAGAGGCCAAACCTGCTCAAGGCTCTTTAATGCAAGCCGCAACAAAGATAATTTGGGAAATGTATCCAAATAGAGATGATTTATATAGTTGTGCCGCTGGGACACGTTTAACCTTTCGTGCCAACTGCGGTATTAACCAAGCCTGGGTGCAAATTAAGCAATTAACTTGTTCACCAGGGCCGCAGTGTAAACCTGGCAATAAGAATACTGATCGTGCTTTGGGGTTTGAGCTAAACCGGCGTTATGTAAATACCGAGTTCCTTTTGCCTTTGATGCAAAAACTAAACGAAGAATATCTAGAGCTTAATCCTACACCTAAGAATTGCTCATTGCGCTTGACTTAGTTTTACAGGCTAAAAAACAATCCTGCGTATGATCATTAACCATGCCAATGGCTTGCATATAAGCATACATTATTGTGGAGCCAACAAAACTCATGCCACGTTTTTTTAAGTCTTTGCTTAATGCATCAGACTCAGCAGTTTTCGCGGGAATTTGTTTTAGGTTTTTTATGTTATTAACTTTTGGCTTACCACCGATAAAACTCCAAACGTATTTATCAAAAGAACCAAATTCTTTTTGAATGGCCAGAAAAACTTTTGCATTTTGGCGGGTCGCATAAACTTTTAAACGATTACGAATAATCCCGGGGTCAAGCAATAACTTTTCAAGTTGAGTATCAGTCATGCGAGCCACTTTAATTGGATCAAAGCCTTTAAAGGCTTTGCGATAATTTTCGCGACGCTTTAAAATTGTTTCCCACGATAAGCCCGCTTGGGCCCCTTCTAAAATTAACATTTCGAAATGCTTAATGTCATCATGCACCGGGACTCCCCATTCATGATCATGATAATGTTCATAATGCGGTTTGTTGTTCCCTACCCAAGCGCAGCGTAATATTGATTTAGCCATAATTATTAATAATACTGATTAATCTCCAGAGTGCACATACTAACTAATTTCAAGCCTTTTCAGAACATAAAATATTAGTATATAGTAAACAAGATCAATTCTGGTTGAAAGGTAAGCACAATGTCAACAGCAATATGTCATGATTGCGATAATAGCGACAATACGGAAAACAAATATTACCGGCAACTAATTAAAAAAACTTGGTTCGCAGCGCTAATTGCCGGAATTATATTTATTACAACCATGTTTGGCTTAGTGCCGCCATTAAATGACCCCGCAGGCTATTTGATAAATGTGTTATATGCAATTTTATCGGGCGTAGTTTTAGTTTACTCAGGCAGGCATTTTTTTATAGGTGCCCATCGCGCATTTTTGAACCATGTTGCAACAATGGATACTTTAATTGCTATTGGTACTGGAGTGGCGTGGATTTATTCGGTAATTGTCTTAGTTTTTTTAGACATGATCCCTCCCTTAGCACAACACACCTATTTGGAGGCGGCTACAGTTATCATTGCTTTAGTAGATATTGGAGCATTATTAGAGCTGCGAGCACGGCGAAATACTTCGCAAGCGTTAGAATTGCTGATGAAATTGCAGCCTAAAACTGCCAGGGTTTTGCGTGACAATCAAGAAATTGATCTCGACCTCAAAGAAATCAAAATTGGTGATCTGATTCGGGTTCGGCCTGGAGAACAAATACCGGTTGATGGAATTATTGTTGAAGGTACGTCTGATATTGACGAGGCGATGCTAACTGGAGAATCGCTGCCTAGAAAAAAATCTAGTGGCGATAACGTTTATACTGGTACTCTAAATAAAAGTGGTAGTTTTGTATTTCGAGTAACCAAGATTGGAGCTGAAACTGCCTTAGCACAAATTGTAAATATAGTGCAACAAGCACAAAATTCTAAGCCAGAAATAGCGAAACTAGCAGATCGTATAGCGGCTTTTTTCGTTCCAACTGTGCTAGTTATTGCAATATTGACTGCCTTAGCGTGGTACAATTCAAGCCTAGAGACAAGATATATTTACATGTTGATCACCTCGATGTCAGTTTTAGTTATTGCGTGTCCTTGTGCACTAGGTTTAGCAGTACCGATATCAGTAATGGTAGGGATAGGCAAGGCAGCACAATATGGAATACTAATAAAACATGCTAATGTAATTCAAAATATCTGCGATGTTACAGCGTTTGTATTTGATAAAACTGGTACTATTACACTCGGACAACCACGCGTTATTGAGGTACACTCAAAAACAGGTGTTGATAAAAATACAGTTTTAACATTAGCTGCAAGCGTTGAGACAGGCTCGGAACATGCATATGGAGCTGCAATTTTAGCGGCAGCGCAAAGTCAACACTTAACCATAACCCCAGCAAACGAACTATTTACCATAGCAGGTTTAGGGATTAGTGGTGTTGTTGCTAACCAAAAAATAAGTTTAGGCAACAAGGGATTCATGCAGGCAAAGAATATTGTAGTAGATGAATTACAGAATGTTGCCAACAATTGTGCACAACAAGCCCAAACAGCAATTTATGTGGCAAGGGATAAGGAGCTAATAGGCATTATAGCGATTGCAGATCCAATTAAACCTAATGCAGTACAAGTTATTAAAAAACTACATGATATGAACTATAAAACTATCATGATTACTGGCGATCAAACCACTACAGCACAAAGCATTGCTAAACAGGCGGGTATTGCTACAGTGATATCTGAGGTTATGCCGGCAACCAAAGCTGAGCAAATAGCAGCAATCCAGCAGCAAGGTGATGTGGTTGCTATGGTGGGCGATGGCATAAATGATGCTCCAGCTTTAGCGCAAGCTGACGTTGGGATTGCGATGGGTAGTGGTAGCGATATTGCAATCCAAACAGCAGATGTGACTTTAATACAAAGTAATTTAAATAGTATTATTGATTTAATCATTCTCTCCCAGGCTATCATGCATAATATGCGCCAAAATTTATTTGGTGCCTTTGTGTATAATGTTTTGGGGATCCCGATAGCCGCAGGAGTTTTATTTCCATTTTTTGGAGTTTTACTTAATCCAATGTTGGCTGGATTAGCTATGGCTTTATCATCGTTTACAGTTATTACTAATGCAAATCGATTGCGCTTTTTATCTAAAAGTAAAGGAATCTAGATATGCTAATTAATATATTAGGTATTGTATTAATCTTGGCAATTATATGGTGGTTTTGGATTGCAAAAAAACCTCTATTGGTGGTAAATACAGCGCAATCAGTAATTAAAATTATAGTAAAAAATGGGGTATATGAACCAGCCAGGATTAAAATACCCGCTAATACCTCGGTAACCTTGCAATTTTTAAGGCATGATCCTAGCGGTTGTGCTGAATATGTAATTTTTTCAAATTTAAATATAAGTAAGCAGTTACCGCTTAATCAACCGGTAGATGTTGTGCTGAATATTAGTGAACCAGGAGAATATGTTTTTAGTTGTCAAATGAACATGTATCGCGGTACATTAGTTGTTGCATAGCTAGTGTTTTTTATACAATCCCATGAGTTGCGCACTGGCTAAGACATGGTTTTTCATGGCGTTTTCTAATTGTACTTTGTTTGAACTTGGGGTTAACGCTAACATGTTATCTAAAGCATATATTTTAAAATAATAGCGATGTGTTCCGTTAGGTGGGCATGGGCCACGATAACCAGTGGTTCCCCAATCGTTCTTACCACTAATTGCTCCAGGAGGGATCCCAGTACCAGTATTAAGTTTGGTTATAGCAACAGGTATATTAAATATAAGCCAATGCGTCCAGGTACCATTTGGCGCATCTATATCATCCATAATCAAAGCGTAGGACATGGTTCCGGGCGGGACATTTTCCCAAACCAATGCAGGAGCAATATCAGCACCCTGACAAGTATAATCGCGAGGAATATCTGCGTTATGCATAAAACTTGGGCTAGATATTTTAAAGTCAATCGCGAAGCATTGTATACTGATCAGACACATAATAATTAGGGCTAATTGTTTAACTTTTTTCATTTGCTATATGCTCTGGACGAATTCCCATTCCGATAAGTTTTCCAATAAATTGGCGGGTTACGGGTAGTTTTTGAATTTGACGAATTAACCAAGGTATTTGAATTGGCTCATCTTTATGTAGCACTTTAAAAATTACTTTCGATTGTACTAACATTTGAATTTTTTGAATGATTTTGACTGCTAATTCACGTCGTTGTTGTACCGCCGCTAATGTTTTTAGGGTGACACTTTTAGTTTTTAGTGGGGTTATCAAAATATTTGCTGCTGCCACTGCATCTTGGATTGCTAAATTTATGCCAACTCCGCCAACTGGGGACATGGCATGCGCTGCATCTCCAATACATAGCAACCCTGGTAGATACCATTGTTTTAAGCGATCGATCTTTACTGTTAGGAGTTTTACGTCATCCCAAGTTTTTAATTCTTGAACCCGATTCGAAAAAAATGGTAGAGCATTAACGATTTTATTTCTGAAATCTTGAATGTTTTGCTGTTGCAATATAGTGGCATCACCTTTGGGGATTACATAGCCACATTGCCAGTAATCACCGCGGCTAATTGCAATAATGATTTTACCAGCAATAAATTTTCCGAAAGTTTCATTAGGATCTTTTTCTTGATGCGATAAACGAAACCATAATACATCCATTGGAGCGCCAATATCTATTACCTCTAGGCCAGAACAGTCCCTAATTGTGGAATGCCTACCATCAGCGGCTATCACTAAGTCAGCATTTATCACTATTTCAGATGTTGCGGTTTTAGCTTTTATCCCACAAATTTGATCAGTATTTTTAAGCAAATCGTAGGCATCGCAAGACATAATTAAATTGAAGTTAGGATATTGTTGTGCTTGTTGCTTTAAAAAGTCTAAAAAATTCCATTGCGGCATGAATGCAATATATGGACATTGAACTTGTAATTTTGAAAAGTCTGCAATTGTAATCGGGTTATTTTCAATATAACCACGCAATTGATAAGTTTTTTGATGTGGTAACCGCAAAAAATCAGGTAAAATGCCTAGTTCATAAATTAATTGCAAGGTAGATGGGTGTATAGTGTCGCCACGAAAATCTCTAAAAAAGTCTGTATGTTGCTCTAATACAGTAACCTGTATGCCAGACCTGGCTAAAAGTAAGCCGAGCATCATTCCAGCTGGCCCGGCGCCCACAATGCAACATGTTGTATTAAAGTTAGTATTTGGCATTTAATATCTGATATTCACTTAAGTAGTAAGTGTTGCTAAATTAGTCTCATCACACCCTACTGGATAATATTTAGTACTATCACAAGAGCCATATTGCCCTGCGGTACAACCAGTAGTTAACGCGCCACAATGCGTCTCAAATACACCTGCATTGTATAGCAATACCATAAATACCCAACCGTTACCAAGATCATCATTTAATTGATAACCATACCACGCTTTATTACCACTGTTATTATTGTAATAAAAATTAGTTACAATTGACATACTGGTATCAGCAATGGCAGTTCCGGCGTTTGCAGAATTAACACTAGTTGGCCATTGTCCGGTTAATGAGTAATTTTCAGTTAAAGTAGTTTGCAGTGCAGTTAATTTGCTTATAACTTTGGCAACCTTGGTTCTTTTTAGGTACTCGTTGTAACTAGGTATTGCAACAAATGCTAGTAACCCTACGATTGTAATTATAACCATAAGCTCGACAAGCGAAAAAGCTGAACTTGCAGCAACTTTAGATTGTTTCATTACCATCTCGACATTTAATGCACCAATAACAAAGTATAGGTTATAATAACGTCCTAGCAAGTTATACTTGCCAGTAACAATTATTATTTGGAGTTATAAATTAAAAAATTTGCACTTTTAGGAAATCCTGTAACACATAGTTTTTCACCATTAATTCATGCTGCATGTGCTAAACAAGTAGGACTTTGTATTTCTTACACCGCAATTAATATTTCTCCTAATAACTATTGGAATGAGATGCAAGAGTTAATCAATGCTGGATTAACCGGGGCAAATTTAACTGCGCCCTGTAAAGAATTATTTTTACCGCATCTAAAGCAGTCCAGTGGCGACGATGAAATATTAGCAGTGAATACTTTAACCGTAATGTCCGATGGCAGCATACAAGGATTCAATACTGATGGCATAGGTTTAGTACGCGATCTACAACGACAGGGCATTAATATTAAAGGCAAAAACCTGCTAATCTTGGGTGCCGGTGGGGCTGTAAAAGGAATATTGAGCGACTTAATTAATTTGCAACCACGAAAGATCACTATTATAAATAGAAATTTATTTAAAGCAGAACAAGTTATTCATGCCCAAAAAAGTAAAAGAGCAAATAACTGTGAAATGGTTGCAAAAACCTATGAAGAAATTGAATGCGCGAGTTTTGATATAATTGTGAACGCTACTAGTGCTGGAATATTCAATAAATTACCACCGTTAACTGCAAAGTTCAATTTTAAAAATAGTATTTGTTATGACTTAAATTATGCCAAAAAAGCTAGTTGTTTTCTTGATTATGCACTCGAGCGTGGGGCGATACATGTTTCTGATGGTTTAGGTATGTTGATAGAGCAGGCTTTGGAATCTTTTTATATTTGGCATAATATTCGTGTAAACTCTAATGAAATTTTTGAACTTTTAAAAGATAAGAATTTTAAAATTTTATGATTTATAATTAGAGTGATGAATGTTAAAAAATAAATGAAGAGGTATATTATGTCTACCCACAAAAGAGACCGCAGGAATAGGGCATATAATCACGGATACAGAATTGGGTTAGCAGGGAGATCAATAGAGCAGTGTCCTTATGATTCAATCCTAGAGTTGCGAGGTTTCTGGTTGAGTGGGTGGCGAGAGGGTCGAGATCATTATTTATGGGGCTCGGCGCAAATTAACATTCAAAACGTCTGACATCATTGCCGCGTCTGCGGCGTTCACGGGAGTCGGGGTTGGCTTTATGCACAACCCCGACGGTGTCAAGTTCCTGGGATAATAGTAGGTGATCCAGAGGTTGTTACTCTTGCGTTAAAATTAGCTGCTGACAGGCCTTGGGTGCCAGACTCAACTCTGACTGTTGTGCCAGGCTGGTTTACAGAAATGTCGCTAGCAGCACCGGTAGTGATTCTATTCCCATGCAGGCCAATTATTTGTAGGGTATCCGATGCTCCTGGGTTGATATTTATGCCAAGTTGATCCGGGCTTGTGATGGTGTTGTTAATAATACCTTGGGCAATTTGTACTGTAGATGTTGAACCGCCAAAATTTCTAAATGATATTCCAACATCTGTAGCTGTGATAACATTATTTTTAATAGCTCCATCCATAATAAAGCTATTATTACCAGAGAAACTAAAACTAAGAATACCTCCCTCTGAAGGCAGTGCACCCGAGCCGCCATCGATACTACAGTTGCTAATGCCACCTAAGTAACGAAGTGAGCCAGCGCCATATTGATTTACCAAGCCTACATCGGTGCCATCTATAATACAGGTATTAACATCCTGGACAGTTATAGCAGCGCCAGAAGTTGGTCTAAATCTAACACCCACTACTTGTTGGGTGCTAGAGTTGGCTCTGAAGGTAGAGTTTTGTAATAGTACTTTTAAAGTTGATGAAGTATCTATATCAAATTGTGCTACAGCTGGTAGATCAGTTGGTTCCCAAGTTGAAGGTGTCGTAAAGTTACAGTTATTAACAGTTACAATTCCTGTTTGTGATGCACCACTTCGTGCTATGCGTAAAATACCGTTAGAAGAAACATTGGACAATGCTAACGTTCCCAAATCATTGGTGCCACTATTTGCCGCAATTGCAGTATTTCCGGCGGCATTATTTACAGGATTTTGCATAGTTAGGGTTATGTTTTGAATGGAATTATTATTTTTTACTACTAATAATGCTCCACCCGAGGCAGCTTTTAATTCCCCGTTTGAAGTTACTGGGACAGTATATGTTTGATTATTAAAGTTAAAAGTTAAATTGCCGCCAGTTAATGTTTGATAATCTGATAAAGTTATTGCTGTGGTGCTTCCCAAGGTAACAGTACCATCTATCGCAATTACAGTAACAGTTGGATCAGCTGCAAAACTAGTGACGTCAGCTGCTGTGGTTGCAGTACGAACTTGCATAGTTTGTCCGGCTGCATTGGTGGCTAGTGCTACAGTGCGGCTGGTGCTTTGTTGAGCCACCGCAACTATATCTATATCGCGAAAGGCTGGATCAACCATATGGCGTTGCATCACGCTAAGATCGGATTTACCTAAGGCAATGGAAAATCTTATACCACCATACCATCTGGTACCTCTGGTGCTATCCCATTGCAATTGATTTTCTAATGTTACCCGATCAAAAGTTCCTAAAAATAGGCGGTTTCCTGGATAAAATATATACTGCACATTCAATAATGGCCCCAGAATTCCTTTAACAGGTATAGAACTAGAACTGCTACTAAAGCTATAGGCGCCTAGATACGCGACTAAGTTGTCAGTAAATTGATAACCGACTTCTAAATCCGCGCCAATAAGTGCTACTTCCGTCGAAGTATTATTTATTGTTGTAACCAGAATATTATAGGTTCCGGGACTAGTTTGGTTTAAAGCTGCAGAAGAAGTAGTTAAATTTTGTGATGCTACATGCTGTCCTACCGGAATGTATGCATTAGCTCCTGCAAAAAATTTATTGTGCCAGTATTCAAGCCCAAGGGTTAATTGGCTAAACAACATGCTGCCAGAGGTACGTTTTCGATCAAAGAATCCGTAAATACCATGTAACTTGTTATTTTGAGTATTTAATTGCCGATAACCTAAACCTAAATTGCCCTCGCGTACTAGGCCACCTTTTTTTACAATCCCTCGGGCGTCGACATAGAGTAAGTGGTTTGGATCATCAATCCCTAGAGGCATAAAAGCACGGGCAATACCTGCTGTGTGCGGCGCATCCGTGAAATAATAGCCGCCAAACTCAATGTGTGGTACGTAAAATGGCGAAGAATCATAAGTATATTCTTGCAGCGCGAGAGTGATACTGGGAAGACACAATACCGATAGTATTATTGACCAACTACCTGATCTTATAGTCATGAATGAGTTATTCCTAAAGACATAATTCCATTGACAATAAGATTATAAACGATAGTTAAATGTTTGCTTTTCTTATCCGAGTCTTACTGAACGTTGCGGAGTATACTGGCTTAGATTGGTGCAGCTGTCTTGATAGGCATTACAAATCCAGTCAGTGGTATTAGCGTCTAGCTTTAAATCAGAAATAAATTGATCAATATCCGTTAAGTGCGAAATTTGTTGTAAGGCTTCGCAAAGGTTGGCAGTAATGTTATCTGGAACTGTGGTTTTATTTTTTAAATGTGATTCTATTTCTGTAATAGCTTTTAGCAACTCTGGTTTGTATTGATCAAGTAATATTACTATTAAATTTTGCAGCTTCTTGCTGGATTCAGCGCTAAGTTTTAGATCGATCCACTGGTGCGATAGATATTTGTGCGAAGGCCTTAAAAGGTTAGCTATTGCTATAGCTGTAAATGGTCCCATGCGTAGTTGTTGTTCTATGTCTCTAACATTTGGAAAAAGTATATTGTAAGCAGCATTATATTCAACAAAATAGCCCTTTAATGCAGTTGTGTATTTTTTTAAGAATTCATTAAATAGCATTCGATTACATCCACCATAAATCTATCCAGCATTTAAGCACAATAGCTAACAAATGTAAAGAGCATATACACGTTATAGGTCAAATTTCGACTTTTTTACTTAAATTTTGAATAACAATAAAAAAATATATCAAAATTTTGAACCTAGTTAAACGCATTCGAGTCTATATCGTTATTAGAATTAAAAAATATTGGAGCCTTAAAATGCCAGCAAATAGAGTACAAACATTAATACTATCCCTATTCACACTTGCTAGCGCAGTCAATGCAGCTATGGCCCAGGCAATGATGCGTGGTAGCTTGAGTAGGAACGTTACAGAAGATCTCGCTAGGGCTGCAAAAAATGCAACAATTGCTGCTGCGAATAGCACAGAAGCAGCTGTTGAACCGGTGGCAGAGTCTTTGACTTTTTCTGACCCAAATGGATCAGTTGCTTCTGCCAGAAACAGAAAACCAAAGGGACCAAAAAAACCGACTAGAACCCAGGCACCTACTGTACCTCCGAATGCAGCTGTAATACCGAACGATGCAATTGCTACTTTTGATATTCCAAAAGGGGATGAAGTAGTCACAGTGTATACTGGTAATAAGCCGTCTGTTCGTTCTCTTGCAAAAGAACTACGTATTTCTAGGGAGGGGATTACTGTTGTTTACGATGCCCAATCACCTTATCCTAAGAAGGAACAATTGCTTAAATTTGATACCGATGTAAAGGATAAAATTGTTTTGATGACATATGCGAATTCAATCGATGTAATGATACCTGATCCTAGACGCGGTGGTTATGTGGGGTTATTTTCAATACCACGTGATGCAACTTTAGACTTCTTTGCAAAAACTGCTCGACCTGCACATATAGTAGGTGCAAGTAGCTTAGAAGTAGAATCTGCACTCGGTAGGGGACGTAGATTGGGATTAAATGATGAGGAACGTAAAGCTGTTACTGTCCAACCTGGTGTAGTTCCAAGACGTTCTTATAAAAGATAGTGTCTACGTTTGATTATGAATATGTGCCGTTATCAACCAGATAGCGGCATGTCATTTTTGAGTAAAACTAATCGCCTCAACCGGAATGTAAACCTTACCCTCTGCATCTTTATACTGGTTTAAACCATTATCCCAAGCGTGACAATAAATTATTTCAAATGTTGCACTAATGGGTAACTCTAATTGTGGAAAATTAATATTTGCGTCAAAAGTACATGTGCCAGTATCGTGCAAGTCTTGTAATAAATCTCTTAACTTGTGGTATTGAAATGTTATGTTCTCAGTTTCAATAACTGGATCTTTAAAATTAGTACCTACCAAATTACTGAGGCTATAAGCATCTAACCATTTATTTTCTAAACCAATATTTGTTAGTGTGTTTGGACCATAATAGCTGAAAAAAACCAATCCGTCTTTAGCGAAAACTCTGGTAAGGTTAGTTATTAATTTGGACCAATCTTCTAGCCACATAAAACAGCAGTTTGCAATAATTAAATCAAAACTGTGCGCAGCAAAGGGTAATTGTTCTACATCTGCACAACAGAAACTAATGTTGCTCGTTCTAGTAGTAGCGAAATTCAGCATTTGCAAAGAAATATCAAGCGCTATAATAGAGGCATTAGGGTATAAATTTTGTAGCTGTTGTGTAAAAGTTGCGGTGCTGCAACCGATATCTAGAATACGTTTGGGTCTTAAATTGAAATATGCTAGACGTTCTAGTAATCGTGCGCCAACTTCTTGCTCGACAAAAGCAGCAGCATCGTAAGTTTCAGCTACTTTATCGAACGCGGCAATAATATCTTGCTTGTGTAATGACAGTTTTTTACGCATAGGGTATATATTATCTAAAATGTTATTTAAAAGCTATTTGAGTTCTTATTTAAATTACTTGCTACCACGAACTTGTGTTATATGTGGTTTAAATAGTCAGCATGTTAATATAGATTTATGCAGTTATTGCTGTAAACATCTGCCATGGCTTAAAAATGCGTGTTACCATTGCGGCTTAGAGCTGCAAGACAATAATTCAATAAAGTGTAATAAATGCAATGATAACGTACCAATGTTTAATCGCTGCTGTGCTTTATGGCAATACAGTCCGCCAATCCCACGTCTAATGTCAGGCTTAAAATTTGGTGGCAAACTAAATGTTGCGTATACTTGTGGAGCGTTACTAGCCATAGCTATAAAAACAAAATGGTACAAAACCCAAGCGTTACCAGAAATAATTATTCCAGTGCCGTTACATCGCAAAAGACTGCAGCAGCGTGGTTATAATCAAGCCTTAGAAATTAGTAGGCCTATTAGTAAAGCCTTGCAGATCCCAATAGATGTACTTACTTGCCAACGTATTAAACATACTAAACCGCAAACCAGATTAAGCAAAGTTAATCGCGTCCAAAATTTAACTGCGGCTTTTAAAGTATTACCACATAAATATCAACATGTAGCTTTGGTAGATGACGTAGTTACTACTGCCAGTACGATTCGGGCAATCAGTAAGGCGCTTACTGCAACAGGGGTTACCCATGTAGATATATGGTGTGTTGCTAGGGCTTAATTAGGAATGTTTCAGCTATGGTAGGCATGTATATATCAAATCGATTAGCTTTCCCAATCTGACTCGCATGCGGCTCAATATCTCCCAAATAGGCGGCATTTTTGGGCCGTTTAACTACGATACGCCGTTTGGCAATTCGCATTCCAATTTGCAATAATTCTGCAGCATCCGCATCAGAACCTACTATATCTTTTAAGAGACGCATTTCCTTTTTAACTAATGCGCTTTTAGCCCGTTCCGGAAACATTGGATCTAAATAAATTACATCTGGTGCATTTATCTCTGCTTTATTATTTAGACTTCGCTGTAAATATTGAATCGCATCAGTTTCAATAAAATGCATTCTGGCGATAATGTCTTGCAGATCTGTAACTATTGCGGCGCGTTGTAAAGCATCGCGTAATTCACCAGCTATTAGTGGCACACGTTCTAGCAAAGTAACCTCGCAACCTAAACATGCAAGCACAAAAGCATCTTGTCCTAAGCCTGCAGTACAATCCAACACACTTAGCGGTAAGCCATAAGTTTTAAGTCCTATAGCGCGCGCAATTGGTTGACCCTTACCACCGCCGTGTAAACGGCGATAATTGTTAGCGTTAGATGCAAAATCAATATTTAAATCACGCTTCTGATTCATTTTCTTCTGCAGCAAACAGACTTTCAACGAAATCGGTAGCGTTGAATGGTTTTAAATCCTCAATGCTTTCGCCAACTCCAATAAACCTAATTGGTAAATTTAGTTGATCTGCAATAGCAAATAATACTCCGCCTTTTGCAGTGCCATCCAATTTAGTAACAACTAAACCAGTAACATTTAAAGCTTCATGAAATTTTAGCGCTTGGTTTAAACCATTTTGGCCAATTGATGCATCTAGTACTAACATAACCTCATGCGGTGCCGCTGGATCAATTTTTTGCATGACGCGTTTTACTTTTTTTAATTCTTCCATCAAGTTCGTTTGGGTATGCAAACGGCCGGCGGTATCTGCCAGTAACACATCAAAGCCACGTGCTTTGGCTGCTTGAAAGGCGTCAAAGATCACTGAAGCGCTATCTGCTCCGGAGTGTTGACTAATTACAGGAATGTTATTTTTTTCACCCCAAGCAATTAATTGCTCGATAGCTGCCGCGCGAAAAGTATCACCCGCAGCTAACATTACCTTTTTCCCTTGCTTTTGTAGTTGCATCGCCAGCTTACCTATAGTAGTTGTTTTGCCAGCGCCGTTAATCCCTATCATTAAAATTACAGTTGGTTTGGTTTGTGGATCAATTATAAGTGGCCTAGCATTTTTTTGTAGCAGGGTAATTAGGTATTCCTTTAAGGTGCCTTCTAAAACTTGTGGATCAGCTAAATGTTTGCGCGCAACTTGCTCGGTAAGATGTTGCATAATTTGTCGGGTTGTATGTACCCCTACGTCTGCACTTAGCAAGATAGTTTCTAGTTCAGTCATTAGCTCAGGATCAATTTGCTTCTTGCCACGCAACAGATTCGCAAGTCGGCTGGTAAATTGCTGCTTAGTGCGCAATAATCCCGATATAAATTTGAACATTATCTGACCCTATATATGTGTGAGGAACTAAACTAATGGATGCCCAGTCTAGCATCAGAATTATTGGCGGTAAATGGCGCAGCCGAAAAGTAAGTTTTATGACAAAAGAGGGGTTACGTCCAACCCCAGATCGGGTCCGCGAAACACTATTCAATTGGTTGGCTCCTTATATTGTCGATGCTAAATGTTTGGATTTATTTGCAGGTAGTGGAGTTTTAAGTTTTGAGGCTTTATCTCGGGGTGCTGCATCTGCAGTAGCATTAGAGAACGACTCAGAATGCTGCAAACAAATATTAAACAACAAAGAAATATTACAGGCACATCACTTAGAGGTTTTGAACAAAAATAGCTTAGATTGGTTGCAGACGCCACGGTTTCATGCTGATATTATTTTTGTAGATCCGCCGTATAAGCAACAGATTTTATTTGAAGTTTTAGATTTGATAGCGGCAAATAAGTGGATTGCCCCGCAAGGTTTAGTGTATTTTGAACAGGATAAGCCTGTTAGTGTTGAGCAATTACCAGAGCATTGGAGTATATGGCGGAGTAGCAAAGCAGGTAAAGTTTATTTTTATTTAGCATTGAGTGGGGCTGAGTAGTTAATAATTACTTTGGAAAAATATGAAAATTTACGCAGTTGGTGGCTGTGTCCGAGATGAATTACTTGGGCTGAAAGTGCAAGATCACGATTGGGTTGTGGTAGGCGCAACTCCAGCACAAATGTTAGAGCTTGGGTATCAACAAGTTGGCAAAGATTTCCCAGTATTTTTGCATCCTGAAACTAAGGAAGAGTATGCCTTAGCGCGCACTGAAAGAAAAACTGGTAAAGGTTATTATTCATTTGAATGTAACTTTGATAAAAATGTCACCTTAGAACAAGATTTAGAACGGCGTGATTTAACCATTAATGCAATTGCTAAAGATGCAGATGGTAAATTAATCGATCCATTTAATGGCAAGCATGATTTACAACATAAAGTTTTGCGACATGTTTCTTTAGCATTTACTGAAGATCCAGTACGTATTTTGCGAGTGGCACGCTTTGCAGCGCGTTTTGCACATTTGGGTTTTACCATAGCAATTGAAACCCAGCAATTAATGCGCCAAATGGTTGCAGCTGGCGAGGTAGATGCCTTAGTGCCAGAGCGCGTATGGCAGGAAATGTCGCGCGCTTTGTCAGAGCCAAACCCGGAAGTGTTTATATTAACACTCCGTGAATGTGGGGCTTTGCAACGCATTTTCCCAGCATTAGACATATTGTGGGGGGTGCCACAAAAGGCGCAATATCATCCCGAGATAGATACTGGGGTACATGTTATTTTAGCCTTACAGCAAGCAGTTAAATTAAGCCCTAAACCAGAAGTACGTTTTGCAGTTCTATGTCATGATTTGGGCAAGGGGTTAACTCCGCATACTGATTGGCCGAGCCATAAAGGGCATGAAGAATTAGGAGTAAAACCAATTGAGCAATGGTGCGCACAATATCGGGTACCAAATGAATTTCGAGATTTAGCAATAAAAGTATCGCGTTGGCATTTACATGCGCATCGTGCCGCAGAGCTACGCCCGGAAACTATTTTAAAATTATTTAAAGGCTTAGATGCCTTTAGAAATCCTAGTAATTTACAAGATTATTTGTTGGCTTGCCAAGCAGATGCAACAGGGCGTGCTGGAATGCAGCATAATCCATATCCGGCAGCTGCTATCTTAACTGGCGCATTTACTGCTGCAAATGCGGTAGATCCCCAAGAGTACATCCGGCGTGGTTTTACTGGCGAAAAACTAGGTTTAGAAATTGAGAAAGGGCGAATTTATGCAATTCGCAAATTGCTTTCTGGTTAAATACTACTAGACTTAATACGTAGCTTTGTGGCACAATGGCGCGAATTCAAAATTTAAGCGGCGCCCTTTGAGCGCTAGAAGCATAAAAATGACGCAACATAATGTTCACAATGGCACTATATCTACGATGAGTCCTTGGCGTAGATGGTGTTGGCCCATAGAGCGTTCCGAGCTCCCAAAATTCTTACCAATTTTTTTTATTAAGTTATTTTTATCGTTTAATTACACTATTTTAGCAGCTACCAAAGATACTGTAGTAGTTACTAGCAGTGGTGGTGGCGCAGAAATTATTCCGGTGTTAAAAGGCGGAGTAGTAATTGTAATTGCATTTTTAGTAATGCTGTTATACACCAAATTAAGTAATGTATTAACCCGTGCCCGATTGTTTTATTTAGTAACTTGGTCTTTCCTAATATATTTTTTATTGTATGGTGCAGTTTTGTTTCCATATCGTGAAATTATTAGTCCACAAGCTAGTTCCGATTATTTATTGCAGTTAATAGGCATTGAACACAACCATTGGGTTGCCGTTTATCGCTATTGGATGAATTCAATATTTTTTGTTGCTGCGGAGTTGTGGGGCGGTATGATGATTGCCGTACTCTTTTGGAGTTTTGCAAATCAAGTCACCAATATAAAAGATGCAGCCAGATTTTATGGATTATATGCAGCTGGCGGGCATGTTGGGACAATTCTGGCTGGAAGCATAATTTATAGTTTTGCAAGTTATATGCAAGATAATAAATATGAAACTACGGTATTAATTTTAATGTTATTAGTAGTAGTATCAGGCTTAACGGTAATGAGTTTATATTCTTGGACTTATAAAAATGTGTTAGCGAAGCAAGATTTTATTGAACAAATGCCACGGCAAGATCAAGATCTGAATGCAAAAACTAAACTCTCCCTACGTGAAAGTATTGCATACATACTACGTTCGCCATATTTAGGCTTAATTGCATTGATGGTAATCGGCTATGGCTTATCTGTTAATTTAGTGGAAGTCACTTGGAAAGCTATTTTGAAAATTCGGTATCCGGATCCAAATGAATACCAAGCTTTCATGGGGGCATTACAGACCTGCATTGGAATAATATCGTTATTGATTGCAATATTTTTGGGGAGCAATGTGTTACGTAAGTTTGGATGGCGTACTGCCGCCCAAATTACCCCGGTGGTGCTTGGGCTAACAAGTGTATTATTCTTTGGGGTGTATTTTGCATTCCCAGATTTTACCAGCAACCAAACTACAATCTTATCTTTCACACCTCTAATGCTATTAGTTGCCTTCGGTACGGTTCATAATATTTCGTGTAAGGCAATGAAGTATTGTTTATTTGATACTACTAAAGAAATAGCTTACATCCCGCTTGATCCTGAAGCCAAGATAAAAGGTAAGGCTGCGGTTGATTTAGTTGGGGCACGTTTTGGTAAATCAGGATCATCTTGGTTACAATTAGGTTTGATTGATTTAGTAGGTGCTGGATCAATTCTTGGCGTGGTACCATTACTAGTGCCTTTTGTTGCGGTGGTAGTTGCTGCCTGGTTAGTAGCTGTACATAATTTAGATAAACGTTTTGCTAAATTACAAAAATTACAGTTTAGTACTGCATAATGCTAATCACTGCTACAACTAGAAATGCAAATAACAACTGATGTGCGATTTTAGCCATACTTTGAACGAGCAAATATCTGTCAAAACCTTGATCATAATTGGCTTGAAAGAGATCATCTAAATGGGTCATCATTAGTAGCATAAGTTGTCGTAATTCTGTAAGGTACTATCGTGACAAACAAAGAGATCTTGCGTTTAAAATTAGTGCGTCGTTCTAGAGTTGAAGAATTGGCGGAAATGCTAGAGCAACAAGAACGCAAGCTACGCGAGCTAGAAGCTAAGCTACAATCCGAAAAGCAAGAAAAGGCAAACCTAATGAGTGATTTTCAGCATTTGTTAGATCTCTTCAATGCAAAATCAAACCAGCACTTTAGATTAACTACAGATCAAGCTGTTGTCTGTGGTTAGAGCGTGTACAACTTATCAAACTGATTGAATCCTAGTAAAGATACATGTAAATTTTTTGTCAGGGCCATGGCTTTGAATAGTTCACCCATTTCAGCTGGGGAGGTAAGTATTTGAATTTCTTGGTTATGTTGCAGGGTGTGCTCACAAAAATCTGCGATACCGCAATTGATCAAAAAATATGCCAAGTTAGTATACCCAGCAACAGTTAACTTATTTTCACTTGCAGCCTCAGCGATACTGGTAAAATCGACATGAGCAGTTATATCTTGCGAACCAACATTAATTAACGGATCTGAATGGCTGAGATGTTTATAATGACACATCAAGGTTCCAGTACTGCGCTGCGGATGATAGTATTCATTGCGACTAAAGCCATAATCAAAAAGTAAAATTGCTCCATGTTGTAACGTACGACTCAAACTAGCAATCCATGGCGCTCCCCATAAATTAGCCTCAGAAATATACGGAAGATCTAAGGTACCGATGCAGTTTGCAAGCTGTTTGGCATCAAAATAATGTTGTAATGATTCACTAGGTTTCTTAAGCACATATTCAAAACTATTATCTAAAGACTGCGTAACGTAAACTTCCTGTAAGCAGTTATCGTACCATTGGAATTTGCTTACTGGCATGGCATCTAATACTTCATTTGCAATAATTATTCCAGTAATTTTAGTAAGTGGTAATTGTTCTAACCATGTAACTTTAGAATATAAATCTGGGCATTTAGTTTTAATTTTTTGCTGCTGTTGTAAGCGTAAGCCGGCACTTAATTCCAAAATAAAATAATTTTTAATTTCAATCTTTAGCAGCTGCAAATTTACGAGTAGATCGCAGGCTAATTGACCGCTGCCAGCACCAATTTCTAGGATATCAAGATCAGAATTTGGCATGTAATGGAAAATCTCGCTACATTGTTTTGCTAGACATTTGGCAAATAAATTACCAAGTTCTGGCGCTGTAATGAAATCACCACTGGCTCCAAATTTGGGCGTAGGCTTACTATAATAACCATAACTCGGTGCGTATAAAGCTAATTGCATGAAATCAGAAAATTTAAGCGCGCCGGAACTAGTATGAATTTTAGTTTGGATTAGTTCTAATAAGGGATCAGTTTTTAATTCAGCTAAGGATATGTTATCTTGAGGCATTTCCAATTCCATTCATAGCAAGGTGCATACTATGTTAATCTATGTAGCGATAATTTTAGCTACCTATTTGCTGGGCTCTCTTTCCAGTGCGGTCATTGTTAGCAAATTTTTTGGGTTACCAGATCCACGCAGTAAAGGATCAAAAAATCCTGGTGCTACAAACGTATTAAGATTGGGTGGTAAACTTCCAGCCATCTTAACCATGTTAGGAGATGGATGCAAAGGGTTCCTGCCAACATTTTTAGTCTCATATTTTGATTTACCTTCATTAGTAATTGCCACCGTAATGTTGGCGGCTTTACTCGGGCACATTTACCCAATCTTTTTTAATTTTAAGGGAGGTAAAGGTGTGGCAACGGCAATGGGGGCATTTTTAGGCTTATCCTGGTCGTTAGGGTTTATTTTAATCGGTATTTGGGGCGGTGTAATTTTATTAACACGCGTGTCTTCACTAGGCGCTATTATTGCAAGTTTTATGGCTCCAATTGTTACCTGGATTGTAGTGCACGATATCATCCTTACTCTATCAGCTACAATTATTACGATAATCTTATTGTTGCGTCATAAAGACAATATTGCTCGGTTATTAAAGGGATCAGAGGTAAAAATCTAATTCCCAACGCGGCAACACATCAATTGCAGTATCTTGATCAAATTTGCCGCGTTTAAATCTTTCGTATCCTGCATAAGCGATCATCGCGCCATTATCAGTGCAAAATTCAAGAGGAGGATAAAAAACATTTACATTATTTTGTGCTGCAAATGCAGACATGCGCTGTCGCAATATCTTATTAGCTCCAACGCCACCTGCAATCACTAACTCTGTTATGCCTGTTTGTGTAATAGCGCGGGCGCATTTCTTAACTAAGGTATCCACCACTGCATCTTGAAAAGCCCAGGCAACATCAGCTTTATCTTGTTCGTTTAGTTCAAGTTGATTTATGGTATGTAATGCATGGGTTTTTAAACCACTAAAACTGAAATCTAAACCAGGACGATCTAACATCGGGCGTGGAAAATGAAACCGGTTTGGTGTGCCGCGTTCTGCGATTTGCGCTAATATCGGGCCACCTGGGTAGGGTAAGCCCAGAAGTTTGGCAGTTTTGTCAAACGCCTCACCTGCTGCATCATCTATAGTTTCGCCAAGTAATTCATAAGCACCAATTTCATTAGTTTTAATAATTTGGGTATGCCCACCAGAGACTAAGAGTGCTAAGAAAGGGAAATTGGGTTTTTTAGCGTCCAGAAAAGCGGCTAGTAAATGACCTTCCATGTGATGGATCCCAATAGCAGGGATTCCCCAGGCAAATGCCAATGACTTAGCAAAGGTAGCGCCTACTAATAAAGCACCAATTAACCCAGGCCCTTTGGTATAGGAAATGGCATTTATTTGCGACGAGGCAACTTCGGCCTCTTTCATTACTTGCTGTACTAAAGGCACAATAAAACGAATGTGATCGCGCGACGCTAGCTCAGGCACCACTCCGCCATAGATACGGTGTACTGCTATTTGACTATGCAAGGTATGCGCTAATAATCCGCGTTCGCTATCGTACAGAGCTAACCCAGTTTCATCGCATGAACTTTCTATACCTAAAATTATCATGGCTCATTCTCTATATAAACCTTAATGCTGTCAATTACAGCCCCGAAATGGCAAAGGATCAGAAATACTTGCAAAATTGGTAAATTGTCTTACAATGAACAACCTAGGCCTATTGGCCTTATTAGTTAGTTGAATTTTATTTAAACAAGCAAAAATCCTAAAAGGGGTGATTTTTTACATGCCAAGTGTACGAGTTAAAGAAAACGAACCTATCGATTCAGCCATCCGTCGCTTTAAACGCGCCGTTGAGAAAGCTGGGATTCCTAAAGAACTCCGTAGCCGTGCGTTCCACGAGAAGGGTTCGGTCAAGAAGCAACGTCGTAAAGCTGCTGCTGTAAAGCGGTTGCAGAAGAAGTTGGCTCGCGAACGTCAAATGTTTGACGACAAAGATCGTCGCCATTAATCAAAATTAGGGGCTCAATCCTATGTCTGCTGGTATAAAGCAACGAATTGACGAGGCTATGAAGGCTGCTATGCGTGCTCAAGAGAAGCAACGCCTAGGAGTAATTCGATTAATTCAAGCCGCTTTTAAGCAAAAAGAAGTTGATGAACGAGTTGTCATAACCGATGAAATCGCTTTATCAATCTTAGATAAGATGTGTAAACAGCGTCGTGATTCCATCAAGCAATTTAGCGACGCGAAGCGCGACGACTTAGTTGCTGTTGAGGAATATGAATTAGCTGTAATCCAAGAGTTTATGCCAGCAGCGCTTTCCAAAGAAGAAATTAGCCAATTAGTCAGTGCGGCAATTAGTGAAGCTGGGGCTAGCTCAGCCAAAGACATGGGTAAGGTAATGGGAATTCTCAAACCACAACTACACGGAAGAGCTGATATGGGTGAAGTGGGAACCTTGATTAAGTCAATGTTAGCTGGTTAATATGTGGTAGATCAAACAGCGCGTATACCAGACGAGTTCATTCAAGCACTACTGTCGCGTACTGACATTGTAGAAGTGCTCAGCTCATACCTGACATTAAAAAAAACCGGCAGCAACTACATGGCATGCTGTCCATTTCATTCAGAGAAGACGCCCTCATTTTCAGTTAATCAAAATAAACAATTTTATCACTGCTTTGGATGTGGTGTCAGCGGCGACGTGATCCAATTCTTAAAAGAGCATTTAGGAATTTCTTTCATAGAAGCGGTAGAGCAATTGGCTGCCAAGGCTGGCATGCAATTACCAACTTTAGATGGTGCTCAGAATAATGTTGAGTTTAATTTGATCTATAATATTTTGTCAGAAGCGACAGCATTTTTTGAGCAACAATTACGGCAGCATAAATTGAGCGATCGTGCAGTACAATACTTAAAGAACCGTGGACTAACTGGTTTGACTGCGAAAACCTTCAGATTAGGATTTGCGCCGCCTGGCTGGGATAATTTGTTAAGCCACCTTGCTATTAATGCTGAGCAGAAAGAACTTGGTATTAAAGCAGGGCTATTTATTAAAAAAGATCCGAATAAATTCTACGATCGTTTTAGAGATCGCATTATGTTTCCGATCCGTAACAAACGTGGCAAGGTAATTGGGTTTGGCGGTCGAGTGATCGATGCTAATAGTACCGAGCCAAAATATTTGAATTCCCCAGAAACGGTAGTATTTAATAAAGGATATGAATTATATGGCTATTATGAAGCGCGCCAAGAAATTACTAAGCAAGAGGCGGTAATAGTAGTTGAGGGTTACATGGATGTCGTAGCTTTAGCCCAAGCTGGAATTACTAATGTAGTTGCCACTTTAGGTACTGCTTGCACAGAGCAGCATATCCAAAATTTATTTAAGACCGTGCCAGAAATTGTATTCTGCTTTGATGGTGATAGTGCTGGTAAAAAAGCAGCATGGCGCGCTTTAGAGTTATGTTTGCCATTATTGGATGATAAGCATTGGATCAAATTTATTATTTTAAATTCTGGTGAGGATCCAGATTCATTTGTACGCAAATATGGTGGTACCGCGTTTATATCATTACTAAAGCAAGCAATTTCATTACCAGACTATTTATTTGCAACTTTAGAAAAACAAGTAGATTTACAGCAAATAGATGGTCGGATCCAATTAGCAAATTTAATTACAGCACAATTGGCAAAATTGCCTGATGGCATGTTAAAGCAAATGCTATATGATCGATTAGGTAAATTGATTGATGTGGATCCAGCTATTTTACAGGGTAAAAAAGCTGGCGAGTTTAAGCGCCCGAGTTTTAATAAAACTATTGCAGTTAAAAAGCCTACGCTTAACAAGCACAATATTCCGGTTTCGCCAGCGACTCGGGCTACTGCGCTATTATTAGTTAATCGCGATTTATTACAAGTACTGCCAGATTTGGATGGTTTGGATGCGGTAGATTTTGCAGGAATTGATTTATTTTGCGCGATGGCACGCTTTTTAAAAATTAATCCAGTAGCTACAGATACTGAAATTCAGTTGGCTTTGCCAGAAAATTTAGTACTTAACTTTATTCCTGCAGAGTTGCGGGCAATTGCACGTATTGTACCAATTGAAGGGGTTCAGGCTGAATTCTTAGGGATTATTGCTTTGTTACGGCGCCGTGAAAAAGAGCTAATAATGGATAAATTACTCCTAAAGGCTAAGCAAAACGCGCTTAGCGAGGCCGAGAAGCTACTTTTGCAGCAAATGTTGCAGGGGAAGGGCAATAAATAGTAAAATCAACATCTTTTGGGCAAACCAGATAATTAACTAGAGAACAATCATCATGAGTTACACCGATCGAGACCAACGCGCCTCTCAATTAAAGTACCTAATAGCTATGGCAAAGCAGAATGGCTATGTGACGCCGGCGCAGGTTTTTGATCATTGCGCTGATGATGTGGTTGATACCGAGCAAGTAGAAGAAATCATACAAATGCTTGATGATCTTGGCATTGCTGTTTATGACATGGATAGCGATGGTGAGGCAATTATACCGGAAGATTCCTCTGATATCGACGTGAGTGATGAAGTTGTTGAAGAAGCTGCAGCTTTAGTAACCTCTGGCGCTGATTTTGGACGTACGACCGATCCAGTACGCATGTATATGCGCGAAATGGGAACTGTTGAGCTATTAACTCGTAAAGGCGAAATTGCCATTGCAAAGCGGATTGAGGAAGGGGTGCGTGATGTAACTCTTACCTTCGCGCAATATCCTCGCGTGTTAGAGCTGCTTATCGAAGATTTAGAAAAAGTTAAAAATAGTGAATTGCGTTTTAACGACGTTATTAATGGCTTTGTTGAATACGATGAAGTTGAAGAAGCAGCAGCAATTGATGAAGATGATGATGCTGAAGTGGAAGTTGATATTGAGGTAGAAGCTCTTGAACCATTGGAAGAAGCAATTTCTGAAGATGATGAAGAAGCTGTGCCATCTGTACCTATGGAAGAAATCCTAGCGCGCTTTGATGCTTTGAAAGGATTAATACAAGATGCAATTGCCAAAGAAACTAAACATGGTAGAGAGCATGATACCGTTAAAAAGGCATACGCAGAATTAGGTGATGTGTTAATGCGCTTTAAATTGGTGCCCCGCGTATTTGATGCTTTAATTGCTAAAATGCGCAGTTTATTAGAGCAAGTGCGGCATTATGAGCGTGAGATTATGCATTTATGCGTTAAAGTTGGCAAAATGCCGAAGCAAACTTTTATTACTAGTTTCCCTGGCTATGAAACCAATCTGAAATGGATTGATCAGCATGTGAAGAAGGGTGCAGCATTTGCAGCAACTATGCAAGAATGTAAAGAAGATGTATTGGCAATCCAACGTAAATTAATTGAACTAGAAAAAGCTGCATTTATTGATATTGCAGAAATCAAAGAGTTAAACCGTCGCATGTCGATCAGTGAAGCTAAAGCTAAGCGCGCTAAAAAAGAAATGGTAGAAGCAAATTTACGTTTAGTAATTTCTATTGCCAAAAAGTATACCAATCGTGGGTTGCAATTTTTAGATTTAATTCAAGAAGGCAACATTGGTTTAATGAAAGCGGTAGATAAATTTGAATATCGCCGTGGTTATAAATTTTCGACTTATGCAACTTGGTGGATTCGCTAGGCAATTACTCGTTCTATTGCAGATCAGGCTCGAACCATTCGTATCCCAGTACACATGATTGAAACTATTAATAAATTAAACCGAGTTTCGCGGCAAATGTTACAAGAAATGGGACGGGAGCCAACTCCGGAAGAATTAGCAAAAGAGATGGGTTTACCTGAAGATAAAATCCGTAAAACTATGAAGATTGCTAAAGAGCCGATTTCAATGGAAACCATAATTGGTGATGACGAAGACTCACGGCTAGGTGATTTTATTGAAGATACTTCGGCATTATCACCGCTCGAAGCTGCTACTTCAGAAGGTTTACGCGAATGTACCCGTCAGATTTTAGAAGGTCTAACGCCACGTGAAGCAAAAGTATTACGGATGCGTTTTGGTATCGATATGAATACCGATCATACTTTGGAAGAAGTAGGCAAGCAGTTTGATGTTACGCGTGAACGTATTCGGCAGATTGAAGCAAAGGCATTGCGTAAATTAAGACAACCAAGCCGGGCAGAGCAATTAAAGAGCTTTTTAGAAGAGGATGAATAGCAAGCAGGGGTAGTACGCTATGAATATCATGGAAGAGTTGCGCTTTAAGTGTTTGAACAATAAAACTGTGGTTGAGGCGCAGGTTAGCGATCATAATCCAGTATTGCTAAAAACTGCGCATGGCATGTTTTGTACTTTCAATATCTTAATGCAATGTGTCCCAGGTAATAATGGCCTTGCTCGGACTGAAACATCAGCGCAATATCAACAGTGATTGCTGGGGTCTGTTACTGCAATATTAATCGAATTAGCCACGACATATAATGTTGCATTTTTCATGTTGCAAGAAGCGCCAAATCCTAATATTGGTGTTGCATTTTATAATAACTTGCGTCGGTTATTACCACATTTTTGTATTAATGAAGAGTTGCTATTCAAAGTTATAGAATCTAACAAGTTGGAAATTTCTGCTTCTGGTGGTGTTTTTACCATGTTTCCGAAGCAGTTTACTGCAAATGACGTTACTATGCGCCCAGATATTTTAAGTAATATTTGTGAAGCGAATCGTAGGCGTTTTCAAGCATTTGAGTTGTACCTTAACAACAATCTTGTATTATGCATGGCTAATTTCCACGGTAATTTTAAAGATCAGGCGGGGATGCAACAAGACATTAAATTTTTAGTTGCGCAAAAATATGTTGTGGGCGGGGATTTTAATTTATTAGAGATGCCAGATTTAGGTGTTACTGAAGCTGAAGCACAAACTGATGCTGCGATGCAATTCCCATATAGAACTTACGATGGTATTTATGATGGTACAAGTGCTATAAAAAATCGACAAAAGTATCATATACATATAGCAAATATGACGCCACGTAAATATGAACAGTTTGCAACGCTGCCTTTAGAGCTACAAGCAAGGCTCATTGTCATGGTGGGTCCAGATCCAAAAAAGTCTATTGTACCTGATTTTACTCTGGCAACCGATGTGAACTTTCCAAAATTATTATTGAAAAATACTGATACTGTCGCTGCGCACGGAATCTTTGGGGAAAATATTCAAATTGATGTAGATAGATTCAAAACAGTAGTAGATGTTTTAGATGGTATAACAATAAATGGAGTAGATTTTGTTACTTGGGTACGTGCTAATAGAGAGATGGGTGATGCAGTTGTTTTTCATTTACAACGACAATATTATGCAAGACGCAAAGAAACTGCTGGGGCACTTGACTTTGATCTTGAGTTTGAATTAGCCAGGCAAGATTATGTCGCTAGCATGTTTACGTGTTTATATAATTTATTTTGTAAACTAACAATATCATTAATTGCTAGTTCTAAAGAAGTTAGTGCCACAGAGGTTAGTCCTTTAAAAAGTGCATTATTAAATAAAAACACTGGTTAATCTAGGTTTTTTTGTAAACCAATTGACAAATTTCAATTCCGCATGCTATTTTTAACTCCTTTTATAATTAAACGGTGGTAAAAATCATGCCTGATCAAGTAGTTTCAGATCAAGTAGCTCCTGTTAAAAATCGTTCTTTTTTTGCTAGGATGTGTCATTATATTTTTTCTGGCACAGAAAGAGTTGGTGATATCGGCGAGCATTTAATAACTAGCGCCCAGAAAGATTTATATAAGCTTAAGGAAGAAATCCAAAATGCCTGGATTATCAGCGAACAACAAAGAGAAACTCTAGCGCTTTATGCCACTGCTGTTGTAGGTAACATACTTTATGCGCTTATTATTTTAGGCTTTACTTTGGTTACTTCAACCTGCAAGCTTGCAGCAGGCTCAGTTTGCATGATCTTAGGATTCAGACTATTCACACTGTGTAGCAGATTATTCAACACCTTATGGGAAACCTTTAAACAAGGTTGTGAGCTTTTATTTAATCTTGCTAAAAGATTCATAACAAATGTTTTTGAATTACTACAAACGTTAGCAACTAGATTTTGTGATATATGCCAACGCATTGCTGCATCAATTGTACGTAACATCGTTTGGGCATGTGAAAAAATAAAAGTAGCATTTGATTTTATATGGCAACAGGTTGAGGCGCTTGCAAGATGTATACGCAGCCTATTTGTAAATTTATATAAATTTGTAGAAAATTTTGTTAGTAACATCCTGCATGCTAGTTATCATGTCTTGGAAGCAGGATTTGCTGTAGTGCATGGTACAGCGACTGCCGCAGCTATATTATTTACTGCGGTAATCATGGGGCTAGGGGCATTGTTTTTTGAAACAGGAGCATCAAATATCGTTTCAGGGATCGCGAAGCTATTTTTCTCTTTAACCGAAGGTTTAGCTGCAACTGGTGGCGCTATTCTAGATGGTTTGTCAGATGCGGTAGAGAATTTAGTTACTGCGTTTGGGGCGATATTTGGCTATCGTAGGAGAGATGCAGTTATTAGTAACGATAATGTAGTGCCGTTACTTAATGAAGCACAGGTTTTTGATGTAGAAAACCAGAGACTCAATGCGTCTGGTATAGATGTTGCGCGTAACCAACTTATAGAACAGCGTCCGGGTATTTTATTTATGGGGCCTGGTGGCCTAAGGAATAGTGGTTGTCGTACTTCATTGTATGAGGCAGCACATGGTTTGAATGCCGCTCTAGCTGATATCGGAACTCGTCTTGAAGAAAATTACCATTCGAGTCATAGAGGATTGTTTAGACAACATGTTACTGTTGATACTAGTGCAGAACAGGCGCCATTAGACAATGCTGGTATTAGAGCTAGAATTTAAAAGTTAACTTATAGTCGTCGTCATTTGAATTTAATTTCAGATGACGACAGATATTATGGTTTTTAAAAGTGAGATAGATATGCCTTTGACAAGTGATTCGCAAGCATTATTGGCACACTATTTACCTTGGCACAAAACTTTAAGTCTACATGCTTTAGCCAGGACTATATTAGAGCTTGCTAATACTCCAGATTATCAAATTACCAAATTTTTAACTCATGATAATATTGATTACATAAAGAGTTTGAAGCCAGTTTTAGTTGCGTTGAACCAAAGACAAGCTATTGGAACTGATCTGCGCAGGGTATTAATTACTTATTTTGAGGCTTTACTATACATAGAAAGGTTTTACAATAATTCGATGGTTACAACTTTACCATCCTTTTATAAAGCCAGAACCTTAGTTGTTACATTTAATACATACTTTACCATCCCTGGTCTCTCAAATTGTAATAACATTACAATATCCAATGGTTTTTTTAATGGAACCATTAATAATTTTGGTTCCGTAATTACAATTCAAGGTTCCGTAATTACAATTCAAGGTACAGATTCGATCCTACAACAAGAATCAATTCGTAAAGATCGAATTGCATGGAATACCTTTTTTAAGCACGTTTTTAGCTTGCGTGATCATTGGCATATAGTAACAAAGCCGGATGGTAAAAATCTAATTAACCGTGATAATGGTAAAACTATCTTAGTGAGTCATGGTAAATATATTGCAGGTTTACGCCCGCAAGGCAGCGCGATTTGCTTTTATTTTGAGGGGTGTGTACAAACTCGAATTTTAGATTATATCCGTCCTAATGTAGTTAATAATGCTGCTGTAGTTGTGTCCCAAGGACCGATTATATAACATGACTAAATGCTATTTAATCTACAAGCCTAAAACCTTTGCGACGTCTTAGAGTGCCTGTTTCTTTTGGATTTTCAATAGATACTATTCTTTCTGCTTGCAGTGAAGCTAAAATGCTCTGATGCTTTCTAGCACATTCGTGCATACAGAGTGTTTGGTATATTTCAATATCTAATCTTAATGCCTGCTCTTGGATATTAAGCGCAGTGTCATCTCTAGTGTGCGACTTTATCATATACCAAGTGGCATGATCATATGCCATTTTATTATAGGAAAGGACTGTGTAAGTTAGGAAAAACTTACATGCTTCCGGAGTTAGAATCGATTTGGCTACAGCTCCAAATTGCCATAATTTCCTAGCAATATTTAATAATTGTTGCGCTAGTTGTAAGCGCGCCTTAGTGCTATAGTTATGATTACGATATATATCGGTGTAATAATCAAATTGCTTTAACAAATTAGCGATGAGTTGCAAAAAATCATATACAGTTTCAGAAACCTCCCTATCAATTTCCAATAAACCAAGACAATTTAAGTCAAACTCTTCAACCGCATAGCTATTAGTTGCAGGATTTAATACCGACATAAAAATAGTATGTCCAGGTGTATTTTGTTTTAATTCCTTAATTTCAGGAGCGATTTTATCATTGAGGCAATACAACTTTGTCTTCCTAAGCAACCATGGTATATCGATAATTATAAAGCTAATTTAATATAAATAAAACTGAGAATTACGGACAGGCGCTAGTTGCGTAAGCTATAGCAGCTTCACCGAAGTTGCTATTGTTAGTTTCAAGTGTGCAACCGTTTCCAGGATACAGATTATTACCTGTAAGTGTTGGAGAAACTCCGTTATCAAATTCACCAACAGTGCATAGAACCTCCATGGTTCCATTCACATCGATTGGGTTATAGAGAACCAATGTAGTTTTAGCATTGTCAGGATCTGTAAAGAAATTACCATCGTAGCCGCTGATATAAAACCCAATGCTACTGTAATTACATTCCGGAGCTCCCGTTGAAATTTGCGGGTTCACAAAATATGTTACGATATTAGGAGGAAGCACATAGGACGTCATATTAGGAGTAGGCAAGTTCAATTCGGTTGCTGAGGGAAATACACCATTTCTCGCATAGTATTCTATAGAATCTTGCACAATAGCGGATATAGTCGGAATCGCAGAGGCCACCTCAGCCTTATTTTTATAGACTTTATAGGCAGGTACACTAATTGCCGCCAAAACTGCAACAATTGCAATTACAACCATAAGTTCGATTAATGTAAAACCAAAAAACACCCTTTTCATATGCCTATTATAGGACATAATCGTCGGATTTTTTTGGGAGGTAGGGTCAGGAATGCAAAACTGCTAGTTGTTAACGATTTTATTAGCTTCTAGCAATCCTTAATATCGCCGAAAATACTATTGCAATATAACGGGTTTGATTCTTATTATTCACAACCAGCCCTAATAAGTTATCCTAACACGCTTACCAATAGGGTTACAAAAATTCAACGTCAACCAAGGAGTAACAGGAATGACGACCGACATTATACCTGCCGAACACATCATAGTCTTCAATGATCAACAAATTCGTCGAGTAATCCATAACGATGAATGGTTCTATTCAATAATTGATATAGTTGCTGTACTGACAGGCAGCAATTTACCAAAAAGATATTGGTCTGACTTAAAACTAAAACTTTCTAATGAAGAAGGATCTCAACCGTACGATTTTATCGTACGGTTGAAATTAGTAGCTTCAGATGGAAGGTTGCGTCCTACAGATTGCGCTAATGCCGAAGGGATTTTTCGCATTATACAATCCATCCCTTCACCTAAAGCTGAGCCATTTAAGCGCTGGCTAGCCCAGGTTGGTTACGAAAGAGTCAAAGAAATCGAAGATCCTGAGCTAGCATCCCAAAGAGCTAGAGCCATCTACAAAGCCAAAGGTTATTCCGATACTTGGATCGAAAAGCGCATGCGTGGAATCCAAATACGCGATGAACTAACAGACGAGTGGAAAAACCGTGGTGTTAGGGAGTCCCGCGATTTTGGTATTTTAACTGCAGAAATTTGTAAAGCAACATTTGGAGTAACGCCAACCAATTATAAAAAGCTAAAGGCGCTTAACAAAGAAAACCTACGCGACCATATGACTGATCTGGAATTAATTTTCACAATGTTAGGTGAGGCATCCACTACGGCCATTGCTCGCACACAAGATGCGCAAGGCTTTATACAAAACAAAGATGCTGCAAAGCGTGGCGGCACTATAGCAGGCAATGCACGTAAAGACTTGGAATTAGAAACCGGTGAAAAGGTTGTAACTGGAGAAAACTACTTACATTTGGCAAAGAAGGAAGTAAAACAACTAGAAGAAGATTAGGCATGGCAACCTGTAAGTAATGCTTACAAGTTCGCCTGGCAGTTTGTCGGAACAACACCATTCAAAACCTTGATATTTACATGTGCTTTATTGGTGGGCCCGGCTGGACTCGAACCAGCGACCAAAGGATTATGAGTTATAGTGTTAACGATTTTATTAGCTTCTAGCAATCCTTAATAAACCCCACAAAACTCTTGCTATATAAGGCGCAGATCCTTTATTATCCCCAACCAGCCCTAATAAGTTTTACTCTATCAAGCTTACAATAGGCTTACAAAAATCAACGTCAACCAAGGAGTTTTAGGAATGACGACTAATATATTGCCTGATAAATCATATTACTGCAAAGGTAGGGGTCAAAATGACACCTCCCTTTCTATAGAAATACCTGGTTGGAAGCAACAACGCAGTGTAATTTCAGTGGTACGTTATTATCGTACACCTGAAGCGCAGAGCAGCGAAAACCTTTCAACCGTACGATTTTATCGTACAGTTGAAATTAGTAACGCCATACACAAGTGGGGGCACCCCCCTTTTGTTTAATACCAAACAAAGAACCAACACCATTAAAAGGGCTGGTACAAATTGTACCCCCCCCTCCCAACTTTTAAATTTTAAGGATAATTATATGAGCGCTGGAGAATTGATTCTTTATACCACCGAAGATGGTTTAGCAAAAATACAACTGAAAGCTGACAACGGAACTGTTTGGCTGACGCAAGCAGAGATAGCCACTCTTTTTCAGACAACTAAACAAAATGTTAGCTTACATATAAATAATATTTTAGATGAAGGCGAGCTACTAGCAGATTCAACTGTCAAGGAATCCTTGACAGTTCAAAATGAAGGTGGCCGTGAAGTCAAGCGGATGACATACCTATATAGCTTGGAGATGATTTTGGCGATAGGCTATAGAATAAGTTCCCCTAGAGGCACGCAATTCCGGCAATGGGCGACTACGACCTTGCAAGAGTACCTTATTAAAGGTTTTGCAATGGATGATGCACGATTAAAAGATCCAAAAGACCAAGACTATTTTACTGAGTTATTAGAACGTATTAGGGAAATACGCGCATCTGAAAAACGTTTTTATCAAAAAGTAAAAGACTTATACACCTTAAGCGTTGATTACGATCCTAAAGCATCTAATGCAAAATTATTCTTTAAAACTGTACAAAACAAATTGTTATGGTCAGTAACAGGTAAAACTGCAGCTGAACTCTTAGTGGAAAGAAGCAATCCTTCTTTACCACATATGGGACTACAAACTTGGGATGGTCCTAAAGTTAGAAAAAAAGATGTATCAATTGCAAAAAACTATTTGCAAGAAGATGAATTGACTAAATTAAACAGACTAGTAACGATGTTTCTGGACTATGCGGAAGATCAATGTCAACAACGTATAGCTATATATATGCGCGATTGGGAAGATAAATTAGATCGTTTTTTAGAATTTAATAATAGGGCGGTACTTAATCATGCTGGTTCAATATCTCATGATAATGCTGAGCATCTCGTCCATAAGCATTATGAAGAATTCGATCAAAATAGAAAGCAACAAGAATTAGAAGCAGCTGAGCTAGAAGCAATACAAGAATTAGAACAAATAGCACTACAGATTAAACATGACGACACAAAAGATAAATAAACGCTTTGTAGATACTGCCACCTGCGCCGGTAAGCAACAACTTATCTATTGGGACTCCGAGCTTAAAGGTTTTGGACTGCGCGTCACCCCCACGCGTAAAACATACGTCGCACAAAGCAGGGTCGATGGCAAAACTGTACGCATAACTTTAGGTTTACACGGTCCATTAACTCCAGAACAAGCGCGCATTGAGGCAAAAAAACGCCTAGGTGAAATGGCGGTTGGCATCAACATAAACAAAGTAGAGCGCGATGCAAGACTTAAAGGTATAACTTTACTAGATGCATATAACGAATACATTAAATCACGCACCTTAACAGAAAATACTTTGAAGGATTACGCTAAGGCAATGCGTTTAGGCTTTCCAGATTGGCATCACAAAACTATACAAAATATCAACAGAGACTTAATTGAAAATAGATTTAACAGCCTCAGCAAAAAAAGCCTAGCACAAGCAAATCAAATCTTTAGATTTTTAAGAGCGTTACTTAATTTTGCCAAAGAAAAATACACCTCGGAAGATGGCGAACCGCTAATACCATCAAATCCATGCGATCGCTTAACAGCACTAAAAAAATGGCACCGGATCAATAGGCGCACTAGATATTTAGAATCACAGCAATTACAGGCATGGTTCAGTGCTTTAGATGAATATTCGTTAACACACGGCGATACTATTAAGGATTATTGCATTTTCATATTGCTAACTGGCTGCAGGGAACAAGAAGCGGCTCGCTTAACCTGGCAAAATGTGGATCTAAGCAACAGTACTGTTACGTTTAGTCAAACAAAGAATCATCGCATACATATCCTTCCATGTGGGCAATGGCTAACAAAAATACTAACCAAAAGAAAAGAAGGCAGTAAAGGCGAATATGTTTTTCCGGCACAAAACAAATATGGCCATTTAAAATATCATCGCAAGAATATCGAGGCGCTTAATTCTTTAAGTGGTATTGAGTTTACGCTGCACGATCTGAGACGCACATTTGCAAGTATCGTAAATCACCAACTTAGTAAAAGCTTTAGTTTATATACGATTAAACGACTGCTAAATCATAGTGGTAACGATGTAACCTCTGGCTATATACAATTTGGTATTGATGATTTACGCGAACCGATGCAGTTAATTGAGAACTTCGTGCTGTGGCATGTTGAATCACAGCTAGAAATAACAAAATCTTTTATTCAAAATTTAACAACTCATGAATTGCAGGTCACAAATAATTTTTAATAAGGAAAAAATATGGATTATAAGCCGGATGACAAATACTGGAAGCAACATTTATCACTACCGTTGTGGCAATTAATAGTATTGTCGTTAGACATAGAACCACGGAGCTTAATACCAGGCTTTAACGAGGGAGAATTCCACGGTTGGCCAAACGCAGAAAAACAGAAAGCATATTCTGAACGCCGCAGTGTGGCACTTAATCATTTGCGTAATGGTAATCTCAAACTAGAAAATCCATTCCAGCAACGCCGCTATGGTTATGAATACTACATGGACGTACTAATTAGCGATTTTGTTTCCTGGATCCGATCTTCAACTATTAATTGGAAAATACCAAAATGGTTAAAAGATTTAGAATTAAACGTTGAACAACCAGAGGCGCCCAAAAAGCCAAATACGAAGGAAGAAAACACATGGGCAAAGCTTTTAGCTGTGGTGTTGACTATGGAGCCGCTTAATTATTCCCAGCCACATCATGCCGCAAACATAATACAGGCCCAAGGTAAAGCCATTGGCGTAGATTTAGGTGAAAGAACAATTGCTGACAAAATCAAAATGATTTCATCTATCAAAAAGTGCACGGTTGCCTCTGAACCAGAACCGCAAATAAGCGAATAATTACAATTTGCGATCACCGTTAGACACCAGTGATTTGGTGCTCACAATCGCAAATTAACAACTTGCGATCACATCAATAGCAAATGCTATGCTAGATCATTGACTTGGATTCTTATTGTTTTACCCTAATTACATCTTAATAACTTTGATGGAGTTGTAAATTATGAGTAAGCAATTACTTAAAAATGGAAAAACAATCAGTGAGCTACGCATTGATTTTTGGAATGCACCGAACGAAGCATTACTAGATAGAGAAACAACCGCTGCAGGTGTAGTGCGATCTCTAGGTTGGATGGAACTTAAAGCTATAACCGGTGGGGGAATACCATTCCTAAAATGCGGACGGCGATGCCTATATCGCAAATCTGATTCATTAGCTTGGTTAGAGGCAAACTCTAAACGCGTTAACTCTACAAGTGAATATGACACTGCTGTTGCACAGGGGGTGCAAGGTGAATGAGTTTGTAGAAGTTAACCATGTCGCACTGAATAATATTCACAAAGTATTGGGGCATTATTTACCAGGCGGTAAGTGGCAAGGTAATGAATATTTAGCATTAAATCCAAGACGACCAGATAAAACTTTAGGTAGTTTTAGCATTAATGTTAATACTGGTGAGTGGGCTGATTTTGCTACAGAAGATGCTGGCGGTGACATTATTTCTTTGATCGCATATGTAGAGAATGTTACGCAAACTGCAGCAAAACAGTCCTTGTCGCAATTGCTGGGGATTAATAATTCATCTGTGGCAGAGTCAAAAAATGTTACACAGCACTCAAAGGCAAGAAATAGCTTAAGCTCTACTGACACAAAACCGCTACACATAAACCAAACAAATAATGTAACAACTGTAACAAAACCAACATGGACAGCACTAACGCCAGTTCCTAAACGCGCACCCCCACCGCCAACCAAACATCCCAGCTTAGGTTTGATATCTATAAAGCATATTTATAGAGCGAGCGATGGCCAAATTATTTGCTACATTTGCCGATTTGAAATAATGTCTGATGATGGTTTAGAAAAAACATTTCGGCCTTTAACTTATTGCCGATCAAACACTGGACAAGAATCTTGGCAATGGATTGGCATGCCAGAGCCACAAATATTATATAACCTCGATAAAATAACCCAGTACACTGAAAAAACCATATTATTTTGTGAAGGCGAAAAATGCGCAAATGCGGCTGCTGCACTTTTGCCATCCTATATAACCACCACTACACAGAATGGAGCGAAAGCACCACATAAAACCGACTTTACTCCACTAAAAGGCAAACGAATATGTATTTGGCGTGATAACGATGTAACCGGCCAAAAGTATGCCGAAGAAATTGCTCGTTTAGCCAAAGAGGCTGGAGCAATTTCGATACAAATAATCAATATTGAAAAGTTTGCATTTAAGCCTGAAATTGCATCTTCTGGTGAAGCGATCATTAACACAAAACGTGAACTACCCGATGGGTGGGATGCGGCGGATGCATTACAAGAAGGATACACAACTGCACATATCGTAGCAGCAATGCAAGAACCAGATATCTTTATTGATTATCTGCAGATGGAGAATGACTCTAAGGCTGCCACCTCAGAGTCATATGCTAAGCTCCAAAACAGTCCTAAGGCACATTACACCACCGATAAAACTGCAGGGGTAGTTTACCATGGGATAAATGATAAGGGGCAGTTTCTCCCGCCCAAAAAGATTTGTTCTAACCTAGAAATTACAGCATTGACTAGGGATGAAGACAGCTACAACTGGGGCAGGCTGTTAGAATTTGAAGATCGAGATAAAGTACCGCATAAATATGCATTACCAATGGAATTATTAAGTGGTGATGGTAATGAGTACCGCAAAGAACTACTACGCGGCGGCCTAGAAATTGAACGAGGATCAGGGATCAATAATCTTTTAGATAACTACATTAATCAAGCATCACCAGAGCGTAAAGTGATCTGTACTAGCAGAATTGGTTGGCATAATGGAGAAACATTTGTTTTACCAAACATGAGCATAGGCTCAATGAGCGATCAAATTATTTTCCAATCCACTATGTCGATACCACATAACTTTAAACAAAAAGGTACGCTTGATGATTGGCAAACAAGCATCGCTAAATACTGCATTGGAAACAGCAGATTAATTTTTGCGGTAGCTGCTGGATTTGCACCGGCTCTGATGCAATTTATTGGTGAAAATTCAGCAGGGTTTAATTTTACAGGACAAAGCAGTAGCGGTAAAACAACTGCGCTGAAAGTAACTGCCTCGATATTTGGTGATCCGGAGTATGTGAAAAGATGGCGTGCAACTTCGAATGGTTTAGAAGGCATCGCGCATATGCATAATCATATGCTCTTGATATTGGATGAATTAGCGCAAGTTGCCCCTGAAGAAGCCGGAGAAATAGCGTATATGTTGGCAAATGAACAAGGCAAAGTTAGAGCACAAAAAAGCGGCTTAACCCGCGCCCCGCTTGGATGGAAACTTTTATTCCTTTCTGCTGGCGAAATCAGCTTAGGTGAACATATGTTGACTGCAAATAAAAAAGTTAAAGCCGGCCAAGAGGTGAGATTAATAGATATTCCAGCAGATGCCGGTGCTAAATTAGGGCTATTTGAAAATTTGCATGGATTTAATAGCGGGGCTGAATTTTCGCGTGCTTTGGTTCAATCGGCACAAAATTATTATGGTACTGCATTAATTGTATGGTTAGAAAAACTTACCGAATTTGTTAAAGTACCAGATAATATCAATAGATTAAAAATTTTACAAAAGCAATTTATCAATGCAGCTTTACCGAAAGATGCAAACGGGCAGGTTATTAGAGTTGCGTCAATTATGGCTTTAATTGCGTGTGCTGGTGAACTGGCAACTGAGTTTGGAATTACCGGTTGGCCAGCAGGTAACGCAATTGCTGCGGTTACTAAGTGTTTTAATGATTGGCTAGAACAAAGGGGTGGCGCTGGTAATCTAGAGAACTCGCAAATACTATCGCAAATTCGCGCTATTTTTGAAACATATGGTGAAACCCATTTCACACCGTGGGATAGTAATGATGCGCATCTATCCTATGAACGTTTAGGATTTAAAAAACATAACAGCAGTACTGATAATACAACGTACTACGTATTCACTGAAACGTACAAACAACGCTTCTGCAAAGGCTTTAACCAACGTACTGTTACAAAGCTATTGCTTGAAAAAAGGTGGTTGATCCCTGGATCAGATGGTGCTGCTTCTCAATCTATTAGGCTGCCGGGTATTGGTACAACGCGATGCTATGTATTTTCTACCGAGTCTTGGGAGGATTAAATATTTCAGATGTAACAATGCAACAGAATTAACTCCAATATTGTGGCACTATTAATTTGGTAGAACTCTGTATTTGCATAGCATCGAGCATTTTGTCACATAGTTACATTTGTTACAGAATTATTTATAGATCCTTAGCGGTAAGACAAAACGTACATATTTTTTATGCTTAGCATATAATTTGATGCGTAAACACCTGAATTTGACTAATGATTTCGTATAAAAAGGGGAAAATAATTTGGGTGGATTAGGAAGTGGAAGATATTACTGGTGGAACAGCAAGGCTACTTTAGATGATTACCAAGCATTAGACGTACGATGGTTGAACAGAAAGAATATGCTTGCACCATGTCGTGAATTTATTTGTTCCTGGACGCGAGGTTATGAAAAAACTGCTTCTATAAATATTTTTGTTAAAGACAAAAACTCCATTTTGCTAATTTATAAAAGTAGAAGCCAAGAATATAAATGGAGTACCCACTGCTATGAAGTACGTAAACATCCAGGCGCGCACACATAATTTAGTTGGCGCAAATTTTTAATTTAAATATTTTTGTAAAATTGATGGTGCAACGCGGTGTGGTAGCAAAGC